>CACKFQ010000004.1 GCA_902599555.1 uncultured Candidatus Actinomarina sp. | reverse complement strand
TAAATGTATACAATAATTTAATTCCAGAAGATATAACAAACTCTATGATTGTTGCTGGAACTGGCACAATTGAAATTGATGGTTCTGTAGGACCTGTCGGTGGTATCAAGCAAAAAATAATTGCTGCAAAAAGAGCTGGTGCAGAACTAATTCTTGTTCCAGTAGCGAATTTTGAAGAGGCCAAACCATTTGAGGACGAAAAAACAGCAATAGTAGCTGTTGATTCTTTCGATGAAGCATTATCAGTTATTTCGCAGTATAGTTCACGTTAAAGACGAGAGATAAATAATATATAAACATGGTCAATATAGGTGGTACAAATACTGGTAACGAAAGAAGAGGCTTGTCTTTTCTTGTTTTTGTTGGAATTATTGGATTTTCAATTGCAAGAGCTATAGCAACCTTCTTTACAAATTATTTGTGGTTTGATTCTGTTGACCTAAATTCAGTCTGGATAAAAATTCTTTTAACAAAGTCTATTCTTGTTGCAGCTACATCCCTTCTCGCTTTTGCATTTATATTTGTTAATTTAAGACTTGCTGTAAGAGCAACACCTGTAATGGACATTTTTGAATCATTTGAATCTCAAGATCCATTAACTAGGTTTAGAGAATTCTTTAATGAGCGTTTCTTAAAATATAGACTTTGGGGTGCAATTGGTCTTTCCCTATTTCTTGGTGCTGGAGCTTCTCAATTATGGGAACAGGTTTTGTTATTTATAAATCAAAAATCTTTTGGAGTTGCAGACCCAGTTTTTCAATATGATGTATCAAGTTATGTATTTGGATTACCTTTGTATAGACTTTTTGTATCTTGGGGATTTCAGTTAGTCATCTTTACTTCTTTTATTATTATTTTATTTTTTATCGCAACAGGAGCTCTTCAGCTTCGTCAAGGTAGGTTGCCAGAGGTTAGTAGTGGTGCAAAAGCTCATCTTTCTGTTTTGCTTGCGTTTGTAGCTTTACTCAAAGCATTTGCTTATCGATTAGACGCTATGGAGCTACTGTATTCTCCAAGAGGTAAAGTTTTTGGCGCAAGTTATACGGATGTAGTTGCGCACTTACCAGCGTTAAATCTTCTGGTATTAATTTCATTATTTGGTGCAGTATTGTTGTTAGTTAACATTAAAAGAAGAGGTTGGTTATTACCAGCTACTGCAATTAGTTTGTGGCTTGCTGTTTCAATCATTGTTGGCGGAGTTGTTCCTGCAGCAATTCAAAGATTTAGGGTTGTGCCTGATGAGTTAAACAAAGAACTACCTTATGTTGAGAACCATATCAACTATACAAGACTTGCTTATGGTTTAGATAGTATTGAAGAAAAATCGTTTGAGGCTTCACCTAATTTAACAGATAATGACATTTCTGATAATGCTCAAACTGTTGACAATATTAGATTATGGGACCCAACTGTTTTAGCTGAAACATATAGTCAGCTTCAAGAGATCAGAGCTTACTACGCGCTGGATGAAGTGGATGTTGATCGTTATAGAATTAATGGTGAGCTAACACAGGTCATGGTCTCTGCTAGAGAATTAGACCAAACAAATTTGCCTGCAGTTGGTTGGGTTAATGAAAGGCTTCAATACACTCATGGTTATGGCGTAGTTTTTAGTCCTGCAAATAATGTTGCAAGCCAAGGTCAGCCAGATTTTTATGTAAAAGGTGTTCCCGCCACTACAACTGTTAGTGAATTAGAGGTAGAACAACCAAGAATCTATTTTGGTGAATCAGCTGAATCCGTTGAATATGTAGTTGTAAACTCTTTACAAGATGAAGTCGACTATCCCTTGTCTACAGAAGGTCAGTCAGTTGCTTACACAAATTATTCAGGAGATGGTGGTGTAGGTATTGGCTCGTTTTTTAGAAGACTTGGATTTGCACTAAGATATAGTGAATTAAATTTGTTAATTTCAAACCAGCTATCTGATGACTCAAAATTAATTATGGAAAGAAATGTTGTAAGTAGAGTTAAAAAGGCAGCTCCTTTCCTATACACCGATAATGATCCATATTTGGCATTAATAGATGGAAATTTATTTTGGATAATTGATATGTACACTGTGTCTGACAAATATCCTTATGCTCAACCAGCTGATACAAGAAGAATTAATGAAAATTCTGGCCTTCCAATGAATTTTAATTATTTAAGAAATTCAGTAAAAGCAGTCGTAAATGCATATGATGGCACAATGAACTTCTATGTTGTTGATGAAAATGATCCGCTAATTTCATCATACAAAGATATTTTTCCAGATCTGTTCACACCAAAAAGCTCTATGAGTAATGAGTTGCTTGATCATATAAGATACCCAGAAGATTTATTTACAATACAATCCGATATGTATAGAGATTATCACATGACTGATCCAAGAGTATTTTATGCTGATGAAGATCCTTGGGTAATACCATCGGACTCTTCAACAACACCAAGAGTTGCTACTTTAAGAGGAGAGTTTACAGAAATAGGTTTCAAACCAATGCTACCGTATTATTTATTAATGAGCTTGCCTGGGGAAAGTGATTTAAGCTATCTGATTTTTCAACCATTTAATCCGGAAAACAGACCAAACATGCAGTCATTTTTAGTTGCAGATGCCGATCCAGAAAATTATGGACAGTTAATCGACTTTAGACTACCAAAAGGAGAGTTTGTTGATGGACCTAGTCAGGTTGCAACAAGAATCAACCAAGACCCTGATATTTCGCAAATATTTACACTTCTTGATCAGCAGGGTTCAAGTGTTATTAAAGGTAATCTATTTGTTGTTCCTATAAATCAATCAATACTTTATTATCAACCAATTTATCTTCAGGGAGAGCAAAACCCATTACCCGAATTTAAATTTGTTGTTGTTGTTTTTCAAGACAGAATAATTATGGAGGAGTCTTTGTCCGAGGCTTTGGCTAGTGTTTTCGGTGGTGATTTTGCAACTGAGATTGTTGAGGACTCAGAAGGTGAAAGCGCTCTTGAGCTTCTAGAGAAAGCAACTAAAGCTTTTGAAAAAGCTCAACAAGAATTGCAGAATGGAAATCTAGGTTTATATCAAAATCTTGTTGAACAAGCTCAACAGTATGTAGATCTTGCTCTAGAGCTTTTAAATAACAATTAAATTTCTTGAGTTTAAATTAATTCTTATTATTATTAGTAATTCAGCGCGGGGTGGAGCAGTCTGGTAGCTCGCTGGGCTCATAACCCAGAGGTCGTAGGTTCAAATCCTACCCCCGCTACCAATCTATCTGATAAAGATATCTATTATTCTCTTTCTACCTGTAGCAGCAGCTAATAATTTTAATGCAAATAATCCCGAAGCTCCTAAGTAAGCCAAGCTTCCCAACACTAGAAAAATTCTCCAAAATAATATTGCATCCATATGTAAATTATAAACTACTCATAGACAATGGCTATTTAGTTAATTCAATTATTTCGTTAGCCGTAATTTCACCATTAAGAGTATGCAAAATTGAAAGATTTCTATCCAAAACTAAGGTAGTTGGAATTCCAGTCCAATTGAACTGCGATAAAACAATATCAGACTCAGCTTCCTCTAATATATTCTTGTATGTAATTTTGTTATCTTTAATAAACTCTTTACCATTTGAGGCCGAGTCATCAACAAGAATACCGATGACTGTTATATTTGATTGTTCAGAAATTTTTAATAATTCATCAACTTCATTTTGACAAGGAATACACCAACTAGCCCAAAGATTAAGAATGACAAACTCTGTCTTAATTTCCTCAATACTTAATGAATGTAACTGTTTTAGTGAATCAACTTCAATTCCATTATTTATATCTGAAATAGTATTGACTTGTTCATTAGAACTTGAAGCATTTAACACGGCGATACCAACAAGCGCTGTTAAAAGTATGAGCAGTAAATTTCTTTTAATCATAATGTAATATTATTACCTAATATAAATACAATACTAAACATGGATATTCAAGATATAAACTATCCCGGATTTAATAGAAGCCTCGATGAGTTAAATGCTATTACAAAATTAAAGAAAAAATCATGTGAAATTCTCGACTTTACTGAGATTGAGTGGGTTAGAGATGTTTTACGTCAACGAATTAACGAAAATAATGATTTAGAGATTAAGTTTAAAACTCCAACTGAAAAGCAAATAGAGGAAGTCTCAGCAATTGTTGGTGCAAATATTGATATGGAAGATTTAAAAAACAACTTTCATAAAAACAAAAGAATAATTGGGATCACCTCTGGTAAAGGAGGTGTTGGGAAATCTACTGTAACGTCCTTACTTGGTATTGCATTTGATGAACTTGGAAAGAAAGTTGGGATTCTTGATTCTGACATTTGGGGGTACTCGGTCCCAAAGATTTTAGGAGCTAAATTTCCTCCAATTCCATTTAATGAAAGAATCTTTCCATCAAAAATTAATAATTTAAGTGTTATATCAATGGAGTATTTTGTAAAACAAGACGAAGCCGTTATATGGAGAGGACCAATGCTTCATAAAGCCATAGAACAATTCTTATTTGAAGTTTTATGGCAAGACATAGATATATTACTTATAGATATGCCACCTGGTACTGGTGATGTTTCAATCTCTTTATCTCAATTCTTAAAATATTTTGAAAACATAGTTGTTACAACTCCTCAAACAAATGCAACAATGGTTGCAGAGCGTTCAGGAATTATGTCTAAAAAAGTTAATGCGAGCATTATTGGAGTAATCGAAAATATGTCATATATGGAAGTTGATGGAAATAAACTTTATCCATTTGGTAAGGATGGGGGAAAAGATTTATCAAAGAAACTTGATGTACCAATTCTTGGAGAGATGCCTTTACTAGAAGACATAACTGTTGCTTCTGAAGGAAGTGATTTATTTGCTTTTAAAAATAATCCAAACTTCAAGAATGTCATTGATATTGCAAATGAAATTTTGAAATTTCAACCTAAAAAGAAACCGATTGATTTAAAGATTAATTAAGTAAGTTCCTAGCGAAACCAAACCCATTAAGAAGCAATAAATTGAAAACACATTCAATTTAGAATTAACTGTAAAATTAATAAGAACTCTTATCGCAACTAGTCCGGAAAGAAATGCAGCAAAACAAGGAATCCATAAAGAATTATCAAGAGGTTCTGTAGCCTGTATAAATGTTAGAAGCCAAGCACCAAAAATTGTAGGCAATCCTAGAAGAAGTGAAAAGAATATTGCTTCAGTTTTTTTTAATTTCAAATACAAAGCCGCACTTAGAGTGATACCTGACCTTGAAACTCCAGGAAATAATGCAAGGGCTTGGGCAATTCCTATTGTTAGAGATTCTTTTAATGAAAGATCAAATATACTTTTACCACCCTCTTCTAGCTTGTCAGCAAAATACAATACACTTGCAATAAAAATATAAGCTAATGCCGTTATTACTAAAATTGCACTACTTTCATCAATTAAATCACTTATTGGTAAAAATAATCCAAAAGCTGAAGCGGGCATTACACCTATAACTATAAGTTTAAAAATTTGAATCAATGAGTTACGGTTTTTTAAGATCAGAAAAATGTCTTTGAAGTAATATACTAAAATTGAAAAAAATGTTCCGAGGTGTAAAAACGCTATCTCATATGTATTAAAACTGTTATCTTTAAACAACTCTGACAAAACAACAAGATGTCCACTTGAAGAAATTGGTAAAAATTCAGTGACACCTTGTATGATTCCAAATAAAATATCAATCATAATTAATTAATTGTTGAAAAATGCCATCCTTGACATAATGTACATAAGTATATTCTAAATTTTTTATTGTATTCTTTTTCTACAAACAATCTTTCTTTTCTTGCTTCATTTTCAGATGTAAACCTTCTTTTGTTTGAGCATTTAGATGTATTGTTCATTCATTTATAAGATTAAATTTGTAAATTGTATAAACGAGCTATATCTTATTTATTTTTAATGAATTAGACTCAAATAAATGAATTTTTTAGTAGTAATAG
This sequence comes from uncultured Candidatus Actinomarina sp., assembly GCA_902599555.1. Lineage (GTDB taxonomy): Bacteria > Actinomycetota > Acidimicrobiia > Actinomarinales > Actinomarinaceae > Actinomarina. The sequence continues at coordinate 107,019 of CACKFQ010000004.1, read as the reverse complement.
TCAGTTATTTGCTTGGTTCGATAAATTTTGCCTATATTACATCTCGAATTAAAGGCATAGATATTTCTTCTGAGGGAAGTGGTAATCCAGGAACATCAAACGTGTTAAGGACATTAGGAAAAGGGTCTGCTGCAATTGTATTGCTTGGAGATTTATTAAAAGGAGCTATTCCAATCATATTTTACTATCAAGATCAATATTTTTTGGTTTACGGACTCGCTGCTGTTGTTGGCCATATTTATCCAGCATTTTATAAGTTTAAAGGGGGGAAAGGGGTTGCTACTTACCTCGGTGTTTATATTACAACAGTGCTCATGAATCCTTATAATTCTGACTTATTCAATATAGAGATATTTCAAATACTTAATATACCTGCACTAGCCTTTTTCTATTTTGTTGTATTTAAAACAACTCGTGTGTCAGCAATTGCTAGTTTGGCAACTGTTTTGGTAACTGTGTCATTACTAATTTATATAAATAATGAAATATCTAATGTGGTAGTACTTGTTGTTTTATTTGTTTTGATTTTCATAAAACATTCTGAAAACATCAAAAGACTAAGAGAAGGCAAAGAAAATAAATTTTAAAAAGAGAAAATTTTTTTAAAACTAGTTATTATTAAAACAACAACAGTAAGGGCAGGGCATGAGTTCTACACTAGTTTTAATAGCTTTAATGGTATCGCTTTCAATAGCAGTTGTTTTTCCTGAGCTACAATATTCAAAAATTAATAAATCTATCTCAAATGAGTATCAATTTATGGTTGAGAAACAAAGAAAAGGATTTATCACACTGGGGTTAGTAGCTATAACAAGTTTTTTTATAGCTCTTCAAACTCTCTCAGTTCCAATTTTTGTTTTTCACCTTATTATTGATGTAGTTTTTGGTATTTATGCATACACTGCATTTCAAGTACGATCATCCTCTCTTCAAAGAAATAGTTTCATTTATGTAGATGATTCATCTGCAGATGATGATAATGTCGAATATTTAAAACAAGCAGTATAATTGTCCGAATCTGAAGCTAATTTAGAAAATTTATCAGCAGCTTTCGATAAATTAAATGATGTTCGTGAACAGTCTTTAACAATATCTAGAGAGATAGTTCGTGAGTGCTCAAAAAGTATTAGAAATGTTCATAGAAAGGATATATCTGATGCTGAAAAACATATAAAAAGCGCTCAAAAAAAATTAAATGATTTAAAAAGCATTTGTAGTGAAGTTTCAGAAATTAGTTATGCAGGCTATGTTTTAGATGCCGAAAGAGAATTTGTTGAAGCTGTTATGTTTTACAATTTTGAAGTTAAAGGAACAATTGAACCATTTTCCGAATTCAACCTACATCCTTCTAGCTACATACAAGGAATAGGAGATACGATTGGTGAGTGGAGAAGAAAAGCACTTGATCATTTAAGAAATCTTGACATCAAAAAAGCTGAAACTTACTTAGAAATTATGGAAGAGGGTATGGGTATATTAAATGAGTTAGATTATCCAGATGCTCTTACAGGAGGACTTAGAAGGTATGCAGATAATGCACGGTCAATTATTGAAAGAACTAGATCTGATATAACAAATGCTTTTATCAATGAGGCATTAAGAAAAGACATATCTAATATAAATAAAAATGAATTATAAGTACATAACTGGTCAAGTTCTAGAAATTGATTCATCCTCAGGCTGGACTGATGGAACACTGCTTCAAGATATATATCCTGATTCTTCTTTTGTCAGCGGTAACAACACAGACAGTATGCAAATGAAACCAGAAATTAAAAATCGTAAAGTTTACGCAAAGTATTCATTTGCAAAGAGATTTGAAGGTGGGCCTGGCCTTGTTCACGGTGGTATACTATCAGCTGCCTTGGATGACATGATGGGTTACTCAACAGTTATTCACAACATATTTTCTGTAACTGCAAATTTATCTGTTAATTTTCTTAAGCCAACACCAGTAGAAAAAGAATTTGAATTATATGCTTGGGTTAAAGAAGTTGATAATAAAAAAGTTTATACGGAAGCTGTTATTCAATTAGGTGAAGAAATTCATGTTGAGGCTCACGGCATGTTTATAGATTTAGGATTAGATGCTGCAGAGTTCTTTGCTCCAGATAAAAATTATCCTTAAACTAAATTTTTGACATTAAGAAGTGACTCATAGATTGAATACTGATCATAGGATTCACACCTGAGCATCTTGGAAAAGTTGAAGCATCTACAATATAAACATTTTCTAAGCCATGTACTTTTCCATCTAAACCTACAACTCCCTGTTCTGGGTTTGGGTTAATTCTCGCTGTACCCATCTGATGAGCTGAACCAAGAAGAATTCGAAATGGCTCATTTTTTATTGCTCTAATTTTGTTTATAAAATCTTCAATATTTTCATTGGAAGATTTTTTCCAGTGCATTGTAGGGGAGGCCGCAACCATAATTTCTTCTGCTCCAGCTAAATAGTTTGCTCTTACAAGATTTTCTATTCCGTGTAGAAGATTGTTATGGTCAGAGTCATTTAGGTTATAGTCCCATAAATGTTGAGGATTTTTATTAATAATAGAACCAGAGCTAGTATCTGATGTTAAAACAATTCCCCCAGACCAATAGTTGTAACTTTCAACAAAATCATCAAACTTATCTTGATTATTTGGAAAAAATGGAAAGAAAAGACTTGGATGCATTGGCAATCCCTCAAGAAGGTATCCATAGTTATCTTTCAAAAACAAATTATCATCTGAATAAATTCCCTGCATTGTTCCCGCCCATGGCTTTTGTTCCTCTGAGAACTTTCCTGCAACACCTGAAACAGGATGAAGTTTTAAATTTTGACCAAGATGTTTATTTTTATACCCGCTATCTAACAAAATTTTTGGGGTATTGAGAGAACCGGCAGCAAGTATTACCTTATCAACTTTGACTTTATACAATGTACCACTATTTTCTACTCTTATATGAGTAGCTCTTCCATTTGAAATGACCAAACTTTGAATATTTGTATCATTAAAAATATTTTCTGGGTTGAATTTATCTTCTGAAAACCATATTTTATTTGATGAGTTAATGCTTTCATCATATCGTCCAAAAGTACTAAAACCAGATTCAGTACAATCGTGATTAACTGTATTTCTAGGAATGATTTTATAATTTAAATTATTAAGCTTAAGGCCCTCAGCTAATTTAACTTCTTTTTGGGGTATTTGATTATTTGCTATATCTACATTTAATTCTCTACATATATAATCCATACAGCTTTTAAATTCATTTGAATTGAAATAGTTGTTTTGACCAGTAAGAGTATCCCATTCACTCAATATCTTATCCGGGGTTCTTAAAGAAGTTGTCCAGTTAATACTTGTACCTCCACCAATTCCTTTACCAGCTAAAAGTAGAACCTTGTATCCTCTGGTTTGCTGTATTCCATTAGTGTCATAAAAGTTATGGTAACCAAATGTTTCATTATTAATTTCTCCATTTCCGTAACTTCCTTTTTCAAATATTCCAACTTCAAATTTTTCATTAAGTATATTTGCAGCAACACCTCCACCAGATCCACTTCCAATGACTGCAACTTCGATGCTTTTTGGAATTGAGACATCTTTCTTTTCAATTTTTGTATTTTTATAAACGGGGTAGTCAAGATATTTGTATACTGAACCCTCACCATCAAGTGATCGTGCAGTACTTAAACCAGACAATGCAGTAATTCCTGAACCAAGTTTTCTCAATAAAGATAAATTAGAGCTTTGTAAATTTTTAATAAACTCAGGAATTTTTGAGTCTTTTATAAAGATCTTTCTTATTTCAAAAGAAAATAAATAAAAGAAAACTCTTAATTGAATAATTTCAGATCTATCAGGAAAATTTTCAATTATAAAATTAAAGTATTTTTCAGATTTTTTTACCTCATCTTCATTAAAATTTGGATACAGATTAGTAAATACAGCTTTAAATGATTTTGAAATTCTCTTATCCATGTTTACATTCTACAGATTGTTACAAAGGTCAGGTTGAATTTTGACAGTTTTGGAAGTCAATAAGGCCTTTTGAAACAGCAGATTTGCAGTAATTAGTGAATTATAATTTTACTATGCCTGATAGAGATAATACTTATTCAACTAATCAAATAAGGAAGATATCACAATGTCACAGTTCTTACGGCAAAAAGACAAGACTTGCAAGTCCAAAATTGGATAGGTGGAAAGATTTAAATAAAGCAATTGTAGATTGGCTTAATAATGATGCTCTTGAAGAAACATCTGTAAAAGTTGCTGAAGAAAATAATTTTCAATTTTATGACACTATTCAAAAAAGGATACTTTCTGATTTATTCACAAGATTTAGAACAATTTATCCTAAAAGAAATTCCAATTTTAATCATGAGTATTTAATTAAAGAGGCCATAAAAGAAATAGATGGAGAAGAGTACGGAATAACTACTCACTTTGCCTATGAGTTCGAAGATGATAATCAATATGAATATATAAGATTAAAAACTGCTCATGACCCAGAACCAGAGTTAATTGATAGAGCAATTATTACAAAACTGAAATCGGAAAATGAAGAATTCTATACGGCTGCTATTGAATTAGATGACTTAGTAGAAATTGAGATGGTTGAAAATCCTGATGAAATTATTGATGATTATTTCAATATCTTAGAAGATTATCTAGAAGGTAGGAAAAAGCGTACTCCTGGTAAACAATGCGATTACTGCGATCAAGCATCAAGATGTGGACAATTTCCACTAATTAATGCTGACAAAATTACTAATCGAATTAGAGAAGTAAAAATATCGAAAACGAATTTGGTAAAACTTTCTAATTGCGAAAGAAGAACAGCATGGAATGTTCAATACGGTTTACCAAGAGAAGACTTTATTGAGTATGAATCAGAATCAGTGGCTACTAAGTTTCATCAATTTTCACAGGAAATTTTAGTAAATAACGAAAAATTTTCTGAAAAGCAAAATATTGAGAGTTTCAACCAATTAACAAATGAAGAGGACGAAGTTACTCGAGAACAGCTTTATTTAAAATACCAACAGCTAGTTTCACAATTAAATAATTATGAGGACTTAATAATAAAAGAATCAGAATATATTTTAGGTTTTACCTGTATCACCGAAGGAAAAGGCTTGAGAGATGGAAAAGTTGTTGACCAGAAAGTAGCAACAATATTTACTGGAAAGTCTGACTTAGCTGGAAGACTTGGTGATATACCTCTAATAATTGAGCTAAAAACACGTCCAGAAATTCCCGAAGACTTTTTAGAAGCACAGCTTTATGCTTTAGGGGCTTCACAGCTAATGAAATCTGAAAAAGAAATAATAGTATTGCATATTTATGTATCTGACAAAAATGCATCTGTAAAAGAAAGAAAGTTTGGTATTAGTGAACTCGAGTCCGCTAAAGCAAAATTTGAAGATATTGCAAAAAAGCCAGCATCTTGGATACCTTTTGATGCGTTGAGCCCTAGTCACAAAGTTGGTGAATGGTGTGATTATTGTGAGTTTAAAAATACTTGTACAGAATTTAGATAAGTTCATCTTTAGACTCAAGTAAATATATAATTATTTTGATGGATCTTTCAAAAACACATATTCAATTGGTAGAAAGAGTTTATAAAACTCTTGAATCAAATATTGCTGAATTCAAAGCCAGAAAAGGTAATTCACTGACTTTAGCTGAGAAAGTTTTATATGGTCATGCTAAAGACGTATCTGATATCTCACTAAATAGAGGAAAAGACTTTGGTGACTTTTTGCCTGACAGGATAGCGATGCAGGACGCAACAGCACAAATGGCATTGCTTCAATTTATGCAAGCTGAATTACCAGAGACAGCAGTTCCCACTACAGTTCACTGTGATCATCTGATTCAAGCTTATGAGGGGGCAAACAGTGATTTAAAAGTTGCTAATAAAACACATAAAGAAGTATTTGATTTTTTACGAACAGCATCTGAAAAATTTAATATTGGTTTTTGGGGTCCAGGGGCTGGAATCATTCATCAAGTTGTTCTTGAGCAGTATGCATTCCCTGGTGGAATGATGATTGGAACTGATAGCCATACACCAAATGCAGGGGGATTAGGCATGGTTGCAATTGGAGTTGGTGGAGCTGATGCAGTTGATGTAATGGCTGGTATGCCTTTCAATACAAAAATACCAAAATTAATTGGAGTAAAACTTACAGGAAAATTAAGTGGTTGGACAGCTCCAAAAGATATAATTTTGAAAGTTGCAGAAATTTTGACCGTAAAAGGTGGCACGAATGCAATCGTTGAGTATTTTGGAGAAGGAACAGAGTCTATTTCTACTACAGGAAAAGCAACTATAACAAATATGGGTGCTGAAATTGGCGCAACATGCTCTATATTTCCATTTGACGTAAAAGGTGAGGAATACCTCAAAGCCACAGGAAGAGGAGACATAGCGTCTCTTGCTAAGGAAAATATGCATTTGTTAACTCCAGACGATGATGTTGTTGCAAACCCTGAAAATTATTTTGATCAAGTTATTGAAATTGATTTAGATAGTCTTGAGCCACATGTTGTGGGTCCACATACACCAGACTTAGCTCGCCCAGTATCAGAATTGAAAGATGATGCTTTAGAAAATAGTTACCCTTTAGAAATTTCAAACGCTCTTATAGGTTCATGCACTAATTCATCTTATGAAGATATTGGTCGAGCAGCTTTTATAGCAAGAGAAGCAGCTAAAAAAGGTTTAAAATCTAAAGTCCCACTTATGGTCACTCCAGGGTCAGAAATTACTAGAGCAACTATTGAAAGAGATGGATACTTAAAAGATCTTGAAGCAATAGGCGCTACTGTCCTTGCAAATGCATGTGGACCGTGTATTGGACAATGGAAGAGAGATGATATTGAAGAAGGACAGACTAATACAATTGTCTCTTCGTACAATAGAAACTTTCCAGCAAGAAATGATGGCAATAAGGAAACGTTATCCTTTATTGGTTCACCTGAAACTGTAATTGGCCTTGCTTTAGGTGGAACTTTAGAATTCGATTTTCTTAATGATACTTTAATAAACGAAGACGGTGAAGAGGTTAAGCTCTCACCTCCAACTGCAGACGAGCTACCATCAGAAGGGTTTGAAAGCACTTTGGAAGGTTTTGTCCAGCCGAAAGAAAATAGTGAAGTTGAAGTTGTTATAAGTCCGGATTCTGAGAGATTACAAGCTTTAACACCATTTGACTCATTTGATGCAAGCAATTATTTAGACATGACTGTAATTATGAAAGCTGTAGGAAAGTGTACAACTGATCATATATCACCTGCAGGTAAATGGTTAAGGTTTAGAGGTCACCTAGAAAATATTTCTCAAAATTTATTTATAGGTGTTAATAATGCTTTTTCAGAAGACTCAGGGACAGGTGTTAATACCCTTAACAATGAAATTATGACATTGCCGGATCTTGCAAAAACATACCATGAAAATAACATAAACTGGATTGCAATTGGTGATGAAAATTACGGTGAGGGATCATCAAGGGAACATGCTGCCATGGAGCCAAGGTTTAGAGGTTGTAGGGTAGTTTTGGTTAAAAGCTTTGCAAGAATCCACGAAGCTAATTTAAAAAAGCAAGGGATACTGCCGCTAACCTTTGAAGATAAAGCTGACTATGAAAAGATAGAGCAGAATGATAAATTAACTATTAAAAATCTCGAAAACTTAAGTCCTGGAAGTAAAGTTACAGTCTCTATACAGAAAGAAGATGGTTCAACAATGGATATAGATACCAGCCATTCTCTATCTGAAGAGCAAATAAGTTGGTTTGAAAGTGGATCAGCTTTAAATTATATTAAATCAAATTAATGGAAAATTTTTCAGAAAAGATTCAATCTCTTCGTAACGAATACAGCGATCTAGACCTGACATCAGAAGATTTAAATCAAGACCCTATAATACAATTTACAAAGTGGCTAGATGAAGCTATTGAAACGCAAATTTACGAACCTAATGCAATGGTTCTGGCCACAGTAGATGAAAATGCTCCGAGATCGAGATACGTATTATTTAAAAATATCGTAAATAATAATTTGATCTTTCATACACACTATGAGAGTCCAAAAGCAGTGGAGATATTTGCTAACCCTAATGTTTCTGGTATTTTTTATTGGGCTGAAATCCATAGGCAAGTCAGATTTCAAGGCATAGCAAGAAAAGCTGACTCACAAGTATCCGATGAATATTTTAAAACAAGACCAAGAGGCGGACAATTAAGTGCCTTGGCATCTGCACAGAGCAACATCATCTCCTCCAGAGAAGATGTTACGAATAAAATCGAAGAGCTTGAAAAAGAATATGAAGGAAAAGAAATACCAAGACCTGACTTTTGGGGTGGGTTTGCTATTGAAGTTAATTATTGGGAGTTTTGGCAGGGGAGAAGAAACAGGACACATGATAGGTTTTGTTATAAGCCAGAAGACAATTCATGGAAAATTGAAAGGATGTCCCCATAATGAGACCAATAAAAGTAACCAAAAATTTTATTAATTCTGCTGAAAATTCAGTTTTATACGAATCAGGAAATACAAAGGTGTTGGTTACAGTATCTGTTTCAACTAGACTTCCAGACTGGTTGCTAAATTCTGATAAAGGCTGGGTAACTGCAGAGTACAATATGTTACCTGGGTCATCAGGTAATAGAATATCAAGAAAATCTTATGAGTCCGGTAGGTCTAAAGAAATTTCAAGATTAATCGGAAGATCTTTAAGAGCTGTTTGTAATTTAGGAATTATAAACGGGTACTCCTTTACGGTAGATTGCGATGTGCTAGAAGCTGATGGCGGTACAAGAACAGCTTCTATTAATGGCGCTTGGATAGCTCTGAATGATACATTTGAAAAAATGATCCAGGAAAACAAATTAAATCAAAATCCACTTACAAGTAAAGTTGGAGCCATTTCAGTTGGGATTGTTGCTGGCGAATTGGTAGCAGATCTTGATTATGAAAAAGATTCCAATGCAGAGGTTGATCTAAATTTAGTATTGGATGAAAAATTTGAAATACTAGAGATACAGGGCACTGCAGAAGGAAAGCCATTTCCAAAAGAACATCTTGATCAACTTTTTGAACTTGGAAAAGAGTGTATAAAAGAAGTATTTGAAATACAAAAATAAGCAAATGGAAATCCTATTAGCTTCAAATAATAAAAATAAGCACAAAGAGTTATTAAAAATTTTTCAAGAATTTGGAAGTAAACACACCTTGATAGTTAATGAAGATATACCAGATGTGATTGAAGATAAAAACACAATTGAAGAAAATGCAAAAAAAAAGGCTGAAGAATGTTATGAGATTTTTAAATCTCCAATTATTTCAGATGATTCAGGCTTGTTTGTAGATGCCTTGGATGGTAAGCCTGGTGTTCATTCAAAGAGATATGCAGGCTTAAATTCTACAGATGTTGAAAACAATCAAAAATTAATAAATGAACTTAAGATAGCTGATAATCTGAGTGCGTTTTTTAAAACAGTTCTTTGTTATTTTGATGGTTTAAATTTTATAACGTCAGAAGGAGTTCTTAAGGGAAATATCGTAGTTGAACCAAGAGGAAAAAACGGTTTTGGCTATGATCCTATTTTTGAGGTTAGCGGTAAAACATTGGCTGAAATGACTCTAGATGAAAAATCAAATATAAGCCATAGAAAATTAGCAGCAGTAAAGTTAGTTGAGAAATTAAATGAAACATAAAAATAAAATTTATTTACTGGTAGCTTTTCTTGTATTTTCAGCATGTGAAATTAAATGGGATATGAATGTTGAATTTAACGAAAATTTTTCTGGAAAGTACACTATAAAATTATTAATTAATGAAGAACTCCAACTGTACGCTCTTGATATAGGCGAAGAGTCATCAATAGGAAGTCTTAATGATATTATTACAGATCTCCCAGATGGATTTGGTTCAAGTATTTTCCAGGAAGATGCTTATCTTGGAATACTAGTGCGTAATGATTTTGATAATATAGATGAACTAAAAGACCAGTTTGAACTTCTAAAATCTAACGAAAATACAGCCCTGTTACTTTTACCAATTGAAGAGATAGATTTTCAAAATAATGATGGAGAATTTAGAATTTATGGATCATTTGGTGAGTTATTTGATACTGAAAATGAAATTATTAATCAATCGGGCTATGAAAATGTTTTTGATGGAAAGTTGGGCTTTAAAGTACCTGGAGAAATTACAATACCAAACATTAACAACATCGTAGAAAATACTATCATTTTCGAAGCCGATGGAGTTTCTAGTAAAACTTTCGAGTTGGTATCAAGCAACGACAGACCTCTAAATCCAATAAACATTGCTATAGCTTTTGTTGTATTAACAGCAGTATATTTTTTTGTTAGACAATCAAGAAAAACAAAGTAATATTGTCACAATGAAAAAAATTATAATTATTATTTAGGAGCAACGTATTAAGCGTTGTTACCCTTGCGTTGCAAGGGTTTTTTTTTGGAATTATGAAAATAGATATATTTGATACAACTTTAAGAGATGGCTTCCAACAAGAAGGAATTTCTCCTTCTGTGAAGGATAAAATTGCAATTGCGAAACTGATAGATAGTTTAGGAGTTAGTTTTATTGAAGGTGGTTGGCCAGGTGCTTCACCAAAAGAGGAAGAGTTTTTTGAAACTGCAAAAAGAGAGTTAAAACTAAAAAATGCAAAACTTGTAAGCTTTGGTTCCACTAGAAAACTAGAGTTATTAGCTAAAGATGATCCACAAGTAAAGGCATTAGTTGATTCAGGCACTGAATATATCTGTATTGTAGGTAAATCTTCAAAACTTCATATTACAAAGGCGTTGCAAACTGATGTCGACAGTGCAATTGATATGGCAGTTGATACAATTTTGTATTTAAAATCAAAGGGTAAAAAATTATTTTTTGATGCGGAACATTTCTTTGACGGCTACAAAGAAGACTCTAAAACAAGTCTAAAAATTCTTGAATCTGTAGTTACAGCTGGTGCAGATTGTTTTATATTCTGTGACACAAATGGTGGTACATTGCCTGAGGAAGTTAGAAAAATTCTCACTGAGGTTATAGAAAAATATCCAAAAACAAAATTCGGTGTTCATTTTCAAAATGATAATGGCTGTGCAGTTGTTAACTCAATGGTTGCGGTAGACCTTGGTGTTGATCATGTTCAGGGAACAATAAATGGGTATGGTGAAAGGACTGGAAATGCTGATCTGTGTACCCTCATTCCTAATCTATCTTTAAAGCAAAATTATGAAACAATATCTACAGATTCTCTTGAAAAACTAACTCAGACAGCCAACCATATTGCAGAACTTGTAAATGTGTCTATCGATTCAAGGCATCCATATGTTGGTTCATCAGCTTTTACTCATAAGGCAGGACTTCATGCATCTGGTATGTCAAAAGACAGTTCACTATATGAACACATAGATGCTTCAAAAGTTGGAAATTTTACAAGAACTACTGTTTCAGAATTAGCTGGTAGAGCAAGTGTTATTACAAAAGCAGAGGAGTTCGGATTAAGTATTAATAATGATGAAGCCAAAGATTTAATTCAACAAGTGCAAAACTTAGAGCACATTGGTTTTCAATTTGAAGCAGCGGATGCTTCTTTATTTATATTAATGAATTCATTAAAGGGAACTACGCCAGATTTTTTTGAATTTGAAAGTTTCAGAGTTTTTTCGGAAAGAAGGAATTCAGAAAATGTTGTTTCAGAAGCTGTTTGTAAAATCACCGTAAATAATAATAGATATGTAAAAACAGGCGAAGGAGTTGGCCCAGTAGATGCTCTCTCAAAAGCATTGAAATCAGCACTTGAATATGACTATAAAGATATTAATAACGTGAAACTTATTGATTACAAGGTTAGGATAATTGATTCCTCTGATGGCACAGAAGCTAAAACAAGAGTACTAATTGAATTTACTGATTCAAAAAAACAATGGAGCACTATAGGTGTGCATGAAAATATTATCAATGCATCATGGAATGCTCTTTGTGATGGGTTTAATTATTATTTTATGACTTCTTAAGTAGATTTTTCACTTCACGGATATATATACTATTTCTTAGGGGAGAATTTATGAATGAAAAAATTGAAAACCTACTTAAAGAAGATAGAAAATTTCCGCCTTCTGAACACCTAGTCAAAAACGCAAATGCACCATCTTCTTGGTATGACGAAGCAAGTAAGGATAGATTAAAATTTTGGCAAAAACAGGCTTTAACAAGAATCTCTTGGTTCAAAGAGCCAACAGAGATACTAGATGATTCAAACTCTCCTTTTTTCAAATGGTTTAAAGATGGTGAGTTGAACTTATCCTATAATTGCTTAGATAGACATCTTGAATTTGATGGGGATAGAGTTGCGTTTTATTGGGAAGGAGAACCCGGAGATACGCAAGAAATTACATATCAGGATCTTTACGAGCGAGTTTGCAAACTTTCAAATGCATTAAAAAAACTTGGTGTAAAAAAAGGTGATAGAGTAGCAATTTACTTGGGCATGACTCCAGAAATAGTAGTTTCTATGCTGGCATGTGCAAGGATTGGTGCAGTGCACTCAGTTGTCTTTGGTGGATTTTCATCTGAAGCTCTTGCAGATAGAATTAATGACGCAAAAGCAAAAACAGTAATAACTGCTGATGGTGCATGGAGAAGGGGAGATATTGTTCCTCTAAAAAATAATGTTGACGGCTCATTGGAACTTACTGAATATGTAGAAAATGTAATTGTTGTTAAACGAACTGAGCAGGAAATTAATATGACTGATGGTCGAGATCATTGGTACCACGATATAACTGACAAAGAGTCTTCTGATTGCGAACCTGAAGTAATGAACTCCGAAGATATGCTGTACATTCTTTATACATCAGGAACAACTGCGAAGCCCAAAGGTATTGTTCATACACAAGGAGGATATCTAACAGGGGTGACAACAACTCATCATGAAGTTTTTGATGTAAAAGAAGATGATATTTATTGGTGTGCTGCAGATTGCGGTTGGGTTACAGGTCATAGTTATATTGTTTATGGTCCGTTAGCTAATAAAGCAACAAGTGTTATGTACGAAGGGGCACCAAATGCACCAGACGAGAAAAGACTATGGAGCATTATTGAAAAGTATAAAGTCAACATTTTTTATACAGCTCCAACTGCAATAAGGGCATTTATGAAATGGGGTGTAGAGCACCCTCAAGCTCATGATTTAAGTTCACTAAGAATATTAGGTACTGTAGGAGAGCCTATAAATCCGGAAGCATGGATGTGGTATCACGAGAATATCGGTGGTGAGAATTGTGCAATTGTTGACACATGGTGGCAAACAGAAACTGGCTCAATAATGATTTCCCCATTACCAGGTGTGACAAGCACTAAACCTGGATCTGCTTGCGGACCACTACCAGGTATCAAATCAATTGTTATTGACAATGATGGAAATGAAGTAGGCAAAGGTGAGGGAGGCTTTTTAGCTGTAAAATCTCCTTGGCCATCAATGTTAAGAACTGTTTATGGAGATGATCAGAGGTATATAGACACTTATTGGTCACAACATAATGGTTTATATTTTGCTGGTGATGGAGCTAAATATGATGACGAAGGTTATATCTGGCTGTTAGGACGTGTAGATGATGTAATGAATATATCCGGACATAGAATATCAACAGCGGAAGTTGAAAGTGCTTTAGTTTCCCATCAAGCAGTAGCAGAAGCTGCAGTAATTGGTAGAAGTGATGAAATAACTGGAGAAGCTATCGCCGCATTTGTTTCATTGATTGGAACTGATGAAGGCAATGAAGATCTAATTGCCGATCTTAGACAGCACGTAAGTGATAAAATTGGTCCAATTGCTAAACCAAAAAGTATTGTTATAACAGCTGATTTACCCAAAACTAGAAGTGGAAAAATCATGCGCAGACTTTTAAAAGATATTTCAGAAGAAAGAAAGCTCGGTGATGTAACAACATTAGCAAATGCAGATATTGTATCTGAATTACAAACAAGAGCATCGGAATCTGACGATGAATGAAAGAATAGTTAAATGGGATTTAGTTCCAGGCTTAGTCTTGGAATTAGTAAATTTAGATAAAGATGGTAGAAAAGATTTCTTTATAAACTTGCCAGTTGAAAACATTCCAATGGGTGCTCTAATGGATACTTCACAGATGGAAGTAGACGATAAAGGTCAGGTAACCTTTACACTTACACCACAAGAGTTTCATTACAATCCCCTTGGAACTGTTCATGGGGGCTTAGCAGCCACAATGTTAGATTCTTGTAATAGTATTTCAGCTAACTGTCAGCTTGATAAAGGGTTTTTGACAATGACAACAGATATAAGAGTTAATTACTTCAGGCCTATGACAGTATCCACTGGTGAAGTTACAGCATCTGCAAAGATTGAAAAAATAGGAAGAAGAGTAATTTTTGTTACTGGCACATTAAGTGATAAAGATGGAAAAATTTATGCAACCGCAAATTCAACAGAGCTTATTGTAGAATTTCCACCAAAATAAATAATTATAATTTGTGCGGATGAGAGGACTCGAACCTCCACGAGCAAAGCTCACTAGATCCTAAATCTAGCGCGTCTACCAGTTCCGCCACATCCGCTAAAATGTCGCGTGGGTCGCCGGGGACTTGAACCCCGAACCTGCGGATTAAGAGTCCGTTGCTCTGCCAAATTGAGCTAGCGACCCCTTTTAAAGATTAACTTAGATTATGATAGTTAAGTATAAATTTTTTCTATTTATTCTTTTTATAAAACAGTTAAGATAGAAAAATGATTAAGTTGCGGGCTGTGGCTCAGCTTGGCTAGAGCGCCTGCTTTGGGAGCAGGAGGTCGTGAGTTCGAATCTCACCAGCCCGACTTACCTGCGGGTGTAGCTTAATGGCAAAGCTCCAGCCTTCCAAGCTGGCTATGAGGGTTCGATTCCCTTCACCCGCTCACAAAGAGCTCTCGTAGCTCAAATGGATAGAGCAACAGACTTCTAATCTGTAGGTTATAGGTTCGAGTCCTATCGAGAGCGCTGTGGTGATCGTAGCTCAGTTCGGTTAGAGCGCCTGGTTGTGGTCCAGGAGGTCGCGGGTTCGAATCCCGTCGGTCACCCTTATATTTATTAGGAGATAAATGAAATATAAAGTAAAAAAAATTGGCGATTTTGAAAGCTCTATTGAAATTGATATTGATTTCGATGATCTTGAGTCTAAAAAAGATGAGGCAATTTCTAAGATTAGCAAATCACTAAAAGTTAAAGGTTTTAGACCAGGAAAAATTCCAAAAAATATTGTCATAAGAGAAGTAGGCGAAGATTATATTCTTGAGGAATCAATTGATTTATATTTGCCTGAGCAAATTTTTGAAATATTGCAAAAAGAAGAATTAAATCCAGCTGTTAGGCCTGTAGTAAAAGATTTAAAAAAAGAAAAGAAATCTTATAAGGTGGATGTTTTAATCACACTATGGCCTAAATTATCTAAGCTTCCAAAACTAAATCAAACTGTAGAAGTAGAGTCCATTACCCCCACTGAGGAAGAGATTTCAGATCAAATCGACAGAATAAAGCTACAGTTTGCTGATGTGACGAAAGTTGAAAGACCTTCAAAAACATCTGATTATTTATTAGTAAATATCAGTGCAATGGAAAATAGTAAAGAGTTAGAAGAATTTTCCTATCAAGATTATTTGTACGAACTTGGAAGCAACTCACTAACACCGTCAATGGATTCAAAATTAGAAGGTGTATCTACAGGAGCAATAATAAAATTTAATGATGATATACCATCTATTGGTAAAAGTAATGTCGAAATTACTGTTTTAGTAAAAGAAATTAAAGAAAAGGTTATGCCAGAATTGACTGACGAATGGGTTTCTTCAATGACTGAATTTGATAATATTGCAGAAATGAACGATGAGTTATTCAAAAATATTGAGATGGTTAAAAAAAGACAAATTGCTAATCAGTACCAAGGTTTATTAACAAGTAAATTGATAGAAGAATCAAAGCTAGAACTTCCTGAACAGTTGGTTATCGCTGAAATGGATAGTATATTACAAAACTTCATGGCTGAATTGAACCAAAATAATATAAAAATTGAAGATTACTTGCAAATAACTGGATTAACAGAAGAATCACTTCAAGAGGATCTGAAAAATCAAGCTACTAGAAATTTATCAATGGTAGTTATTTTAGATAAAGTTGTTGAGGACCAGGAAATCAAGCTTGAAGAAAAAGAAATTTCTTATATCGATGACTATATGTCATCTGATAATCAAGAGACAAATGAAGTTGAAGAGGCAAGCCGTAGGCTCAATTTAGAAGCAGAATCCCTAAGAAATAAGGCTATGCTGCATATCTTGCAACAGGGAGTGTCTGTTGACAAGGATGGTGAAAAAGTATACCTACAAGACGTCTACAATCAAGAGGAAGAAGTAAGAGAGGAAGAATAATATGAAAGAATTACCTTCAAATTATGTAATCCCTACTGTTATAGAAAATACTAACAGGGGCGAGAGAGCCTTTGATATATACTCAAGGCTTTTAAAAGATAGAATTATATTTTTGGGAACACCAATTGATGATGGTGTAGCAAACTCCATAATGGCTCAGCTACTACATTTAGAGTCAGAAGACCCAGATAAAGATATTTTTATGTATATCAACTCACCAGGAGGATCAATCACTTCATTATTTACAATTTATGACACAATGAAGTACATAAAACCAGATATTTCAACAGTATGTATGGGACTAGCAGCATCTGCAGCTTCTGTCATTTTAGCTGGTGGTACTCCTGGAAAAAGATACAGCCTACCAAATGCAAGAATCATGCTCCATCAACCATCTGGTGGTATGGAGGGTACTGTAGCTGATATGGAGAGAAATTTTGATCTTATTGTATCAATGAGAACCCAATTAAACGGTTTATTGGCTGATTTTACTGGTCAAAACGTTGAAAAAGTTGCGGAAGATACAGATAGAGATTTTTGGATGACTGCGCAAGAAGCAAAAGAATACGGTATAGTAGATGAAGTGCTAATTCAAAGGGAGTTAGCAGACAAAAAATAGCTAAAAAACAACAGGGTAGTTAAAAATGGCAAATAAAGATTCATCTCAAGCACTAAAATGCAGTTTTTGTGGTAAGTCTCAAAAACAAGTAATAAAACTAATCGCAGGCCCAGGTGTTTACATTTGTGATGAGTGTATTGAACTTTGTGTTGAAATAATCGAAGAAGAAAAAGTCGAAAAGCTAGAAACAAGCTCAGAAGAGTATCTACCTTTACCAAAAGAGATCAATCAATCATTAAACGAGTACATCATTGGCCAAGAAGATGCAAAGAAGACCTTGTCTGTTGCAGTTTATAATCACTACAAAAGAATTTATAAAGGTGATTTATTAGATAATGAACTTGAAATTCAAAAATCAAACGTTTTACTTTTAGGACCAACTGGTAGTGGTAAAACACTGTTAGCACAAACTTTAGCAAAAACACTAAATGTTCCTTTTGCAATAGCAGATGCCACTACTCTTACTGAAGCTGGTTATGTAGGTGAAGATGTTGAAAATATTTTGCTTACATTAATCCAATCAGCTGATTATGAAATTCCAAGAGCTGAAAAGGGAATTATCTACATTGATGAAATAGATAAAATTACAAGAAAATCTGATAACCCATCAATAACAAGAGATGTTTCCGGGGAAGGTGTTCAACAGGCGTTACTTAAGATACTTGAAGGCACTACTGCTCAAGTGCCACCACAAGGTGGTAGAAAACATCCACAACAAGAGTATTTGCAAATAGATACTACAAATATTTTATTTATCGTTGGAGGAGCTTTTGACGGACTTGATCAAATTATTAGTAAGAGGCTTGGAGAAAATACAATTGGCTTTAACACTAACATGTCAGATGCTAAAGAATTTAATAAAGAAGAACTTTTTGCATTTGTTGAACCAAGAGATTTAATTAAGTTTGGCTTAATTCCTGAATTTATTGGAAGACTACCAGTTGCTACTAATGTAAATGAATTAAGCAAGGATGCCTTGATAGAAATTCTAACTAAGCCAAAGAACGCTATTACAAAACAATTTAAGAAAATGTTTGAATTAGATGATATCGATCTTGTGTTCACTGATGCATCACTTGAGGCTATGGCTGATTTAGCGCTCGAAAGGAAAACTGGCGCAAGAGGTCTACGTTCAATATTAGAAAAAATATTGTTAGATGAAATGTATGAATCACCATCTAGAAAAGATATTTCTAAAATAATTATTGATAAAGAAAATGTTTTAGAAGATATTGCACCAAAAATGGTTTTGAAAGAGTCAAAAGACGACAAAACTGCATAAAATATAATATATGCAGAATGAAAAATACGATCCATTATCAATAGAAAAGAAATGGCAAAAAAATTGGGAACAAGGGAATAAATTCCAACCAGTAGATTCTGACGATAATTTTTCTATAGTAATTCCTCCTCCAAATGTAACTGGTTCACTTCATATGGGTCATGCTTTAGAACATTCGATTATTGATGTCATAACAAGGGTAAAAAGACTACAAGGCTTTCAAACTCTCTGGCTTCCTGGAACTGACCATGCTGGAATTATTACACAACTACTTGTTGAAAAAGAATTAGAAGAAAATGGGATTTCTAAGCATGACTTAGGGAGAGAAAATTTTCTAGCAAAAGTTTGGGAATGGAAAGAAAAATCAGGTGACAATATTACTAATCAAATGAAAACTTTAGGTATGAGTTGTGATTGGTCAAGAGAAAGATTCACAATGGATGTAGGACTTTCACAGGCAGTGATAAACGTATTTGTTTCACTATATGAAAATGATTTAATTTACAAAGGTACTCGAATGGTTAATTGGGATACAAAATTAAAGTCAGCAGTTTCTGATTTGGAAGTTACGTCTTCAAATGAACTTGGAAAGTTGTGGGCTATCAATTATAAGGTCGGAGATTCATTTATAGAAATTGCAACAACAAGACCAGAAACTTTACTAGGCGACACAGCTGTTGCCGTAAATCCTTCAGACGAAAGATATAAAGACTTGATAGGAAAAACTGCAATAATCCCAATAGTAAATAGGGAAGTAGAAATTATTGCTGATGACTATGTTGATGTTGAATTTGGCTCTGGGTGTGTAAAGATTACTCCAGCTCATGACTTCAACGATTATGAAATTGGTAAAAGGCACAATCTAGAAATGATAAGATGTTTAGATTTTGATGGAAAAATTGAAAATCATGAATTTATACCTCAAGAATTAAGAGGACTGGATCGGTTTGAAGCTCGAGAAAAAATAATAGATATGCTTAAAAATCAAAATTTACTTAAAGGAGTAGAAGATCATCAAATTCAAATTCCAAAAGGGGATAGGTCTAAAACAATACTTGAACCAATGGTTTCTGAACAATGGTTTGTAAAAACTGATGAGGTTGCAAAAAAAGCAATAAAAGTTGTTGAAGATAATGAAATTAGATTTATACCAAAAAATTGGGAAAAAACTTATTTTGAGTGGATGTACAATATTCAGGACTGGTGTATATCTAGACAGCAATGGTGGGGTCACAGGATTCCAGCTTGGTACGATGATGAAGCAAATCATTATGTTGGTACCAGTGAGGCTAACGTAAGAGAGAAATATGGTCTTAAAGATAATGTTCAATTAAGTCAGGATGAAGATGTATTGGACACTTGGTTTTCATCAGCACTTTGGCCATTTAGCACTTTAGGGTGGCCAGATGACACTGAAGATCTTAAAAGTTATTATCCTACTACCTTACTTGTTACTGGTTTTGATATTATTTTTTTCTGGGTTGCAAGAATGATCATGATGGGTTTATACACAATGGAAAATATTCCATTTAAAGATATTCTTATCCATGGTTTGGTTAGGGATTCACAAGGTAGAAAAATGTCAAAAAGCCTTGGAAACACAATGGACCCCTTAGAATTATCTGAAAAACATGGAGCAGACGCTTTGAGATTCTCACTTATTGAAAAAGCTAATCCAGGACAAGATGTACCGTTTGATGAAGAGTGGACAGTATCTGCAAAAAAATTCGGCAACAAGATATGGAATGCTGCAAAGTTTGTACATTTATACACTGATGAATCTACACCGTCTGAGATCAGCACGGTATCTTTAATTGAAAATAAATGGATCATATCAAGGTTTAATGAAACCTTAGAGGAATTTAATGAACTTTTTGAAAAATATAAAATTTCAGATGCCTATAAATTACTATATAATTTTCTGTGGTCTGAGTTGTTTGACTGGTATTTTGAATTTTCAAAGAACTTGTTTAATGACAAAGATAAAAAAATTGAAACCCAAACTGTTTTAAAGTCAATATTTTTAAATTCTTTGAAATTACTAAACCCTGCAATGCCACATATAACTGAGGAAATATGGTCTTCTTTTAATGAAAATTACATAATTGATAATTCATGGCCAACCAAATATCAGCAAGAATCGGTTGATATTTTTCAAATAGAAAATTTGAGAGAGATAATTACTAAAATTAGAAACTTTAAATCAACTTACAATTTAAAAAATTCTTTAAGTATTGATTTGTACCCAGCTAGCTCTTTTCCAGATTGGTTTATCAATCAGTTAGAAAAAACTGCAAATGTTACTATTTCTAATGTTGAAAATAATGTTAAAGAAGGAGTTGTTCTTTCTTTCCAATCTAACGAATTTGAATTTAGTATATTGGCCAATAAATATATTGATGTTGAAAATGAAATAAAGAGATTAAATAAAAAAAGAGAAGAGTTGAGTAAATCATTAGAAATATCGAATCAAAGACTTAATAATGACAAATTTGTTGAAAATGCTAAACAAGAATTAATTGATCAAGAAAAACAAAATGTACAAAATCTAAATAGTCAGATCGAATCAATAAATTCAACATTAAAATCTCTTGATAATTGAAGGAATTAGAAGAATATTTAAATTCTAAAATTGGGTTAACCAACAATAAGAATCTTGAAGCGCTTCATAGATTTTTTACAAAAGATCAGTTAGAAAATTTAATGGATAAGACTATTGCTATTGTCGGCACAAATGGTAAAACTTCAACAGCAAATTTTATTTATAATATGCTTGGCAAAGAAGAAAAGCAAGTTTTGATGTTTACCTCACCTCATCTAGTGAACTTTCAAGAGAGAATACAATCTCATAGCAATATTAATTTTGAATATATTTCGAGAATCGTTCATGATTTTGAGATCGAAAACAATATAACTTTAGGCTATTTTGAAACTCTTTTTCTGATTGCTTGTAAAGCTTTCTTAGATAATGAAATGGATTATTTCATATGTGAGGCTGGTATAGGTGGAGTTTTAGATACGACTTCTATCATTCAAAGTAAAAATGTTGTACTTACAAATATTGGAAGAGATCATCAAGAACTACTCGGTTATACAGACCTTGAAGTTTTAGATCAAAAAATATTTATATCAAATAATATAGATAATTTATTTGTTGGTAATTTAAGCGATGAATTAATTAAAGTGATAGAAAATAATTACAAACATTTTAATTCTAAGTACTTCTTAAATGATTTTGTTGATGGTAAATCAAAGGATTTCACATCAAATCAAATAAATTATTTACTTGCTTCATTAATCGTAAATTTCTTAATAAGTTCGAGTATAAGGAAAATACCTCTAGATTTTAATAAAGAATTTGTAGAAGGAAGATTTGAAATTATTAATAGAAATCCTTTAAAAATCTTAGATGGTGCACACAATATAGATGGGTTTATAAAGACTATAGAAGACTATGAAAAAGTATTTAATTTAGAAGATACTCATTTGTATCTGGGTTTTAAAAATGGGAAAAACATAGAAATTATCATCAGTTATTTAAAAGCAAAAAAACATTTTAAGTTAAATTTTATTGAGGACAATACTTTTTTTAATCAACAAAACCCTGATAAATTTATCGATTTTCTAAAAAGTGAAAATATAGATTATAAAATCGTTGAACTTAGTACTTTTTCATCAAATAAGAATCCTTCTATATTGCTAGGTAGTTTATATTTAATTGGAGAGTATAAAAAAAGGATAATTACATGAAAACGTTTTTTATGATAAAGCCTGATGGTGTACAAAGAAATTTAGTTGGAGAAATTATTTCAAGAGTTGAAGCCAAAGGATTTTCCATCACAAAAATAACAATGATGACTATTTCTAAAGAATTAGCCGAGAAGCATTATGGGGAACATAAAGATAAACCATTTTTTAATGATTTAGTGTCATTTATAATAAGTGGTCCAGTTGTTGCTATGCAGGTTGAGGGTGAAAATGTAGTTACACAAATCAGAAACCTTATGGGAGCTACTAATCCTAGTGAATCAACACCCGGCTCAATTAGGGGTGATTTAGCAACTGAATTAGATAAAAATGTTGTTCATGGATCAGATTCAGACGAAAGTGCTGAGAGAGAACTTTCGTTATTTTTTGGATAGTAAATAAATATTTAAAAACAGCAACTATTAGATTATTCTATTAGTACATGGTTGACTTAAATTTACGAAGAACATTATTTGGTGGCAATGATATTGCTATTGACTTAGGCACTGCCAACACTCTTATATATGTAAAAGGGGTAGGAGTTGTAGTTGATGAGCCCACACTTCTTGCTGTAAATAAAAGCGATAACTCGATCATCACTATTGGCCGAGAGGCAAAAAAATTAATCGGAAGAGTTCCAGATACTATTGAGCTTGTTAGGCCATTGCGGGATGGTGTGATATCTGAAATTGAAATGGCAGAGGAACTTGTTAAAACCTTACTATCAAGGGCAATAGGACGTGCTTATTCAAGACCTAGAATTGTGATATGTGTTCCCAATGGTGTTACAAGTGTTGAGCAAAGATCAATTGAAACAGCAGCTCATGCCACAGGTGCATCTGAAGTTTTCACAATAGAAGAACCTATGGCAGCAGCGATAGGCAGTGGTTTAAATATTTTTGAGCCATATGGCAACATGATTGTAGACATAGGGGGTGGCACAACTGAAATAGCAGTCATATCAATGGGGGATATAGTCAACGCCAACTCTGTTAGGGTTGGTGGTGAAGATATGACAGAGATATTAATTGAATGGTTGAGGAGAGAACATCAAATACTTGTAGATACTGGTATCGCAGAAAATATTAAACATGCAGTTGGCTCAGCTTATCAATATGATAAAGAGCCTCAAGTAACAGTAACTGGAAGAGATATTGTAAGAGGTATACCCAAGCAAGTATTACTAGAGGCAAGTGATGTTAGGAATGCCTTACAACCAGTCGTAAATGATATTATTGAAGCTATTAGAATATCTCTTTCACAAACTCCACCTGCCTTGGTTTCAGATATTGACAAGGATGGAGCATGGCTTACGGGTGGAGGATCTCTATTAAAGCAAATGGATAAAAAAATAGCTGAAGAGTTAGGTATCCCAATTAACAATACTGATGATCCATTAAGTTCAGTTGTAATTGGTTCTGGTATATGCTTAGAGAGATTTCAAGACTACAAAAGTATTTTGAAATTATCCCCAAAACCTAATTAATATGCAAAGTACTCAAGTTGTTGGTATAAGAAAATATGTAGTTTATTTTCTTTTTATTTTTCTTTCAGGTTTATTAAGTGCTGTTGACTATTTTTCTAATAAATCATTATCAAATTTTATTCCGGAACAAGTGAATTTAATTTCCAATTTCCAAATACCTGACAGATTACTGCAAAATGAATTTTCTAGGTTATCTTCAAGTAGAGCGGATTTAGTCGCAGAAAATATAAGATTAAAAGAAGAGCTCTCTAATTTGAGAGTGTTGTATGTAGAGAATCAAGAATTACAGGATAATATTGAGTCTTATGACCTTCTTATAAAAAATATTAGTGACTTTGAATTAACATACTATGCAACAAGCTTAATTTTAAAAAACTCGACAGACGAGTATCTAATTACAGGTGGGAGAGACTACAATTTCGAGCCTGGGGATCTAGTGATAAATGAGACAGGATATGTTGTTGGTTATTTAGGAGAAGTTTTTAATGATTATTCAATACTTGAATCATTCAATTCTACAAATTTTAACTTTAGAGCATTAGATGAAAACAACAACATTTTTGAGGTCAATTCAAATGGTAAAGAGTTAATATTTAGTTCTCTAGAATCAACATTGAATTCAAAAGTTGGAATGTTATATTCAGATATTACATTTGGGCATATAAACAAGTTTCCACTTTTCGATTTAGAATCTTATGAACAAACAAAGTTAAATAACAAATTAATAGTAATAGTACCAATAGAGGAAATGCTGACTTTCCAAAGTAAATTATTCATCCCTAAAAGTAAATGAAAGTAATAAGACTAATTTCAATATCCACTTTTCTTTTTATTCTTTGTTTGTTCGAAAATTATCTGAATACATTTATTTCTTTAGATTTTGGAGTTTATGTATTCTTAATTTCACTTTTATATATTGGAACTGAATTATTTAATCAAAATCTAGTTATCCCAATTTTCTTAACAGGAATCTTGTATGACTCTTTTTTTAGTACTTACTATTTGGGACTAAATACATCAATATTCTTAGTTGTGGTTATTTTGTCTAATTATGTATTATCGAGATACAGTCGATCAAATGTCATATACGTAACCACTATTTCATTATGTTTATTGATATATAAAATTCCAATTATTATAGAGTTTGACTTGGATTACTGGTTATCAGGTTATTTCACTTCTATTATTGTAAATTCATTAATTTTTTTCTCCTTAAAAAGAGCTTTAAGAAAAAATGTTTAACCAAATAAGACTTAAATTTACTTTTATTGCTTTTTTTATTTTATTGGTATTTATTTTGTTTGAAATCTTTCAACTTCAAACAACCGAATTCCAGTTAACGTCTGAAATTATTGACCAGCAAAATTTAGATAAATTTTATATTACAGCACCAAGAGGTGAAATATTTGATGCAAATGGAGATAAAATAGCTGAAACCAAATTAGAACCTCATTTATTTATAAACATGAGAAAAATAACTAATGAGAACTCCTCCAGCTACACACAAATTATTCAATATAATTTTCCAGATTTAACAACCAGAGAAATTAATGAAATATTTCAAAGTAAGGAAATTTTACAATTTGTTACCAACCTCTCGTCTATTGAATATGAGGTTAGAAATAATCTATTAACTAATTTTGATGCTTTTTTAATTATTGATTTACCAATAAGAAGCTATATTAAAAATGAACTTTTTGCTCACACAATCGGATATTTAGGAATACCAAATCAAGATGAGTTTAATATTTTTCAAAATGCATTGGGCAATAATCAGGTTGGCAAAAATGGATTAGAGAGATATTACGAAGACTATTTATCTGGAATTCCAGGTGAATTAACTTTTTTAGGTTCTGAGATTATAGACTCAAAACAACCAATTCCTGGTAGGGATTTATTTTTATCAATTGATTCTTCAACTCAGTTAGTTACAAAAGAATCATTACAACAGGGCATAGATTTAGCAAATAAGAGTTTTGAGTCAATAAATGAAATTAAAAGAGGTGCATCTGTGGTTTTAGACATTGAAACTGGGAATATTATTTCCATGGTTTCTTTACCTGATTTCAATCCTAACAAGTTTGTATCTGGCATAAGTGACTTTGAATACAAGCAGCTCGATAGAGATCAAGCTTTTAATAATTTTGCAATCCAAGGCCTTTATCCTCCAGGTTCAGTATTTAAAGTTGTTGCTTACTGGTTAGCACTAAGTGAAAATATATTTCCTGAGGGCTTAAACAACAAAGATTCAAAAGTTGATTGTGAAGGAAGTCTTTCATTTGGATTTGATGACGGATCCCAGCAAGTTTATAACGACTGGAAACTTGAGGGCCACGGAAAAGTAGACCTTACCGATGCGATTAAACAGTCATGTAATGTGTACTTTTGGGACATAGCTTTAAATATATGGAGAAATTTTGGTAATACAGAAGGAGAGTCAATTCTTCAGGAGTACTCTAAAGAATTAGGCTTTAGTGAGAAAACAAATGTTGACTTACCATTTGAAAAGGTTGGAATCATTCCTGATAGAAATCTTTTCGAGGAGTGGAAGATATCTAGACCAGGCCTTGTGAGAGAAGAGGGATGGTTAGGTGGAGATTTAATGAACTTAATCATTGGTCAAGGAGCTATAACGACCACTCCTCTTCAGGTTGCAAATGCATATAGAACTTTACTAACTGGAGAAAACTTATCGCCGACAATAAACGTAAATGCAGAAAAGATAACAAATAACAAAATAAATGTGAGTGATGAATTTATTTCATTTCTTTTAAAAGACTTAAACACAGTTACTAATAAAGGTGGAACAGCCTATGTTTCATTTAGTATATTGGGAAACAAAGTAAATGACATTGGTGGAAAAACAGGAACAGCACAAAATGCTGGTGATAAAAATAATACTTCTTGGTTTGTTGGAGTTGATTCTATAAGTAATCCAAAATATATTATTGTTACAGTTGTCGACGAGGGCGGATCTGGAAGTGCGGTCGCTGCACCAGTTTCTCGAAGAATTATTCAGCATTTACGTGAATATGAACTAACTCCAGTGGAATTCGGAGAAATTACAGAATGATTAATCGAAAAATTACAATATTAGGCCCAGAAGGAACAAACTTATATATTCTTCTCCAGTTTATGTTATTTAGTGTCATTTCATGGTTTACATTATTCAGCTCTATTGAGTCAATTGAATTTGAAACAACAAATATTTTATCGAGACAAATAGTGTTTTCTTTAATAGGGATAATTGTATTTTTTTTAACGACGTATCTTTCAATTGAGAACTTATATAATTTAATAAATTCATTATTTATACTTTCTATTTCTGTCTTAATAGGCCTACTTTTCACCACACCAATACTTGGTGTAAGAAGATGGTATGATTTAGAACCAATTGGATTACCAATTTTTATTCAGCCATCAGAATTCAGCAAAATTATTTTAGTTTTGTTCCTAGCAAAAATACTCAGCCAAAAGTCTTATAAGTTAATTGCTATAATAGGGGTTCTAATAAATTTACTTTTAATTTTTATACAACCTGATTTAGGAACAACGATGTTGCTTTTAATAGTCACTTCTTTCATGTTTTTTATGTCTGATATTAAACTTAGGAGTGCTGTTTTAGGGTTGTTAACACTTTTTCTTTTATTTTTTATTCTTTTAGAAATGAATTTTATAGGTGATTATCAAGTATCAAGAATTACAGATTTCTTTTCTGGTGATGACTTTTCCCAAAAGCAAAGCAGACTTTCAATCTCTTCAGGAGGTTTGTTCGGAACTTATTTTACTAATTCACAAATAACAAATGTATTTGTACCTGTGCAAACTACAGACTTTATTTTTTCTCTTTATTCAAGAAATTTTGGTTTTCTTGGAGATTTATTGCTTCTATCTCTATGGATCCTATTTTTCTTTAGGGTAAATAGAATAATTAAAATTACTCAAATTGAGTTTGAAAAATATCTACTTTCAGGATTATTAATTCTCCTAGGTGTTCAAATATTTATAAATTTGTTAACTATTCTTGGATTTATTCCTTTGACTGGAATACCTTTTCCACTTCTAAGCCTTGGAGGATCATCAATATTTTCAACCGCAATAATATTTGGATTAATTAATAGAGTTTTCATTGAGAACAACATAGTTGTTTAATTTTTAAATCTAGTATTCTTAAATCATGTTTAATTTATATATTCGTCATCTCGGAGGTTTTAATGTTTGGTATGTTCAAAAAGTCAAAGATTGTTCGCAAAAGCGACAACTTGGACAATACAAAAACTAAATGGTTTAATGGCCAAAAAGTAAAAATAAAATCTGGGACTACTCGCTCAGGTTCTCAAAAAAATAAAGATTTTAAAGATAAGAATCCAACTTGGTTTAGAGAACAACCATTACCAGTTCCAGAAGTAGAAAAAAAGCAGATGCTTATTAGCACAAAAGACGGGGTGTCTAAGGTAGCTATTCTTGAAGGGCCAACTTTAGTTCAATACTATACATCAGAAGCTAAGTCTAAAGTTGGTAACATTTACCTTGGAAAAGTAAAAAATGTTTTACCTGGAATGGAAGCAGCATTTGTTTCTTTTGGTGAAGAAAAAAATGGTGTATTGTACGTTGCTGATATAGAGGGTTCATATAAAAATTCAAAAATTGAAAATTTACTAAAACCTGATCAAGAAATTTTAGTACAAGTAGTCAAAGATGCTATCGGGGAAAAAGGGGCAAGGTTAACTGGCCAAATCTCCCTCCCAGGAAGATATTTAGTGTTAATTCCAAACTCTAGAACAAAGGGAATATCTAGAAGACTATCTGATAATGAGAGAAGTAGGTTAAACAAAATTATTCGTAAGCTTAAACCTGAAAATTTTGGAGTTATTGTAAGAACTGCTGCCGAGGGAGTGAGTGAAAAAGCACTACAAGTTGATATAGAAAAACTTATTGAAGAGTGGGATGTTGTTAGTAATTACAAAAGCGGTGATGCTCCAAAATTAATTCATCAAGAGCCAGATGTTACTATAAAAGTAATTCGAGAACACTTTAACTCTACATTTGTAAAGCTTTTAATTGATAGAAAAGATCAATTTGATGAAATCAAAAATTATGTTTCAGCTACTTCTCCTGAAATAAGCGATATTGTTGACTTTTATCAAGATGAACTAATGCTATTTGAAAGGTACCACATTGAAGACCAAATAAAAAAGGCTCTAGATAGGAAAGTCTGGCTGCCATCAGGTGGACATCTTATTATTGACAAAACAGAAGCACTAACTGTTGTTGATGTAAATACTGGAAAATTTGTTGGAAAAAATAGTCTTGAGGAAACTGTATATGAAAATAATTTAGAAGCTGCAGAAGAAATTGCAAGACAGTTAAGACTTCGAGATATTGGCGGAATTATAGTGATAGATTTTATTGATATGGAGTCAACCAAAAAACAACAAAGTCTTTTAAATAGATTCAAGCAGGAATTAGCTAAAGACAAGACAAGAACACAGGTATTTGAAATATCTAGACTCGGATTAGTAGAAATGACTAGAAAGAGAGTAGGAGTCGGTCTCGTAGAAGTTTTTCAGAAAAATGAGAAAGATTCAACGGTAGAGGTCTAATGATTAATGATATTTTTGCTAACAAAAGTACAGAAGAAAGCTTGATTGAGTGCGAGGCTGTAGTAGAGTAATTGAGTTATGAGTAAATATGCTGTTATTAAAGTTGGATCATCCCAAGAAAGAGTTAGTGTTGGGGATGAGTTTTCTGTTTCATCTTCTTTTGCAGAAAAAACTGTGATTCCTGTATTAGTTAGCCCTAGAAAAGGCCAAATAGTTATTGATGATAAAGAACTAAAAAACTATAAAGTTGAATTGGAGCATCTTTCTGCTTCAAAATCCAAAAAGATTAACATTTTTCAATATAAAAACAAAACTGGAAACAGAAGAAGAGTTGGATATAGAGAAAACTCAAAAATTGTTAAAGTTAAGAGTATTCAAGGACTTGAAAGCGCTGAGGAGGAATAATGTCTAAAACAAAAGCTGGTGGTTCAACCAGGAATGGTAGAGATTCAGAGTCCAAACGCCTCGGTACTAAAGTTTATGATGGTGAAAATATATCTGCTGGCTCGATTGTAGTTAGACAAAGAGGTACAAAAATTCATCCAGGAGAAAATGTATCAAAAGGTGGAGACGATACTCTCTTTGCAAAAACAGACGGTGTTGTAAAATTTTCTACAAGAAATGGTAGAAAATTAGTTAATGTAATTCCAAAATGAGCCAATGTTCGTTGATGAAATCAAGCTTTCAGTCTCATCTGGAGCTGGAGGACCAGGCTCTGTTAGCTTCAATAATCTAAACTCTAAAACTAAACCATCTGGCGGTTCAGGTGGAGATGGCGGTAGTGTTATATTGCAGGTTAATAAAGAATTGCCTGACTTATCTCACGTAATGTCGAATAGTTCCCTTAAAGCTGAAAATGGTGGACCAGGTAACAAAAATTTTCAAAATGGTACCTCAGGCGAAAATCTAATTATAGAAGTGCCAAAAGGAACCCAAGTTTTTATTGATGATGAACTGTATGCTGACCTTCATGACAATAACTCTTCTTATGAATTAATAACAGGTTCAAAAGGTGGTAGAGGAAATTATGAATTGATCTCAAAACGAAATCCTAATCCACAAATCTGCGAACAAGGAATAAAAAGAAAATCACTTGATGTCAAACTAAGTTATAGTCTTTATTCAGACATTTCAATAATTGGACTGCCTAACGCAGGCAAGAGTACACTAATTCAAAAGTTAACTAACTCTAAAGCAAAAATTGGCGATTACGAGTTTACAACAACTAGTCCAAATATTGGTGTTTTAAATAATTCTGAATCATTGATAACTATTTGTGACCTACCTGGGTTATTAGAAGGTGCTTCAGACGGCGTAGGAATGGGTAGGAGAGTACTAAAGCATTTGAGAAATACTAAATTTATAATTTACTTAATTGATCCAATAAATGACAAATTTAATATAAGTTCGCAAATTTCAATGCTTGAAAATGAACTTTATAAATTTGATGAAAATTATCAATCTATTAAAAAACTTATAGTTATTAACAAATCAGATCAACTCTCTACAACGAATAAGAAATATCTAAATATATCGTGTTTAAATGAGAATGGAATTGATAAATTAGTCAGCAAAATTCTGGAAGAATTTAAAGAGGAATTACCTATTATTTATTCTGAGTTTCATAAAATAGTTTTAGAGCAAGAAGATTACTTTATAGAAAAAATAGAAAATCAATTCATTTGTTCTGGTGAATTAGTCACGAATATGATCAACATTTCTGGAAACAAAGATAGTGTCTTAGATGAGATATTTATTAGATTCGAAAAATCTGTTCTTTCCAGTGAAATTAATGAAATGGGTGCAATTGATGGTGATACAATTGTGTTAGGAAATTTAGAATTTGAATACAAACAATAAAAAAAACATAGTAATAAAAATTGGAACTACTTCAATTATTAAAAATGATAATGTTGATATAAGTTTATTAAAAAGCTTGGCCGAGTTAATAATCGAAAATAAAAATAAATTTAATTTTGTTGTTGTTACCTCTGGTGCTGTTGGTCTTGGTGCAACAAAATTAAATTATAAAAGTAGACCCAAATCTTTAAAAAGACTTCAGGTTGCATCAGCAGTTGGTCAAATTGAATTGATTAATCAGTATGAAAAAATTTTTAAAGATAAAAAAATGAATATTGCACAAGTTTTAATTACCAAAAATTTGATAGATGATAGAGAACAATTTGTTAACACAACACAAGCATTAAATGAATTGTTGTCACAGGGAATTATTCCAGTGATAAATGAAAATGACGTTGTAGCCACTGAAGAGTTAAAGTTTGGTGATAACGATAGACTCTCTGCAATAGTTTCAATAATTGTTAATGCGGAAAAACTTATAATTATTACTAATAAAGAGGGGTTGTATAATTTCAATCCGGATAAGAATAAAGATGCAAAAAAAATAGATTACATTGAATACGACTCCAATCAACTTAACGAATTAATACCTCTTTCGAAGGCTGGAGAAGGCATGGGAGGATTTTCAACAAAAATTATGGCATCACAAATCTCTGGTTTTTCCGGTATACCAACACATATAATTTCTTGGTCAAAATCTAATTTATCGAAGGCAATTTCAAATGAGAAAGTTGGAACCTATATTACTGCCTCAAATAAGAAAATTAGGCTTAGAAAGCTTTGGATTGCATATGGGATGGCTCCGGTATCTAATGTATTTATTGATGAAGGTGCAGCCAATGCACTTTTAAAGAACGCTTCACTTTTATCAAAAGGAGTTGTTAGTGTCGACAACTCTTTCAAAATTGGAGATGGATTATCAATTGTTTTTAATCAAAAAATTGTCGCTAAGGGTATTGCGAAAATTGATAGTTCTGCAGTTGGTGAAAGTAGTGTATTAATTCATAAAGACGATTTAATTATTCTATAAATAATTTTACTAATAGAAAATGTTAATTAACCTTTTAATATGCTTAAGCAAATAGGAACACAAGCAAAAGATGCTGCTGCAGAAATTGCAGCTTTAAGCACTGATAAAAAAAATCAAATATTACAGTCTATGTCTGATGAATTGCTTAAAAACTCAAAAAAAATTTTAGATGCTAACAAAATAGATTTGAAAAATTCTAAGGATCTTGATTTAACACCTGCCTTAATTGACCGATTATCTTTAAGTGAAGAAAGAATCAGTGGTATGGCTAATGGTTTGCTCAAGATAATTCCCCTAGAAGATCCAGTTGGCAATATTACTGACAGCTGGAAAACTGATGAAGGATTACATATTAAAAAAATTCGTTCACCTTTTGGAGTTATAGGAGTTATTTATGAAGCAAGACCAAATGTCACAAGTGATGTTTCAGGTCTTTGTCTAAAATCTGGTAATGCTGTAATTTTAAGAGGATCCAGCTATTGTCTTGACTCAAATATTGCCATTCTTGAAGTTCTTCAAAATTCACTATCTTTAAATAATTGTAATAAGAATATTTTTCAGATAATAGAAAGTAAAGATCGTCAAGACACTATTGAATTTATGAATCTCACAGAGTTTGTTGATCTCATTGTTCCAAGAGGGGGAAAGGGGCTAATACAAACACTAGTAGACAACTCCAAGGTTCCATTTATCCTCGATGGAGATGGAAATGTACATTTATACATACATCAGGATGCAAAAAAAGAACATGTTATTGATATAGTTATTAATTCTAAAGTGCAGAGACCGGGGGTATGTAATGCTCTTGAAACCTTGCTAATTAATAGTGAGATTTACCAAGATATGGGTAGTTTGATCATTGAAGAATTATTAGAAAATAAAGTTGAATTATTTGTAGACGAAACAATAAAAGAAGACTTTCCAAATTTAAATCTTGCTAACGAATCACACTATGAGACTGAATTTTTAGATTTGAAACTGGCAGTAAAAGTCGTAGACAGTGTTGACCAGGCAATTGAGCATATTAAAGTCTACTCATCTGGACATACAGAAGCAATTTTGACTGAATCAAAGGAAGTTGCAGACACTTTCGCTAAATCTATAGATTCTTCAGTTATATTTATTAATTCATCTACAAGATTTACTGACGGTGAAATGTTTGGTTTTGGTTCTGAAATTGGAATTAGTACTCAAAAATTACACGTTCGAGGCCCAATGGGGTTAGAGGCGTTAACAAATGAAAGATATGTAGTTACAGGTGAGGGTACAGTAAGAGGATGATAAACAATTTAACAGTAAAAGATTTCGAAGACAACGGTTATTTTGCAGACCAAGAATTAGTAGACATTGTCAATGCTTCATTGTATTTAAATAAACCCATTTTAATAGAGGGTCCTGCTGGTACCGGAAAAACTTATCTTGCAAAAACTCTCTCAAAGATATTTAAAACTCAATTAATTCGACTTCAATGTCATGAAGGTATAGATGAAGACAAGGCTCTTTATGAGTGGAATTACAAAAAGCAGCTTTTATCAATACAAACCGAACAGGACTCCAAAAATTTATTTACTGAAGAATTTTTGATTGAGAGACCGATTCTACAATCTCTAAGGTCTAATGAAAAATCTATTTTTCTCGTAGATGAAATTGATAGATCAGATGAAGAGTTTGAGGCTTTGTTATTAGAAGTTCTAGCTGAAAACCAAGTAAGTATTCCTGAGTTAGGAACTATCACTTCAAAGAACGATAATCTTACTGTGTTAACATCTAATGCTACAAGAGAGCTTTCTGAAGCATTGAGAAGAAGATGTTTGTATTTTTACCTAGACTACCCATCAGTTGATATAGAAACAAAAGTAATTCTTAACAACGTAGAAAATATAGATGAAGAAAAAGCAAAAAAGTTTTCTATTTTTAGCAATTTTGTAAGATCGCTTGGTCTAAACAAGCCACCTTCTTTAATCGAATCAGTTGAATGGGTAAAATACAATCATTTAAATGATAAGGTATCTTTAGATTCAAATATCGGAATTCTTATAAAAGATATTGAAGACCAAAAAATATATCTAGATAAAATTAAAGAAGATAATGCAAATAAAAACCAATGAGTTAATTAATTTTTCTCATTATTGTTCAGAGAATTCATTAAAGTTTCCATCTGAAAGAGTAAGCAATTTAATTAAATTTTTGCAAAAAGCCCAACATGATAATTTTGAAAGAGATGTAAGTTTTATTTATTCATTGCTTCCTTCCAATAGAGAAGAAAAAGAGAAATTGAAAGAACTTATTCATCAGTACTTTAATTTCTTAGTAGGTGACTATGAAGATCAATCTATTTTCTTGCTAGATTATAAAGAAGAAAGAGTTGAAGATTTTTTTAACGAAAACTCACTTTCAAGATTTCAAAAACTTGCTGATGACATTATTAAAGAATTTGGTGAAATAGATTTTAGTAGACCAGTATCTAACAATTATTGGTTAAATCAGCTACAGAACTCCCTTGCTTTTCTTGATTCAGTTAGTTTTTTTGATATTGATTTTGATAATGATTTAGATGAAATTATCAATGAAGAAAATAAAAATTACTTTATTAGTCAATTAAATCAATCAATACTCGAAAGAGTTTCAGAACTGAGAAATCAATTTAAAGAAGCTTACATACCATCAGAACTAAATCCAAAAGAAAATCTAGATGAAAAAGATTTTTTATTTACAGATGCTGAAGAAAGAAGAAAGTTACTTAAAGAGACGAGAAATCTTGGACTAATCTTGGCAAACAAGTTTGTAAAATATACAAAATCAGCTTCTAAAGGCAAGTTACTATTTAGAAAAACTATTCGTAAATCCTTGAAAAATGGTGGAAGTCTTTATGATATTGTTTTAAAACCGAAGATAAAAAAGAAACCCAGGTTGATTCTTTTATGTGACATTAGCGGTTCAATGGCTCTTTATTCTTTGTTTGGGCTTACCTTACTTTTTGGAGTAGTGCAACGCTTCACATCTGTACACGCGTTCGTATTTATTGACGGAATCACAGACATCACAAAAGAATTAAAAAATTTAAAATTTAATAACATAAATAAAATTCTTACAAATTGGAATAACTATGTTCATGTTGATGGACATTCTGATTATGACAAGTCGTTTAAAGATTTATTAGATGAGAAAATAATTAGCAATTCGAGTTTTAACACTCTTATTGTTATTGGAGATGCGAGAAATAATTACAGGCCTATAAACACAGAAACAATTGATAAGCTATCAAAAAAGTTTCAGAATATTTATTGGATGAATCCAGAAAGAAGCCAATATTGGAACACAGGTGATAGTCAATTTTATCATTATCAGTCAATCTCTAAGAAATATTCTGAAGTTAGGAATTTTGAACAATTAAAAACTTTTATAAACAGTATAAATTTTAAAAAGGTAATTAAATGATGAAGATAGGAATTCTTGGTGGTACTTTTGACCCTCCTCATAAAGCACATCTTAAAATCGCTGAAAGGGCTATTAAACAATTTGATTTAGATAAAGTTCTTTTCATACCTTCTGGAAATCCATGGCAAAAAAAATATGCTACATCATTTATTCACAGATTTGAAATGACAAAAATTCTCATTGAGGGTTCAAATAAATTTGAAATTAGTGATATTGAAAAATCTGAAAATATTCCTTCTTATACTTTCGATACACTTACTAAATTAAATCATGAGAAAGATAATTTATATTTCATTCTTGGGTCTGACACAGCTATAAACATTAGAACATGGAATAATTATGAAAAATTATCAGAACTTACTAATTTTTTAATTGCTTTAAGAAAAGAAGACAGTGTAATTAATTTGAAAGAAAACTTTCCTTTTGATTATGAATTGATTGATGGTAAAAAATTAGATTTAAGCTCTACTTCCATAAGACATAAGCTTAAAGACAATATATTTAATGATGAGGAAATTCCATTAAAAATAATTCAATATATTAAGAAAAACAGTCTTTATTAAAATTTGTCTTTTATATCTTGAATTTCAGAATCTAATTCATCGAGTTTTTCAAGTTCATCTTCTTCTAATGACTTAAGTTTTTCAATTTCAGATTCTAGTTCTTCAAGTTTTTCTAATACATCGTCATTGGTATGATGATCTACATAATTTGCTATGAATTTGGCAGAAACAATTGCTGTAACAGTAGCAATTAATCCAAGCCCAACAAACATTAAAGTACCAGCTACAAACCTACCAAGTGTCGTTAATGGTGTTATGTCACCATAGCCTACAGTAGTGATAGTAACTAGTGCCCACCAAATTCCATCTCCAAAAGTTTTAATTTGTGGTTCTGACAAGTAAAAAATATAACCAAAACTAACAATACAAAATAATAAAACACCAAGTATTGTTCTCAGTCTTCGACTGTTGAATACTCGCTCAAACAAACTAAAAAAGTTTTTTATTCTATCCAAATTAACCCTTATATTTAAGAATAGTGTGTTTATTATTACATGGTAACATATTTATAAGTGAATCAATTTAAGACTTTAACAGAAGAAAACAGCTTTATTATAGATTCATTGGTCGATTTACTTTTGACACAAAAAGTAACAAACATAAAAGTTTTAAAACTAGAATCTGATCAGTTTCATGACAATGTAATTATCTGTACTGCAAATTCTTTAGTGCAAATGAGTGCAATTATTAAAAACATAAGAAAAAATTTACAGATACAAAATTTCACATATGAGGGTGAAAACTCAAATTGGTTATTAATAAGTGTTAAAGGCATATTAATTCAAATTTTTACTGAAGAATCTAGAGAGTATTACAATATTGAAGATATATATTTTGATAGTGAGACTCTTTATCAATACGGATAAAAATAATTTAGGGGCTGTAGCTCAGCTGGCAGAGCACCTGCATGGCATGCAGGGGGTCAGGGGTTCAAATCCCCTCAGCTCCACATAAATAAATGAATTTTAAGTATTTAAAAACTTTAATCTTTGAAATAAAAGAACTAGCTTCTTCTCAATTACTAATTGTTGTTATTCTATTTGTACAGGTTGGTATTGTTACTAGAGGCTTGGGTACTGCCAGCTATGGTCAAGCAGTATTAGTTTTAGCATTAATAGCAATTATTTTTAGGACACTTCATGCAAGAAACAGTGATGTGACTCTATTGATGTTAAAAAAATACGGAGAAAGTATGTTTACGCTATCTCTTATATATGACTTACTAATTGGTATAGTTTGCTATTTGATTTGTTTGGTATTATTTCAATCTGAACTTAATTCACTATTTGGAAACTACAGTATGAGTTTTGCACTCAATATATTATTAATTTCTAGAATATTTCAGACTCTTTCGGAGAGCTCAAAAGCAGTATTAACTTTTAACGGTCAGTTCAAAAAATTTGCTTTGATAGATACAGTTTCAAGTTTGATGAGATTTATTACAATTGTTATTTTGTTTAGTGTAAATGCAAGTATTGATAATTATTTTATAGGACAAGCAGTATTCTCAACTGTTTATGGTTTTTTTGGTTTTTTCATTTGTAGAAATTATTTAAGTATTTCAGAAGTATCAATAAAAAATTTAACGGATTACTTTAGGAAATTTAAATCAGATTTTCTCAAACAACGACTAGACCAACTTGTAGGCATAGTCCCACAGCATTTAGATATAGTGATTCTGGGTTACTTTACAGATCTTTCAACTGTTGGTATTTTTAGAATTGCAAAACGACTTGTTGAACCATTTACATATATTGTTTCAGTTTTGACACCATTGGTTCAAAATCAGCTTTCAAAAGAAAGTTTAAGGGCAAACTTCTCTGACCTTGTTAAAAATTTCTTGTTACCACTCTCAACAATCATTATTATTCCATACATATATTTTGGTGAAAACTTGATAAACCTTATTTCGGGTAGTGCTTTTCTTGATGCCTATGAACCAATGCTTGTTCTTGTCATAGGTTATATAATTTATCTAAATACATTTTGGATACGACAACTACTTTTATTTTCAAATTTGATTCAATACCATGCTGTTAGTAGGCTAATTTCACTATTTATATTTGTCCTAGCTTCATTCTTTTTTGTAGATCAATTTGCTGCAGTTGGTATAGCAATTGCATTATCTTTGAGTATGATTGTTCAAAAATTATATGAATTTTACGCGTTCAATATGTACTCAGAGCAAAATTAAATTTTTCACATTTTTCCAAGCAGCTTAGTTATCATTTAAGGTGGATGACAAATATTAATAATTTAAAATTAAATGGAATAATAATTGCATTATTTTTGATTTCTTTAGATGCCTATTCATTTGGAAATATACCAGTTCAATGGATTGGTTTATCAGTTCTTTTGTTTTTATTTATTTTAAATTTTAAGAAAATTACTTCTAATTTTTCATCAATCTTTTATATATTTATGGCTTTAGTTATTATTCCTATATTTTTTGAGATTTTTTCTGACTTTGAAATACTCTTGGAAAGAAATTACCAACTGAGATTATTTAATTATTTATCTTTTTTTCTAGTGATTTATGTATCACATTCATTTTTACAATCAATAGACCATAAATTTTTTATGGACTTATTAGAAAAATTATTAATAGTAATTTCGGTAATAACTATTTATATTTACATATCACAAATATTCGATCTATATGAGCCATTTCGCAATAGGTCTAATACAAATTTATTAGGTAATGCTGCACAATCCACATTTTGGCCATATGAGCCCCATAGGGCTATGGGAACATTTAGAGAACCTGTTTTGTTTGTGTCATATATTTTTCCTTTATCTTTAATACTTCTATTTGGTAAGAAAAATATTAGCTTTATATCAATTTTGATAATGGCTCTTTCTCTTGGATTTTCCAGAAGTGATTTATTAAGAATTTTTGCCATTTCTGGAACCATTCTTTTTTTAAGTTTATATTTATTCAAAAAAAGCCAAAACAGCAAAATAATCTTGTTTTTATCTGGAGTGCTTTTGTTTAGTTTTATTTCAATACAGGAATGTAAAATTAATCCAACAAGCAATGAGTGCTTGGAAATAAGTGTTGATGAATCTATAGACCTTATTTCTTTTGAAGATATTGGCACAGTTACTGAATTAGATACAGATAGGAAAAATGTTATTGATTTTCTTTCTAGTAGAGATATGAATTTTTTTGGGAAAGGTTTTAATTCTATAGTTCAAGATTATCAACAATATCTTACAAAAGAGATCAACGAAGAAATGTATATAACCAATAGGGTTTTACCAAATTATCTAAATAAAAGGTATCAAGCTGAAAATTTTGGTACTGGCAGTTATTCATTAAACTTTTATAAACCTAATACACAAAGTTTGCTAATTAATACGATAATTTCTTCAGGATTAATTTTTTTACTAATTTTGTTCTCATTTCCAATATATAAATTTTTGATTAAAAAAGATTATGAAAGTTTGTTAAAAATTCTTTTTCTCTTTTTATTCTTTTTTGTAATTCCAGTAGAAGAATTCAATGCATTCACAGGCTTAATTTTTGGATATGGGTTTAGAATGTTAAATATGGGGGTATTAGTTGACAAAAGTATTTAATTTCTCCCCCGGTCCATCAAAATTGCCACAAGTTGTTATTAACAAAGTTGAAAAAGCTGTAAAGGAATATAAAAAAACTGGAAAATCTGTTTTAGAAATTTCTCATAGGAGCTCAGAATTTGGTGAATTACTAAATGAAATAAATCTTAATTTTGAAAAGTTATTTCACCTCCCAAAAGACTTTAACGTCTTGCTTTTACAAGGGGGAGCTACTTATCAAAATACTTTTGTACCAATGAATATTCCAAAAAATCGTAATTTGGGTTGCTTAGTAACAGGTACATGGGGAAAAAAAACTGCAGAAGATTATTCAAAAATATTTAATAATTTCGATGTGTTTGAAGCTAGAGATAGAGAATTAGAAACCTACCTAGATAAAGAGTACTCTGGTTTTCAAAATATAGATTTTCTACATTTAACTTCTAATGAGACAATTGAAGGTTTACAAATTCAGAATTTTAACACTATTAATCATAAAAATTTAATAATTGATATGTCCTCAGACTTAGGTTCATACAATTTTAATTTTAATAATTTAAGTTATGTATATGCTGGTGCTCAAAAAAATATGGGGATCCCAGGAGTTACAATTTGTCTTGTCAAAGAAGAATTTTTAACTGATTCAGATAATCCTAAATATTTAAATCTTAAGCTTCTAGCAAAATCAAATTCAATTTTAAACACTCCTCCAACTATGTCTATATATGTACTTAATCTTGTAACAAACTGGATGCTCGAAATGGGGGGTATTGACTATTTTCAAAATAAAGCACATGAACAATCTAAAGAAATATATGATTTTATCGATAACAACTCGGATGTTTTAGATTGCAAAGTTGAAAACAAATTTAGAAGTAAGTCAAATATTGTATTTAATTTTTTAAATGATGAACATAACAAAGAATTTGTTAATTTGGCTGCTGAAAAAGGGATTATAGGCATAAACGGTCATAGAAGCGTAGGTGGTATAAGAGTTAGTTTATTTAACAGTATTGATGATCATATGTTCGATTACTTTATGAAATATTTTAAAAATTATGTAATAGGGATTAAATAATTGAAATTTTCAATCATTAAAGAATATAAATTTGATAAAGATAAAACTATAGGATATCTTTCAGATTTTTCACTATTTCAGAATGAAATCGACAATATTAAACTCCATGAAGAGACTATTACAAAGAATGAAATTTCATCAGGTGTAGATATTGATAATTTTGAACCGATTGTTTTATCACTATATCCCGAGGAATATTTAGACAGTCAGGTTAAAACATTCGAAACTGAAAAATTAATTCTTTTGGATGGTCACCACAGATGGAAGTATGCAAATAAAGAAAATTCAGTAAATAAATTAAAATGTATATTGATAAATTTTCAAGATGTAAAAATTAAATCTTATCTTTTTAACATAAATATAGAAAAAGAAAGTTTTCTTAAATATTTAAATGAAGCAGGTTATTTTGAATCTAATAAAGAAGATTTTGGAATTTTCTTTAATAACAAAAAATTTGTTAATAATAGCAAACCTAGTTTGATGGATTTATATGGTTTTAAAAAAATTATGCAGAATGAAAATATTATTTCACCTATTCTTGAAGATGTAAGTAATTCTTCTTTGCTTATAAAGTTCACAGCATTAACACCAGAAGACTTAATAAATATTGATTATATATTACCTCCAAAATCTACATGGATTACACCAAGGCTTTAAATGAAAGTTGCTCATGTAATAAACTCATTGAATAGGGGCGGTGCAGAAAGTCATTTACTTGAGTTAGTTAAAGCTCAATCAAATGCAGGATTAACTACTGATGTAATTGTTATTGGTGAAGATAGCTCTGATATCTTGTCAATTAAAAAGGAGTTATCTAGTGTTTGTAGGAAAATCTATAGATTGAAAGGCCCTCGTATGTTTAATATTTTTTCTTACATAAAACTTCAAAAAATAATCAGGAATAATTCTTATGATGTAATTCATTCACATCAACCAAGAAGTGATTTTATGGTTTATCTTTTAAAAAAATATTTATTTTCAGACAATCTATTTAAATGGATTGTATCTATACACGGAAAATACGATTCTTATCTTAATAACAATATCCAAAAAAAATTTAAATTATATTTTTTTAAAAAGTTAGTAAAGTCTTGGAATACTGCTGATGAAGTAATCGTAATTTCTAATGAAGTAAAGTCATGGCTAGATAGTCATACAAAGCTTATTAAACCACACGTAATAAATTATTGGATTTCTTTAAAAAGTTATAAATTAGTTGATTTGAATTCTTCAGTCAATATTGGTTTTTTGGGAAGATTAAATAAAAATAAAGGCATTGAAGATCTTATTGAATCTTTAAATGAAGTAGATTTAGATTTCAATTTATCAATAGGAGGCTTTGGAACAGAAAATTATATAAATATTTTAAAACAAAAAATGAATGAAAATGTTTTAAAAAGGTCAAATTTCCTTGGGTATGTGGAAGATCAATCAAAATTTTTTGAGAGTATCGATATATTTGTTTTTCCATCTTATTCAGAAGGTCTTGGATTAGTCTTATTAGAAGCCATGAGTTATCAAAAGGTATGTATTACAAGGAATGTTGAACCAATGAATCAGTTCATTAATCATGAAAACGGATATTTATTTAACAATACAGATGATTTAAAACAAAGTATTTTAGAAGCCTGTAAAGATTTAAGCAGTGAAGAAGTAATTAATAAGAAAATTCACAATTTGAAAAAAGTATTAGAAATATATGACATTAAAAATGTATTTCCTAAAATATTAGAAGTATATAACTTATGAACGAATATAACTTTCAAAAAATTGAATCAAAATGGCAGAAACATTGGTCAGAAAATAATTCAATAAAATGCGATATTAATTCAAAAGAAAAAAATTTTTATAATTTATGTATGTATCCATATCCTTCTGGAGATTTGCACATGGGCCATATTAGAAACTATACAATCGGCGACGTAATTACTAGATATAAAATGTTGAATGGATACAATGTTTTGTCACCAATGGGCTGGGATTCATTTGGACTTCCAGCTGAGAATGCAGCAATTAAAACTGGAATACACCCAAAAACATTTACAGAAGAACGTATAAATAATATGAAAGATCAAATAATTAGACTTGGCTCACTCTATGAGTGGGATAGAGAAGTTGCTGCTCACGATAAAGACTACTATAAGTGGACACAATTTATTTTTATTAAACTTTTTAAAAATAAGTTAGCTTACAAAAAAGATGCTCCTGTTAATTGGTGTGATTCATGTAAGACTGTATTAGCAAACGAACAAGTTATTGAAGGAAATTGTGATAGATGCGATGCCGTAGTTGATCAAAAAAATCTTAATCAATGGTTTTTAAAAATATCTGATTATTCAGATGAGCTTTTAGAA
This sequence comes from uncultured Candidatus Actinomarina sp., assembly GCA_902599555.1. Lineage (GTDB taxonomy): Bacteria > Actinomycetota > Acidimicrobiia > Actinomarinales > Actinomarinaceae > Actinomarina. The sequence goes on along the minus strand of CACKFQ010000004.1, from coordinate 63,930 downwards.
GGACTAGATGAAATAGGAGATTGGCCTGAGAATGTAAAAGCTATGCAGCAAAATTGGATAGGTAAATCTGAAGGTGCAGAATTTTCACTCAACATTGAAAATACAGACTTAACCTTTGATGTTTTTACTACAAGGCCAGATACATTATTTGGTATGACCTTTGCCGTATTGTCACCTGAGCACCAGCTCATGAGTGAAATTCTTTCTATTTCATCAAATAGCACGGAGATTCAAAATTATATTGATAGTGCTAAAAAGAAATCTGAGTTTGAGCGAATGTCACTTACAAAAGAAAAAACAGGAGTTGATACAGGCCTATTTGTTATAAACCCAGTTAATGGAAAAAAAGTTTCACTGTGGATAGCTGATTACGTATTGATTAACTATGGTACAGGTGCAATTATGGCCGTACCCGGCCATGATCAAAGAGATTATGACTTTGCTAAAAAATATGGAATTGAAATAATCCAAGTTATATCTGATAAAAACGAGAAATCTTCAATAGAGCAAGAAGCATTCGTTGGTGAAGGGATTCTTATTAACTCGGGAGAATTCGATAATCTAGAATCACATACTGAAGCATCAAATAAGATAGTAAAGTTTTTGAAAGATAACAAAATTGGAACTAGTAAAACTACATTTCGTTTAAGAGACTGGTTAATTAGTCGACAAAGATATTGGGGTTGTCCTATTCCTTTAATTGATTGTGATAAGTGTGGAATGATACCTGAAAGCGAAGATAATTTACCAGTTTTGTTGCCAGAAATAGATGATTACAAAAACACAAATGAATCGCCTCTTGCTAAGAGTGAGGAATTTATAAATACAAACTGCCCTGAATGTGGAAATAAGGCTATAAGAGAAACAGATACAATGGATACATTTGTTGATTCATCTTGGTATTTTTTAAGATTTGTTGATCCAAAAAACCAAGATATTCCATTTGATGCCAAAAAAGTTAATAATTGGCTTCCTGTTGATCAATACATAGGAGGAGTTGAGCATGCAATTCTTCACTTGCTTTATGCAAGATTTTTTGTAAAGGCATTAAGAGATATGAACTATTTAAACTTTTCCGAACCATTTCAAAATTTATTTTCACAAGGCATGATAAATTTTGGGGGTTCCAAGATGTCAAAATCAAAAGGTAATACTGTTGATCCAGAATCATATTTTGCAACACATGGAGCAGATGCTTTAAGATTATATATTTTATTTATGGCACCTCCAAGTGACGGAGTAGAGTGGAATGATGGCGGCATTGAGGGTACAAAAAGATTTTTGAACAAATTCTGGGAAAATATTAAAAGATTATCATATTTAAAAGTTATAGATAGCTCAGTTAAAGACGAAAGTATAGTTAGAAAAGTAAACCAAAGTATAAATTCAGTTTCAAAACATCTTAATAAATTTGAATTTAACACAGCTGTTTCCGATTTAATGAAACTAAACAATGAATTATCAGATTTTTTAAAAAATTCTCAAGAAATATCAAAAAGCTCGAAAGACATGATCATTAAAAATATAAGTATTCTGTTATTTCCAATGGCACCTCATATTTCCTCTGAAATTTATAAAAATTATTTCGGTGAAGATTTAATAAATATTACATGGCCACAGGTTGATAATGACAACTTAAAAGACCCTACATATGAACTTGTGATACAGATAAATGGTAAAAAGAGGTTTACTCGAGAAACTAAAATAGGACTTGAACAATCAGAAGTAGAAAAAATTTGTAAAGATGACTTCGACATGAATATCAGTGATTTTAAAAAAATAATTTATATACAAGACAAGATTATAAATTTTGTTGGATAATGAAGCTACTTGTAACTGATAATCTAGTATCAGATCTAAGTCAATTAGATAGTTTTAATATAAATCTTGAAAAAATATCGATAAAAGATATTCCTAATCAAGCACAATCTTTATTTGATGATGACAATTTCAAATTTATATTTGATGAATTTATAACTATTTCATCTTTTAATAAATTAAAAATTGATTTAGACGACAACTATATCTTTCAAATTAAAAAATCAAATTTGTCTAAATTCACATCACTAGGATCTGAAGTTGATGTTTTATATCTTGATTCTCAAAAAAAAGAGAATTATTTTCCGTGGGATTTAACTAATTTAATATATAGTTCTAGAAAAACAATAGATCTTAAGTTGTTAGATTCGTTCACTTCCAACGAAAGAGACTTTAGAAATTTTTTGTCTTTTTTTATAAAAGAACTTATCAGATTAAAAATGTTAACTGAGTTTGATCCAAACGAAGTAGCTGAAATTTTAAAAGAAAAAAAAGATTATAAATACAATGATGCCTTAAAAAAAATTAAGAATTTAGATCAAAAGAAAATAAATAGAGCTATCCAATATAGCCATAAAATTGAAAAAAGTATAAATCAATATGGATATGAACTTGAAAATTCTAAAAGATATTTAATTTCTGTAAAAAAATTATTAGAGTTTTGAAATTTTAGATTTATTTCTGTCTCTGAAATTTTTAGTAATAATGCCTTTTGAGTAAGCGATATCTAAAGTTTTAAGTGCATTTGACTTATTCTCAACAGAACTATCTTCGACTAATTTAAGAACTGTTTTAAGTTCAGTTTTGATAGACTTGTTTCTTAAATTTCTTTTCTTATCTTGTCTTATTCTCTTTTTTTGTGAATTAATATTAGCCATGTAAAACCTTTCGATATATAGGATATTAACTTAATAAATATGTTAGATAATAAAAATATAAGAAATATTTCAATTATTGCTCATGTCGATCATGGTAAATCAACATTAGCTGATAGATTGATCGAAATGTCTGGTCTTATAAAGCCAGGAGAACATTTAGATCAAATCTTAGACAATATGGAACTTGAACGTGAAAAAGGCATCACTATTAAATCACAGCCTATAAGGCTCAAGTTTGAAAATGTAACACTAAATTTAATTGACACCCCAGGACATGTTGATTTTTCTTATGAAGTTTCAAGAGCTTTAATTGCATGTGACGGCGCGATTCTATTAGTAGATGCGACTCAAGGAATACAAGCTCAAACTTTTGCTCATTCTTACGCAGCAATTGAAGCTGGTTTAGAAGTAATACCGGTGTTAAATAAAATTGACTCGATTGACGCGGATAGAGAATCTGCAAAAAAACAAATTTTTAATTTAATAGGATCTAGACAAGATGAAATTTTTGAAATTTCTGCAAAAACTGGAAGCGGGGTTAGTGAGTTATTAAATGCAATTCCAGAATTAGTTAATCCACCAGTTCAAAAGACAAAAGATGCAAATGCTCTAATTTTTGACTCATTTTTTGATTCTTACAGAGGAGTTGTAGCATCAGTTAGAGTTTTTGGTGATGAAATTAATATGAATCAAAAACTAAAGCTAGTTAATTCAAGATATACTTTTGAACCAACAGAAATGGGTTATTTTGATTTAAAATTTAATCCTTCTGAAAAGTTATCTTCCGGTGAAGTGGGTTATATTATTACTGGTGCAAAAGACTTGTCCCAAATAAGAGTTGGAGACACTTTAGTTCAAGATAATGATGATAATCCTATTGTTGTTTCAGGATACAAAGAACCTCAGCCAACTGTTTTCTCTAGCGTTTTTCCAGCTGATTCAGACGATTATACAAAATTAAGAGATTCTCTTGATAAGTATGTATTAAATGATGCAAGTTTTTTTTATGAACCTGAAACATCATCTGCTTTTGGATTTGGATTTAGATGTGGTTTTTTAGGCTTATTACATTTAGAAATTGTTGTTGAGCGGCTTGAAAGAGAATTTGACCTCTCTTTAATAGTTACACCTCCTTCTGTTGAATTTAAAATAACACGAAATAATGATGAGGAAATAATTATTCGCAATCCAAGTGAAATTGACAAATATACAGATATCAAATCAATTCAAGAAAAGTACTGTGAAATAAATCTTTTGTTCCCAAAAGAATACCTTGGCTCAATTATGCAGTTATTGAATGAAAAAAGAGGAATACAAGAAGATTTAAATTATTTGAGTACAACAATGGTAAAAATTAGATACAAGCTGCCTCTTTTAGAACTTGTAAACGGTTTTTATGACTCACTAAAGTCAATTTCACAGGGCTTTGCTTCATTAGACTATAGTATTTTAGATTTTGAATCTGGAAACTTAGTAAAACTTGACATTTTAGTTAACGGGGAAGCAATTGATTCATTTAGTTCCATTCTTGCTAAAGAAAATGCAGAATACATTGGAAGAAGTAGGGTTAAGAAGTTATCTGATTTAATACCAAGGCAACAATTTGATATCCCAATTCAAGCGGCCATCGGATCAAGAATTATTGCTAGGGAAACAATTAAAGCACTAAGAAAAGATGTTACTGCAAAACTCTATGGTGGCGATGTCACAAGAAAAAGAAAATTACTTGAAAAACAAAAAGAAGGTAAAAAAAAGATGAGACAAATTGGTAAGGTCAGTGTCCCAAAAGAAGCTTTTAAGGAATTTCTAAAACAGTAATGTTTACTCCAACTATCTTTTTACCTGAAGTCGATTCTAGTAAGAAAAAGGTTTCTATAGATGATTCTAAAATTCATCATCTAAAAAATGTCTTAAGAGTAAAAGATTTTGATATTGTAAATATCTCAAATGGAGTTGGCGAATTATTTCTAGGTCGTCTTGTAAAAGATCATGTAGAAATAAATTCTCAAAAAAAATATTCTAGAAAAAATGAAATATCCATATTTGTTCCTTACCTTAGGGAAAAAAACCGCTTTAGATTTATGATTGAAAAGCTAGTTGAGTTAAATGTCTATAGATTATTTATCGGTAAAACCCAAAATACCCAAAACACAAAGTTCGATATTGAGAAAATTCATAATTGGGCAATATCAGCTGTTGAACAATCCGGTACTCCTTTTTTTCCAAAAATAGAAATTACAGAATCTATAAACTATACAATTTTTAATTCTTGTTTTGATATTTCAGGAGATACGTTCAATAAAGAAAAGACAAATGTAAACGCTTTTGCAATTGGTCCGGAGGGTGGTTGGACCAATGATGAATTATCAAATTTCCAATATAAATATAAGATATCAGATTTTAGCTTGAGAACTGAAACTGCAGCAATATCTGCAGTATCATTAATAATGTAAAATAATATATGGAAAATAAATCAGTTTTTGAAATGATTTTATCTGGAGAAATTGATTCAGATATAATTTATGAAGATGAACAAATTTTTGCAATACATGATATAAACCCTGTTGCAAAAGTACATATTTTAATAATTCCAAAAAAGAAAATTCCAACTATAAATGATATGTCAAAAAGTGATATAAACCTTATAGGCAGTATGTTTATGTGTGCTAAAAACTTAGCAAAAGAATTTGATATTGATCAAACAGGATATAGATTGCTTTTCAATACCAACGCTGATGCAATGCAAACTGTTTTCCATATACACCTACACCTAATCGGTGGAGAAAAATTGAAAAATATATAATGACATTTGAAAAAACAATCCCAATTGATCAAGAATTAGTAAATATCTTTGGTGTAAATGATCAAAACCTTAATTATTTAAAATCTTTATTTCCAAACTTAGAAATAAATGTTCGAGGTAATGTTATTTACATTAATGGGAGCACTAAAGACACACAAAAGGCTACAAGAATACTTGATGAAATGATAATTATGGGATCCAAAAATGAAACGATAGAGATTCCTGATTTAGAGTTAATTGCAAAAATTAAAAATCCAGAAAAACTTGAAAATTCAAAAGTTAGTCAGCTTAATGTAATTGATAATAAATTCATAAAAGTTAAAAATCTAAATCAGTTTAAGTATTTAGAGACTATTGATTATTCAACTATAACTTTTGGTATTGGGCCAGCAGGAACAGGTAAAACATTTCTAGCGGTAGCCAGTGCAGTGAAAATGTATTCTGAAAATAAAATAAAAAAAATTGTCTTAACACGACCTGCTGTTGAAGCTGGTGAAAGATTAGGATACCTCCCAGGAGACCTTTCACAAAAAATAGATCCTTACCTGGTTCCACTCTTCGATTCTCTAGAATATTTTTTTGGAAATGAAACCTTACAATATTTAATTGATAAAAGAAATATTGAAATAGTACCTCTTGCGTATATGCGTGGGAGAACATTAAATGATGCTTGTATCATATTAGATGAAGCACAGAATGCAACTATAAGTCAGATTAAAATGTTCCTTACTAGACTGGGAGAAAATTCAAAAATGATCATTACAGGTGACGAAACACAAATAGATTTAAATAACAGGACATTCTCTGGATTAAAAAAAACAAGAAAAACTTTATCAACAATAGAAGAAGTATCTGTATTAGAATTTGAAAACACTGATATTGTAAGAAATAAAATAGTGTCTAAAATTTTGGAAATTTTCCCAGATAAATAATGAATAATTACATAGTACATTTAATAAAGATTTTTTATATTTTGATATTTTCTTCTGCTGTATGGTTTATATCTTTTACAATTTTTCCTGAAAACCAGGTTATTAAATTAGAGATAGGGGAGGAATCACCAACCAGCTTTTCTGCACCAAGATATTTAAGTGTTGTTGATGAAAATGCTACAAAATCACTTAAAGATAAAGCTATAAGTAATGTTCCTCCTGTATATTCTTTAGATTCTTCAATAACTACAGATGTTATTGATGGAATTACTGAGATGTTTTTAACTGTAATTAAATCAAGAAATGATGAAATACTTGAACAAAATGATGATGAAGAACTTGAACAGTCTGATCCAAACGTCGTAATAATTGAACTTACAAAATCTGAGCAGATTCAAAAAATTAGAACTTCTGTGTTATTTTCTACAATTTCCACATCTGCCATTGAAGTTTTAGTTGAAATTTCAAACACAGATAAAAATAATAATACTAATTTTTTAACTCAAATTGAGTTTGAAGCAAAAAACAAAGCCAATGAATTTTTGTCAAAAGGTATTGGTAATGAAAACTTAAATCAACAGAGACAAACAATAGTTTCTAATCCACCTACTTTAAATTTATCAAGTGAACTTTATGCAATTGTCCCTGAAGCAAGAATTAGTTCGACGGTTGCAGAAATTATTGCTGAAAACTTAATTGCAAATCAAAAGCTTGAAGATGAATTATGGAATGAACAAAAAGAAAAAGCAGCTGAATCCATAGAAAATGTTACAGTCCAATTCTTCAAGGATGAAGTAATTGTAAATGAGGGTGATCCAATTAATGAAGTTACATATCAGGCTTTGAATGAGTTTGGTTTTCTATCTGGAGAATCAAGGACAGTGCAAACTGCTGCAATACCTATTATATTTGCAGTTTTTGTAGTTTTATATATATTGCTATGGCGTTTGAGAGACAGTATTTGGTTAAATAATAATGAATTATTATTGATGCTTACACTTATATTGATTTCTTCAATATTCTTACGAGGTGTTTCATACTTTTCTCAAGTTTCAGATTTAGAATTTATTCAGTATGCATTACCTATTTCTTTTGTAGGTATTTTGTCTGTTACTTTATTAAATTTAAGAGCGACTTTAATCTTATCGTTATCTAGCTCATTGTTAGCTCTTGCTGGTGGAGGGAATATAGGTTTAGTAGCTCTTGGCGCACTTGGAACAATTGTTCCAGCTATATTCCTGTCTGAGGACACTGATAGGTCATTATTAAGACAGAGAATTGTTTATATTTCCTTAACCCAACCACTGCTAGCTTTTGGTGTGTATTTCTTTTTGCGTGATGATGCAAATTTAACACAGATATTAATCTTTTCTTTTTTGAGTGCTTTACTGGCAAATTTAGCTGCGTTTGCTTTAACTTCATATGTTGAGAGTATTTTTAGACTTACTTCAGGTTTCAAACTTTCAGAACTAGCAGATAGAAATCACCCAGCATTAAGGTATCTAGAAGATAATGCATTAGGTACTTTTAACCACTCGCTTGTAGTTGGTACACTTGCTGACAGAGCTGCAAATAAGATAGGCGCAAATAGCCAACTCGCAAGGGCTATGGCTTATTATCACGATTTAGGCAAAACTAAGAATCCAACAATGTTTGTTGAAAATCAAATTGGGTCAACAAATCCACATGACTCACTTTCACCAGTAGAATCTGCAAACATAATAAAAAGCCACGTTGTTGATGGTATTAAATTAGCTAAAAAGTTTAAAATTCCCGAAATTGTGTATCAAGGAATTCTTGAACATCATGGTGATGCAGTTTTAAGATTTTTTTACGAAAAAGAAAAAATAGTTAATCCAAATGTTTCAAAAGAAGACTTCAGGCATTTGGGTGAAAAACCTTCCTCAAGAGAAGCAGCAATTTTGATGCTTGCAGATTCATTAGAGGCTGCTTGTAGAGCAATTTTTATGAGTGAAGATGCAGATGAAGAAAAAATTAAGAATGTAATAGAGGAAATTTTTAATGAAAAAATTTCTGATGGCCAGCTAAATAATGCTCCCATCACATTTAAAGAGCTAGAAGTTATCAGAGAATCTTTTCAAATTAGTCTTGAAGGTTTATATCACCAAAGAGTTCTTTATCCTGAAATAACTGAAGAAGAATAAATAATTTGAAAATTATTTACAAAGGGTATTTCTTTAGCAATGAAAAAATTGCATTAGAAATTGCTAAAGAAGAGTATTTAAAGCATTTTAATATTTCCAAAAACTTCTTATTCTTTCTTCATTCTGTATCTAAAGAAGAGTCTGAAAAACTTAACAAACACTATTTTAAAAAAAATGCACCTACTGATGTACTTACAATCCCACTATATAAAAATATAAAGGAAATTTACAAGCTTAATGAAGAAAACAACGAAGTTCTTGGAGACTTGTTTATTAACAGACAACTGATTAAAAATAACGCATTGAAATATAAAAAAACGATGTCAGAAGAGCTTCAATTAGTCTTGGTTCATGGTTTACTTCATTTAGTTGGATATTCCCATGAAAATGAAGATAAACTTAAAATGATTGAAAACAAAATATTAAACAAGGTCTGGAATAATGGAAAATGATAAGTCTTTAAGACATCTTGCCATAATCATGGATGGCAATGGAAGGTGGGCACTAAATAAAGATTTACAACGTACAGCAGGTCATGCTGCAGGTGAGCATTCTCTATCAAAAACTATAGATTGGGCCATAGCTAATAAACTAGAATGGTTGACAGTCTATGCCTTTTCAACTGAAAACTGGCTCAGGTCTGAAGAGGAAGTTGATTTTTTAATGTTTTTCAACAGAGACATATTAATTCGAAGACGAGAAGAATTTAATCAAAAGGGAGTCAGATTTAAATTTTTAGGTGATTTGGCAGATTCAAAAATACCAGAAGAAAATAAAGACCTGATGAAAGAAACTGAAGAAATAACAAAAAATAATAACACTCTAAATCTTGTGTTTGCATTTAATTATGGATCTCATCATGAAATTCACAATGCAGTTTTAAATTTACACAATGAAAATATTAATGAAATTCTTGAATTGGGTGATATAGAAAGTAGTTTCTATAATTTTTTCCAATACCCAGAAATTCCTTTCCCTGATGCTTTACTAAGAACTGCAGGTGAGAAAAGAATTAGTAATTTTTTGCTATATCAGCTTTCATATTCTGAACTTATTTTTATTGATGCTTTGTGGCCTGATGTAAATGAAGACATATTAGACGATGTCTTACTAGAATTTAACAAAAGGAATAGAACTTATGGAAGAACCTAACAGAGAATTATTTGAAAAAGTAGTAAAGGTCGCACAAGCAAGAGGATTTGTCTTTAATGCGTCTTCTATTTATGGTGGTCTCAGAAGCTCCTATGATTACGGACCTCTTGGAGTTTTGCTTAAAAATAATATATCTAAATATTGGTGGAAAGATATTGATAATGACAGCGAAATAGCTATTTTTCCTGTTGATACAGCTATTATTCAAAGTTCTGAAGTGTGGAAAGCTTCAGGCCATATAGCTGAATTCTCAGATCCTATGGTTGATCATAAACCAACTGGTGAAAGATATAGAGCTGATCAAGTTCCAGACGATATAAACAAAGAAGATCTTACTGAGCCTCGGCAATTTAATCTTATGTTTGAAACAAGCATTGGTCCGGTACAAAATGAAAACTCAACTGTTTACTTGAGGCCAGAAACAGCACAAGGTATATTTGTAAATTTTGAGAATGTTTTGAGAACAATGAGAGCAAAGATTCCTTTTGGAATTGCAAATATTGGAAAATCTTTCAGAAATGAAATAACACCTGGACAGTTTATTTTTAGGACTAGAGAGTTTGAGCAAATGGAGATTGAATTCTTCTGTAAAGAAGAAGATGAAAATAAATGGTTTGATTATTGGGTAAAAAAGAGAATGGAATGGTATAGATCTATTGGAATCCCAGATACCAGCCTTCGACTTAGAGAGCATAGTGACAATGAATTAGCTCATTATGCTTCAAAAACTGTTGATATTGAGTTTTTGTACCCATGGGGATGGGGAGAGCTTGAGGGAATAGCAAATAGAGGCACTTTTGATCTTTCTTCTCATGAAAAAGCAAGTGGGAAAGATATGTCTTACTTTGACCCCGAAACCAATGAAAAAATAACACCAACCGTAATAGAGCCTGCTGGAGGATTAACTAGAACATTATTTGCTCTACTTTGTTCTTGTTATGATGAAGAAGAAGTGAATGATACAACAAGAACACTTTTTCGTTTTGATTTTAATATTGCGCCAATACAAATTGGAATATTGCCATTAAGCAAAAAAGATGAGTTAATTGAGGTTTCAAATAATATCAAAAATATCTTACAGGAAAACTATAGAACTGAAATTGATGTTACTCAATCAATAGGAAAAAGATACAGACGACAAGACGAAATTGGTACTCCATACTGTATTACAGTAGATTTTGATTCTCTTGATGACAATAGTGTGACAATAAGAAGCAGAGACTCAATGGAACAAGAAAGAATTTTAATAACAGCCCTTCCCGGTTTTTTTAGTGATCTGTAATGGGAATAGCTAGGCAATCTATAGAGGACCTTAAGAAAAGGTCAAAAATTAGTGACTTTATTCTGGCCACAACATCAGGTAAATTAAGGGGCACAAAAGGAATGGCTTTATGCCCATTTCATGGCGAAAAAACTGCAAGTATGAGTTTTACAGATGTCGAAAACCTCTTTCATTGCTTTGGATGCAAAGAGGGGGGTGATATTTTTAAATATGTACAAGAAATAAATAATTTAGAGTTCCAAGATGCAATAGAGTTTGTCGCAGAAAAATATGGGTTTAAGCTTACTTATACCCAAACTGGTGACAACAATGATTTTAAAGTTTATCAAGAAAAGATAGATCTAATTAACAACTATTTCTTAGAAACAATGAAATCTAACATATCCAAAGACGCAAAAGCATATTTACAAAAAAGAAAGTATGACAACATAGATATAGAGAAATATTCAATTTCTTTTATCAGTAAAGATGAAGAAAGCTTTAATAAATTTTGTAAAACAAATGAAATAACTAAAGATGATCTTCAGAGACTTGGATTCATAAGTAGTAATGGAAATATGCTTTTTAAGAACAGAATAATGTTTCCAATATTAAGTTTTAGAAACAATATTATTGCTTTTGGAGGAAGGGCAGTAGACGATTTTGGTCCTAAGTATTTAAATTCTTCAGATTCAGTACTATATAAGAAAAATAGAAATCTCTACTTTACTAATGAATTTATAACTGCAACTAAAAAGAAGGGATATGCATTTATTGTAGAGGGTTATTTTGACGTACTTTCTTTAAACAAGTTAGGTTACGCAAATTCGGCATCACCTTCTGGAACAGCATTAACCTATCAACAATTAGAATCTATCTCAAAGTACACAAGTAAAATTCTGGTTTGTTTTGACAATGATGAAGCTGGTTTAAAAGCAACTGAAAGAGTCTTGGAAATAAAAAACCAAATTTCAAAACAAGTTGAAATTCACTGCCTTAATCTTCCAACTGAATATAAAGATATATCTGATGTTTTTGAAACAAAACCCGAAACATTTGATGATATATTAAAGGATAATGACGAGATAATTGAATATTTAATAAATAAATTTCTAAGAAAAGAATCAAATAAAAAAAGCGTCTTTAATTATTTCAGAAAAATTACTGCTAAATTAAGCCCTTTGGAAGTTGATATAGCTTTGGATTTATTGTCTGCAAAGTTAAATACTGAAAAAGAAATTCTAAAGAGAGAGCTGAACTTTCAAACAGAGGAAGAGTTTGAACAAGTAGGTGAGACGTCATTAAATTCTGTTTCAATATTTCAAGATATTGTTACAGCAAATATAGTTCAGAATAATTTTGATATATCAGAAAATGAAAATGAAATTCTGTCCTTAAGCAGTGAGTACGCTGAGTTAATAAGCACTCTTGAAAATGACAAAAACAAAAGCAAAGAATATCAAAATATATCTTTTTTACCAGATCAATATGAAGAGGCTGTCGTTAGGCTATATCTTCATTTTGCAAATTTTAAAATTGAAACATTAATAAATAGATTTGAAGAACAGGAAAAAAAAGACTTCACTTTATTACAGCAAGTTGAAGACTTAAAAAAGAAAAAAGAAATTTATCAGAATACCATTTGAATTCTAGTATTATTAATTTGCTATCCGAGGTAGCTCAATTGGCAGAGCAGCGGACTGTTAATCCGTTGGTTGTGGGTTCAAGTCCCACCCTCGGAGCTATACATTTAATTTTTCACTATAATTAAAGTGAATGGAGGAAAAATGGATTATCTCGCAATAGTTAAAGAAAGAGCTGAAGGAAAAGATCTAAGTGTTTTAGGTGGTTCAGTTAAATTTGTTGCTGACGATACAATTGTTTTTATCGATGGTGTAAATGGAGAAATTTCATCAGACGATAACGAAGCAACTTGTACAGTTACAACAGATACTGAAACTATGCAAGCAATTATGGATGGATCTTCAAGTCCACAAGCGGCTTTCATGACCGGTAAATTAAAAGTTGCTGGTGATATGAGTCTTGCTCTTAAAGTTCAATCAATAATTTCATAGTTAAAAGGGCCTGTAGCTCAGTTGGTTAGAGCAACGGACTCATAATCCGTCGGTCGCAGGTTCGAGTCCTGCCGGGCCCACTTGAAGAAATTTATGAACAATGTAAAAATAAATTCTAAAAACATTGGCACAATTTTCGCATTAACATTACTTATTCCAGCAAATTATGGGGCAGACCTTTTTGGAATAAATTTAGAAGATTTACCTTTAATTTTTTTGTTTTTAGTTCTTTTAATGCAAAAAATTAAAAATTTTAATTTAACAAATTTTGATAAAGTATTTTATACATTTTTAATATGTTTCATTATTTATACATCGTTTATATCCAGTGAGTTTACAATTTTTAATCAAATCAATTTAAGATTTTATTTTTACTTCTTACTTGGGTTTCTTTGTATTGACTCAATTGAAAAAAACAAAGAATCATTACTAGAAGTATTTAATCAATTATGGATCGTCATGTTAGCAAACTTTTTTCTAGTAATTTTTCAATTGCAATTACCAGGAACAATTGATGGGTGGGTTTTAAATAATTCTGGAAGCATTAATCCATTTACATCAGGTAGGCTGGGAGGTTTTCAAGGTGGTGGCCCCAATGTGATAGGAATTTTTTGTTCTGTGTATGCTTTAATTTGTATTAATAATTTAACTACTTCAGATAACTTTAAGAAATATTTTTTTACTAATAAATTTAATACAGCTTTTTTGTTAATAGCTCTATTAAATTTGTATCTCACATTTTCGAGAGGTTCGTACTTAGCATTTTTTGTAGGATTAACACTTATCTTGTATTTTTCAAAAAATATTGATAAATCTTCAAAAATTAAAATATTTTCTATTGGATTAATTTTTTCATTAGGAATTATTTACTTTTATCCTTCAATATTTTTAAAGCAATCTAATAGATCTTTTTTAAATTCATTAGGAATAAATAATGTAGAGATTATTTCTGGGTCTGGTGGAGGAAATTACATAAAAAAAGTTTATAAAGACTATTTAATTACCCTGGATGATGATGTATTAAATGAAGAATTTAATATTGTATATGATGATAATGAGCTAATTACGAAAGAGAATCAAAATAAAGAGTTAGAGGATAGTCCTGCTGAAGGATTTCTAAAATTTAAATTTGACTACAGAGACAGCTTTTTACCTAGGTCAATTATTTCTTTTTACTACTCAAATGATGGATTAAATTGGAATCAGATTGGTTCAAACCATACTAGTGGGTTAGTCATAGACCTCATAGAAAATACTTCATTTTTTGAAGTTGGGGGATGGGCAGATGGGCAATCTCCTGGAGGCTCGTACTTAGATGGTTTCATAAAAAAAGTAATCGTAAATGCAGGAAATAATAAAAAAGAAATAAATTTTACTGAAGACAATCGTGATAAAGATTATTTTATCTACCTACCAATGTCTAACCAATATTATGACAATAGGAATGATGGAAAAATTGTTTACAAAGATGACGCTATAAAACTTAAACGTCCGAGAAGTTATTGGATTGCCTTACCTAACGAAAACAATATCTCTGGTGAAGATTTTGAAATAATTATTCAACTTAAATTAGACAACATACCAAAAGGTAATGAGACACTTTTTAGCCAGAGTTCGATTTTATCTAATGATGGAAATATTAATAATCAGTCATGGAAATGGTCAATAATCGACGGAAGAATGTATTTTTTCTGGGTTGACGATATTGTTAGTGGATACTCTAACTTTCTAGGTGGGCAAAGTTTAAGATCTGGAAAATTAATATTTAACAATGGAAAATTTGATTCATCAATATCTGAATTTACTCTTTCTCAGTATGATGAAATCACAACATCTCATAATGGCTTTTTAACAATGTCAGTTGAATATGGACTTTTGCCAGTTTTGATAATTGTTATAAGCATCCTTTACTTAATATTAAAAAATATTAATAAAGAAAATACTCTTGAGATAGTAATATTTTCAATGCTTATAACTCAAAATTTAACTAATGATTTAATTTATGCACCTGACGTTTCAATTTATTTTTGGTTAGTACCAATTTTTTTGTTAAAAAGGACCTTGAAAAATTAGTTTTCCAATATACCAATAGAAGTAGCAAATTTTGAAAAGTTTTCGGTCATAATTAGTACCTGTCTACCATCAGCAAGTACATAGTTTTCAACTGGTAAAGAGTGTTGTTTTATACTATTTATATCTTCTCCTCTGAAGCCCCATAGAAGATTAACCGCTTTATTTATTGTAAGGTTTTCATCGATTATAAAAGCATCCTCGAGAGCATTTATAAACTGATTTAGTTCATTCAAGCTTTTAAAGTCTCTAACTCCATTCAATAATTGCAAAATAATATATTGCTGTCTTTCATTTCTTGAGAGGTCGCTTACACCTTCCATCTTCATCCATTCTGATTTATCGTTACCACTGGTATCAACAACTTTTTCTCCAACAAGTACTTCAGTATTTCTTGAAACTACCCAATTTAACGCCGTGGCACCCGAAACAGTTTGACAACCCTTTTGAAGTTCAAATGAAAATCCTTCACGCTGTGTTTGATCAACACAAATTTCAACACCATTAAATGAATCAATAATTTTTTCAAAACCTTCAAAATTGAAACTTGCAAAATGATTAATATTTATTCCAGTTAATACTTTTATTGAAGCAGCTAAATTTTCAGCTTTATTACCACAACTATTTTTACTGTACGTTGCGTTTATCCTTGTAACTTCCTTTGTGCACGGATTGCTGATAAGCACATCTCTGGGAATCGAAATTAAATGCTTTTCACTAGTAATCTCATTAACCAATCCCAAAATAATAACATCAGCTCTCTCTCCATCAACATAGCCCCTTGATTTAGAAGAATTCTCACTTCTCTCATCAGAACCAATTAATAGATAAACAGTAAAATTTTCAATATCTTTTTCTGCGGTTGAATTAACTAAAAACTTATTTACTGTATCGGGGTTTTCATTTTCTATATCAATATTTTCACTCCCAGCTACTTCTTCATTTATTTCCTCTTTGTTTTCATTGCCTACAACAGTAGTTGTTACACCTTTAGAAATATTTTCTATCACTTCAGTATCAAACTCTGCTGTTTCAAAGTTGGGAAAGATAAATAAATAAGCAGAGATACCTATAGCAACAATAGTTCCTAACAAGTAATAATATCTATTTTGAATATTCATTATCAACCAAATTTAAAGTATAACTATATAATAAATTTGTAATGGGAATTAAGTGTGTAATTGCTGCAGGGGGCTTAGGTACAAGGCTTCAAGGCTTCAGGGATAATGATAAGACAAAAGTTCTTCTTGAGGTCAATTCAATACCTATGATAAATCAACAAATTAATCAATTGAATCAATGGGGTGTTGAAGAATTTGTTATTATTACTAATCCAAATTTTGATTCATTAATTAGAGAAGTTACATCCCAGGCTTTTCCTGATTTGATTATCAAATATGCAATTCAGGATAATCCAAAAGGAATTTCTCATGCATTTTCAAAAGCTGAACAATATATTCGTACTGGAGATACAGTGATTTTCGTTTTGGGGGACAACTTTTTTGAGGAAAATTTGATAAAGGAATTAGATTTGAACAAATTTAGTGATGAAGGTGGGTGCATTATCTTTACAACAAAAGTCACAAATCCAAATGAATTTGGTGTTGCATCAGTAGATGATCTAGGAAATGTTACTCACATTGAAGAAAAGCCAAAGCAACCTAAAAGCAACTTAGCTGTAGTAGGGCTATACATATTTGATTCTCTTGCTATGGACAACATAAAGAAGCTTTCTCCGTCTTCAAGAGGCGAATATGAGATAACTGATCTTATAAACATATATATAAACGAAAAAAAGTGTACCAATGTTGAGTTTGGTGGTTGGTGGGTTGATGCTGGAACACCAGACAGAATTATTGAATTAGAGAACCTTTTAACTTAAAACATCTAATTTTCGAAAATAGTTAAATAGAAAAATGATTTGTAGAAGATAGACTAATAAAACCATTGTTGAAAGGGTGCTATCTAAAAATACATATCCTAGAATCAGTACAAAATTTAGAGCACTAAAAATAAAAAATAAAAATAGAACTTGTTTTTCCGAAAAACCTTTTGCTAGCAACCTGTGAGATATGTGATCGGTCCCACCTTGAGTTGGAGAAATCCCATTACTTATTCTATGCCACATTATTACTAAGAAATCTAGCAAAGGAATTGTAAAGAACAAGAGAACAGGGCTCAGTGCATAACTTAAAAGATAATCTTGTTCAGAGTTCCATGTAAAAAGAATGCTTAAAAAACCTAAACAAAATCCAATAAATAAACTTCCAGAATCACCAAGATACAATTTTGCTGGAGGAAAATTGTAAATAAAAAAACCTAAAATTACGAACAACAATACAACTGATAGGTCTGTTAATTTATTCTGATTTAGTGAATAAGTTAATAATATTGATTGATAGCATATACTTCCAGTTACAACCACTGCTAAGCCATCCATGTTATCGATAAAATTAATTGAATTAATTATCAAAATAACCCAAAGTACGGATATTAAAAAGTTAAAAGAATTATTTAAATCTAGATTTAATAAAGATTCAATATTTAAAAATATGTTCAAATATATTATTGGCATTGCGACGAAAATACTTTGAAAAAAAAGTTTTATCTTCCAACTAAGGTTAAAAAAATCATCAATTGATCCAAGGATAGAGATTAATAAACTAAAACCACCAATAATTATAAAGTTGTAATCTGCATCACCTAAAAAATTTACTGAAATAAAGAATGCTGCAGCAGAAGCAACTCCTCCAAGAGGGGGAGTGTTTTTATTTACTAATCGTTTTTCATTAAGTAAAGATGACTTTTTAAAACTATATTTTTTGGTTATATACAGAATAATCCAATTAAATACTCCAGATAATGCTATTGACAAGGTTGCTACGTAGTAAATGTTTAATTGCATTTTTAAATATCCAATTTGTAGATTTCATTGAATGAATTAGCTATATTTTTGGTCGAATATTTTTTAATAATAATTTCCCTATTGTTAAGACTAACGCTCTTTTCAGTATTTAAAACATTTGTAATTTCATCATTAATTAACTCCAAATCTTTAGAATCGACAGTTATGGTATTTTGAAAATTTTCTATAAATTCAGTACCACTATTTTTATAAGCTATGCAATAAAGTCCTACATAAACCGCTTCCAATAGAATTCTAGAAAATCCTTCATGATCAGATAAGGATATTAAAACATCGTATTCTTGTAATTCTTTTTTTAAATCTAGGTAACCTAAGTACTCAACAAATTTATTATTTTTAATATCTTCTAAATCTCTTTGGGTTAGCGACTTTGGGTTCCCTTCATCCAATTCCCCTGCGAGGTAAAATTTGAAATTATCAGAGTTCATTTGAGAAGCTAAGTTAACATATTTTTTAATTCCCTTATCTTCTAATAAACGCCCAGCCAAAAGAATTTTTAATTGCTTATTAAATTTTTCTTTAAGTAAATATTGATTTCCCTGTAAGCCTGAACTTTCAATCAGGTGTGAATTATTCGTAAATTTTGAGTACTTATTGAAAAGATTTTCATCACTAGAATTTTGGTAAATTATATTTTTGAAAGTTTTATTAATGAGCCACACAAAAATAGGTTTTAAAAAAAATTTTATCAATTTTGTATTTAAACGTTTACTAAAAAGGTATCCCAAACCTGTTATAGAAAGTGTTGAATTAAATTTTTTCTTTGAAAAATAGGTTGCAATCATAAAAAAGAATCCAGACTTTAAGGTAAATACATGAATTATGCTATTTTCCTCTAGGTTGTCCAGTATTCTTTTTAATTTAAAAATTGCGTTGACATCAAAGAATTTAGTTTTTGATATTTTCCAGTTTATATTTTCGGAATAATAATCTTTGATTTTACTCGATTTATCGTGAGGGCATATTGCTCTAAAATTATAATCTTGTAACTCATTGATGATTTCAACTCTTGATTGAATCAGTATTCTATCCCAGTGAGCTATATAATTTATCATTACTAATTATATTAAATCTATTAATTGTTAACATGGCATAATATGAACATTGTCATAGTGGGAACAGGCTATGTAGGGCTTGTAACTGGTGTTGGTTTTGCAGAACAGGGTCATAATGTCTCTTTTATTGATTTAGATAGTAATAAAATCCAAAAGCTTGAAGATAAGCAATTACCTTTTTTTGAACCAGATTTAGATAATTACTTTGAAAAAGATGAAAATTTTAACAGAATGTCTTTTCATTCAAATTATGAAAGCTTGGATTGGCAATCAACTGATATAGTTTTTATTTGTGTGCAGACACCAAATAATCTTGAAACAAATTCTGTCGACACAAAATTTCTCGAGTCTGCAATTCTTGAAATTTCAAAATTAGAAAATAAAGATATCACCATAACTGTTAAATCTACAATACCTCCATATGAAATTGAAAATGTATGTGAGAATGTTGGGTATGATAAAAATCTTCTAACGTTTAATCCTGAATTTTTAAGAGAGGGCTCTGCAGTTAGTGATTTCTTTAATCCGGATCGGATTGTAATTGGTGGTTTAAGTTCTGAGAAAATAAATAAACTTAATAAGCTTTATGAAGGTTATGATGCAGAAGTTGTAATAACAGATCCAATCAGCTCACAGCTTATAAAATATTTAGCAAATACATATTTACCTTTAAGACTTTCATTTGTTAATGAAGCCACTAGATTATCAGATTATTCAGGCGCTAATTTAACAGATGTTTTAAAAGGTGTTGGCTTAGACAGCAGAATCGGGTCTCATTATTTTAGACCATCACCATCTTGGGGTGGGTCTTGTTTTCCAAAAGACTTAGTAGAAGTAAATAATTTTTATAATCAAGATGAATTAAATTTACCACTTATTTCAAATATCATCGGTTCCAACAATGAACATTTACAATGGACTATAAACCAACTTCGTTCAATGAAAAAAAATAATAATCTTAAAACAATTGTTTTAGTTGGTGCAGCTTTCAAGGAAGACACTGATGACTTAAGAAATTCACCAACTTTGGACATATATAACGTTCTTAATGAAATGGGAGAAGAAGTGATGATTTTAGATACTGAAATTGACGTACCTAATTATCAAAGCGTTAAACAATTAGATGAAGTGCCTTCAAACTCACTTTTGTCTATTATGTATCCACTTAAAGAAGAATTAAATATGAACATATCAAATTATGCAAATAATAATCAATGCATAATATATTATCCATGGAGCTAGTTTGAAAATATTAATTACTGGAGGTGCAGGTTTTGTATGTTCACATCTTGCTGACAAGCTTTATGAAAAGGGACATAGCTTAATTTTGCTTGATAATTTACTCACAGGTAATGTCAAAAATATTGAACATTTACTATCAAATGATAATGTAGATTTCATGGAGCATGATGTTCAAAACCATATAGAAATTTCTGACGATGTTGATTTCATATTTCATTTTGCTAGCGCAGCATCTCCAATCGCTTATCAAGAAAATCCAGTAAATACTCTTAAAGCAGGAAGTATTGGTACCATAAACACACTCGGATTGGCAAAAGTAAAAAAAGCTGACTACCTTCTTGCCTCAACTTCAGAAATCTATGGTGATCCTGAAGTTTCTCCTCAAAGTGAAGATTATTGGGGAAATGTAAATCCTAACGGTGAAAGAAGTATGTATGATGAGGCAAAAAGATTTGCAGAAGCAGCTACAGCAACTTACAGCAGAACATATGACTTGAATACTAAAGTTGTCAGAATTTTTAATACCTATGGTCCAAGGATGCAATTAAACGATGGGAGAGTTGTTACAAATTTCATAGTTCAAGCTTTAAAGAATGAGGATATAACTATTTATGGAGACGGGTCTCAGACTAGGAGTTTTTCATTTGTGGATGATACTGTTAATGGAATTATTGCTCTTATGGAATCAAATCAAAATGATGTGTTCAATATAGGAAATCCAAACGAAATAACTGTAAACGAGCTTGCCTCCACAATTGTTGATTTAACAAATTCAAATTCAAAATTAATCAATAAAGATTTACCTCAAGATGATCCAAAACAGAGAAGACCTGATATTACTAAAGCAAAAAAGCTTCTAAATTGGGAACCTGTGGTCAAACTGGAGGATGGCTTAACTCAAACTATAGACTGGGTTAACTCTCAACTGTAGCCACTATTCTCTCAAATATAGTTTGAATAGATTCGTTTGAAACACTTAATTGACTATATTCAATTATTTTTATTATATTTTTATCTTCCTGTTCATATACAGAGTTCAAAACATCAGCTAATGATCTTTGGTTAAGTTCAAATTTTGTTAAAAACTGCATATCTTTTTTAAAGTGTTTGTCATAATCTTTATTAGCGTAAAGACTAAAAAGACCATTTGATATTGCTTCCAAAACAGATTTATCATAAAAACCCTCTGGAGTTGCGTTTATATGATAAGTGTACTTATTCATTAAAGATGGCAAATCTTTATGAGGTATTTTTCCTAAAAAAATTACATTTTTGTTACCTTCATATTTTTTTGATAGTAAATTTTTGTATTCTGAATCTTCTTTTGTAACCGCATCACCAATTATAGAAATATTATGTTTACTAAATTTACTTTTTAAAAATCCATCAATCGCAACTTCTAAATTTTTGGATTTTGATATTCTACTTAAAATAAGAAATTCCTTATTTAGCAATCCACGTCTCTTATTTAGAAATTGTTCGTAATCAATTGCATGGCCAACCACATTTAACTTATTTGATTTGTATGGAAATGAAGAATTTGAAGCTGTAACAACCTTGTCGCAAAAAAATAAACTTAAAATAAGTATGATTTTTTTTGAGAATTCTTTAGGTTTTGGATGGGTGTACCAGAGTATTGTAGGAAACTTTTTTAAGCTGTAAAATTTTGTCATTAACAAAAGAAGTGGTGACATATGTGAAAAACATAAATCATAACCAGATGTTGATGTCAGTTCCTTTATTGTCTTTCTTATTAATAAAAACTTACTTATTTTTGATGTATTATCATCTTTGAGTAAACCATAGATATTTACTTTATTATTTGAAGCTATATTTGCATTAGATTTATTTAAAGTAATTATGTCAATATTTTCAAATTTATTAGAAAATTGTTTAACCCACGTGTTTGCAAATCCCAGAGACACATCTTCATCATCTAAAGCTAAATTTAGGTATAAAAGATTTTTATTATTCATTATCTAAAATTATCTCTGAAAACTTGTTTATTGTGTTTTCAATATTGTAGTGTATATTCACTAATTCCTTACTCTTTGCAGTTATGTTGGAGTTATCTTTAATAGCTGTATAAATTGTATTTGCTACAGTTTCAATATCTAGTGAAGAAGATGTAAAGCCAAAATCATTATCTCCAAGGAGTTCAAAGTTACCCCCAAAATTTGATGCAATAATCGTAAGTTCATAATTCATTGCTTCAAGAATTGCATGAGGCATTCCCTCATAAGATGATAATTGAATAAAATAATTTGAAAATTGGTAAAAAGATTTAAGCTCTTCACCATACTTTGCACCAACAATTTTAACTGAATCATGTAAACCAAGTTTGTTTATTAGATTGATCAAACTTTTATGTTCTGGACCTTCACCAACAATACTCAACGTAAAATCAATTTTGTATTCATTTTTAAGAATTACTAAAGATTTTAAAACAAGATCAATATTTTTATGTCTCACAAGGCGACTAACAATTAAAAATTTATTATCCGCTTTATTTTTCTTAATTGATTTAGTTTTTTCAGTCCCATTATTGACTTGAATTAACCTTCCGTTATATCCTTGTTTTTTTACAAAATCTAAAAGATGATAAGAAGGGACAACAACAGTATTTGAAGATTTTAAAGCAGCATTTCTTACGAACTTAAGAAATTGAACTTTTGTGTTATATTTTTTTTCTTGAAAAGTATCAAAATCATCATCAGTTTTGTATTGTGTATAAAACTTTTCCCATACAGGATCTCCAACTATCTTTCTAATTGTTTTTTTTCTAATAAACCAGTTTGATATATATACCTCAAGCCATAAGCCATTTACGAATATTACATCAGCATCTTTTCCATTTTTAATAATCAAAAGAAGTGTTTTAATAAATCTAGAAACTTTGTTTTGATTCCTAATAATCCTAAATACTTCATAATCATTATGACTATCCTCAACAGTTTTTTCGCTTAAAGTAATTACTTTTAAATTATTTTTTTCTGATAATTTATCTGCAATTAAGGGAACAAATTTAGCAGGCCCTCCAACATCTGGAGGAAAGATTCCAGTTGTTACAAGAATATTCACTGTTTAATTATTTTTTTTAAAATTGATTATATTTTCAACCATAAATTCGATATTTTTTGTTGGTTTCATACCAGTAAACTCAATTATCTTATCAATACCAGGAGTTCTTCTTTTTGGATCTTCAAATGCTTTTCCGAATACTTCTTCATGACTTTTATAAATTATTTGAGAATTAGAGTTAGTTTTTTTAATAATTAGTTCAGCTAAATTTTTAATTGAGATTTCTTCTGTTTGCCCAATATTAAATACTTCTCCGTATGCTTTTACTTCTGCCAATTTTATTAAATAATCAACAACATCATCAACCCAGGTAAATGATCTTGATTGTGAACCATCACCATGAATTAAAATATCTTTATCTTCAAGAGCTGATTCAATAAACCTAGGCACTACCATTCCGTACTTTGAAAGCTGGTTAGGTCCGATGATATTAAATAATCTAACAATTATTGGGGAAACTTTTCCTTCTTCAAATAATGATAATGCAATAAATTCATCAATCATTTTAGAAGCGGCATATGACCACCTCAATTTGGTAGTAGGACCAATTAAACTTTTTGTTTCTTCTGTCCACACATCATCTTCAGCTACCCCGTAGACTTCAGAAGTTGAAGTCAGAAGTATAGGGAGCTCATTAGCCTGACAAGCTTCAAGAACTTTATGTGTAGCTAAAATATTAGTCAAAAGTGATTCACTTAGATTGTCCATGATGTACTGAACACCTACACCTGCAGCTAGATGATAGCAAAAGTCATAATCCTCAAACAACTCATTAATACTCTCAATATCTTCGATTTTTGAATTTAAAAACTCGACTCTTTCATCACTAACAATTGATGATATATTAGATTCATTACCAGTAGACAAGTCATCAATTATTAATAATTTTTCAACGTTTAGATCTAAAAGCTTTTTTACAAGGTTAGACCCTATAAATCCTGCACCGCCAGTTACAATTACTTTTTTCATTTTACTCAATGTATGTGTAGTCTTTTATCTTATCTTGAAATGAAGAATACCATTCAATAGTTGATTTGATACCTTCTTCAATATTTGTTGATGGTTCCCAATCAAGTATCTGCTTTGATTTAGATAAACTTGGAAGTACAACATCAGGATCTCTAAATGCCCTTGGTTGATTATTAACCAGAGCTTCTTTATTAGAGAATTTCTCAATTATTTTAATTACCTCATTCAAAGAAGAAGTTTTATTATTTCCAACATTAAAAGTTTCACTATTATCGCAATTTTGAACTTTAAGTAGTAATTCAACTACATCGTCAACGTATGTGAAAGATCTTCTTTGTTCACCATCACCAAATATTATTACTTCTTTGTTTTCCATGATCCAATGAATAAATCTAAGTATTGACATATCAGGTCTTCCATATGGACCGTACACTGTAAAAAATCTTGTGATTATTAAATTAGTATCGTGCGATGAGAGGATGGTCTTTGCCAACGTCTCTCCAGATAATTTTGTAGATGCATAAATTGATGGGGGATTGATTTTTTCATCTAAATCTTCGACCATTTCTTTATCACCACTATTGCCATAAATAGATGAAGTTGAAGCCAAAATCATTTTTTGAATATTATTGTCTTTGCAAAAGTTAGCTACATTTGTTGTAGCGATAGTATTGTCTTTGATGTAACTTAATGGATCTTTAAAGCTTTGTCGTACTCCTGCTCTTGCCCCCATATGATAAACAATATCAAAATTATTAAGCTCATTTAAAGAGTCTTCATCTGATAAGTTATTATTTACAAATTGAAAATTTTTTTCATTTTCAAGGTCTTTTAATCGTAGTTCTTTAAATTTCTTGTCATAGGCCGTATTTAGTGAATCTATTCCAGTAACACTATATTCTTGATGGATTAATTTTTTTGATAGGTTGTAGCCTATAAAACCAGCACAACCAGTAACAAGTACATTTTTAGTCATTTATATAATGCTAACAAAGAAAAAATCTATTAAACAAAAAAAATAAATACTAAGAATAAAATGAATAGGATGATATTTTATTTATAGGTGTTAAATATTAAATTTAAAAACATTTTTCCGTCAATCTTATTTTTTATTCCAATAATTCCACACATTGAGATTTTTGGACCATACTTACACACAGACGATCTTCCTGTACTAATTTTTACAACCTTGGCTTTAATTTACATAATTAAAGAAAAAATGTTCTATCTAGACTTAACTGGTAAATATTTTTTGGCTTTTATTATTTTTCTTATATTTCAAAATATTTATATTAATCAAAGTGCCTTATCTTCAGATATCTATAGATTTTTATTCTATTTTGTTTTATATGCTTTTATTACAAATAGTAAAGAAGAGTTAAAAGACTTAAATTTTCCAATGATTCTATTTATTTTTCTTTCTACTTTTTCAATAATTTCATACTTGCTAGAAATCGATTTAGGCGTTGATGATTATCAAACATGGAGTATTGGATTTAATCCAAGTGAACTTGATTATCTAAAAGGAAGAACAAATGGATTTCAAGCGGGTGGTCCAAATAGTTTTGCAGATTTAATAACAATTACTGCAATTTATAGTTTGTTCAAGTATAAAAATTCTTATGCATTATTTATTATCCCTCTTTCTTTAATTGGAGTAATTGTTACTTATTCAAGGTTTTCACTAATAGTTTTAATATCGTTTATATTTTTAAAACTTATCAAAGAAAAACTATATATACAGCTACTTGGTTCTGTATTGATTCTTCTTATTTCAGCAAATAGTTTGGGTGTTTATGAGAGATTTCTAAATGATGACAACAATGGAATTAGTGATAGGTTACTCATGTTACAAGCTTCAACTGAATACTATTCTGAAAGTTCGATTGAATCTAAATTATTTGGAAATGGTTCAAATCAGCTAATTTTTCAATCTGAAAACGTATATCTTTATGATGAATTTGATAATAATCCCTATAGTTATGGACCTCATAATTCATTTATCTTTTATTTGATAAATTATGGCTTATTTGGTGCTTTACTATTTATTCTCATTTTTACCTCATTATTAAAAAAAGGTTTTAACTTTAACCCTAATTTTATAACAGTTATAGTTTTTTTAGTATTGTCAATGGCGACTGATTTATTGCACAATCACTCAGTCGCCTGGTTATTATATTTTGCTTACTTTTCCTATATAAAAACTGGAAATTAATTTTTTTTAAATTACTTCAAATACGCATATACTATTAAAAGCTATGAATGTATTAGTAGTAGGCGGTGCTGGCTACGTAGGTGGTGGCATTGTTGATTTACTCTCTAATAGACACAACGTAACAGTTTATGATTCTCTAATTTATGAAAATTCATATAGAAAAGATGTTGATTTTATTTATGGCGATATTCGAGATTATAAAAAATTAAATCCAATTTTAAAAAAGTTCGATGCTGTAATATGGCTTGCTGCTTTAGTAGGGGATGGAGCTTGTGCAATTAACCCAGCTCTAACACATGAAATAAACGCCGAAACAGTAAAAAACTTAACAAAAAACTTTAAGGGAAAAATAATCTTCTTGTCAACATGTTCAGTGTATGGCGCTCAGGAAGGAATTCTAAATGAAGATTCTTCAGTCAACCCACTTTCAGAATATGCATCTTCAAAACTAGTTGCAGAAAATTATCTTCAAGATTCAAATGCAATAATTTTTAGGCTTGGTACATTATTTGGAATAGGAGATCAATTTTCTAGAATACGACTCGATTTAGTTGTCAATATCCTAACCACTAAAGCGCTTCTGGAAAACAAAATGAGTGTGTTTGGTGGTGATCAGTGGAGACCATTGCTACATGTAAAAGACGTAGCTAATGCAATCGATAATACTATTGAGGGAAGTGTTAATGGTATATTCAATTTACATCATAAAAATTATAAAATTATAGAACTGGCTGAAAAAATTAAAGAAAAAATTCCTGAAGTTACAATTGGAACAACACCTCTTCCTTTCCAGGATGCTAGGAACTACCAAGTATCCAGTGAAAAACTGAAAACTGAGACAGGTTTTGAAGCTTCAATTGAATTAGAACGTGGAATAAATGAAGTATATGATTTGATATCATCAAATAGAATTAAAGACATAAATGACCCTAGGTACTCGAATCAGTCTTTTTTACAAACTTTTGGAGTCAGTTAGATTATGGAACCAATACTGTACCAAAGAAGTTCTAATTCTGATCACAGAGGTACAGTTTCCTTCACAAATGAATTGGACTTAAATAAGGCTGTCAGAACGTACAAAGTAACAAATAAACAAATCAAAACTGTAAGAGCATGGCATGGCCACAAACTAGAAGAAAAGTGGATAATAGTAGAAGAAGGAGAGTTTCTTGTTTGTGCTGTTGAAATCGATAATTTTCAAAATCCAAATAAAGAACAAAAAATTTTTGAATTTAATATGACTCCAAATGATGGAGTTCTTTTTATTCCAAAAAATTATGCCAACGGAGCAATGAATCTATCAGAAAATAACTCGATTAGGTATTTATCATCACTTCCCTTAGAAGAGTCGATTAAAGATGATTATCGATTTGAATCAAAATTTTGGGATCCTTGGAGCAAATTTAATCCTAATCTTTATGAATAAAATTTTAATATTAGGCTCAAACGGAATGTTAGGAACAATGGTTGCTGAATATTTCTTAAATCTAAAAGAGTATGAAATATTTCTTACAAATAGAGTTGCTGAATCTAAAGACATAAATAATAAAACATACAAATTTGATGTTTTAGTTGATGATCTTGAAGGTTTAATTCAAGATATTAAGCCTAATTATTTAATTAATTGTATAGGAGTTATAAAACCCGAAATAAATGAGAACAACAAAGACTCTATTGAACGAGCTATAAAAATTAATACTTATTTTCCTTTGAGCTTATCAAAACTTGCAAAGGTTTATGAATTTAAATTTATTCAAATTGGTACTGATTGTGTTTATTCGGGTAATGGAGGCGATTATAAAGAGTCTTCTTTTCAGGATGCTGAAGATGTTTATGGAAAAACAAAAATTGGAGGAGAAGCGGAAAACAATACGAAGTATTTGATCAGAGGGAGTATTGTTGGTCCAGAAATTGGAAAAGGTAAATCTCTATTGAATTGGTTCTTAAATCAAGAAGAACCCAAAGTAAATGGATTTGATGACCATATGTGGAATGGTATTACAACTTTGAATTTTGCTAAAATAGCTCATGGAATGATTAAAAATAATAATTTTAAATTTCACACACAACATATTGTTCCGAAAGATCAAGTTTCAAAATATAGTCTCCTCACATATTTTAAAAAATATTTTGATGTGCATATAGAGATTGAGAAAACCAATTCAACAAAATCGGTTAACAGAACTTTAATGACTGACAATGAAGAAGGAAACATAAATTTGTGGATGGATGCAGGATATAGCAATGTCCCAACGGTTGAAGAAAATATTAAAGAATTATCAGAAAGCAATATAACCAAAGGTATTCTTAATAAAGTATGAAAGACATTGGATTAATTTTGGGCATAAGGCCAGATGTTATTAGGGCCAGTAAGATTATAAAGCTTTTAAACAATTCAAGTGAAATTGATTTTGATTTTATATGGTCTGGGCAACATTATTCAGAAAATATGAAAGATGTTTTTTTTAATCAACTTAACACACCATTTCCAGACTTTGAATTCAATATTGATGTCACAAATGATGCAACTACTGTTGCTTCAATAATTAAGGAAACATATTCTCACTTAGAAAATAATAAGTACAAAGCAGTAATGTTTTTAGGCGACACAAACACAGTTATGGGTTCGATTGGTGTAGCACAGCACAATATTCCAATAATCCATATTGAGGGATGTATGAGGTCATACGACTGGAGAATGCCAGAAGAAAAATACAGAAAAACTATTGATCATTTATCCGATAGAATTTACTCTTACCTTCCTTCCTATAAGCAACAAGGACTAAATGAAGGTATATCTGACAGCATAATAAAAGTAACTGGCAATCCTATAGTAGATATTCTTGATGAGTTTAAAGACTTGTTTGATTCCGGAGTAGATTACCTTAATGATGATGTAAAGAAATTTACAAATAATCAAGACTATGTTTTGGTGACTTGTCACAGAAGAGAAAATATTCTTAACCAAAAAAGTTTTGAAAGAATAATAAATTTGATTAATTCTTCAAGTAAAAAAGTTGTGTTCCCAATGGGATATGCCACACAAAGAAAATTAAAAGAGTGGGGATTAAAACTAAATGAGAACGTTTTAGTTATAGACCCAATAGGATATTTAGAGTTTATCTATTTGCTAAAAAATTCATCTTATTGCATTTCTGATTCAGGTACAGTAGTAGAAGAAGCATGTATCTTAGGAATTCCAACAATTCAAATGAGATATAGCACTGAAAGACCAGAAGTTTATGAAGTAGGTTCGTCAATCAAATTTGATCCTACTACTGAAGCTCTTGAGTTAGATCAAGTTCATTCAAAAGCAAATGAGTTAAATAAAACTGAATGGTCACATCCATTTGGCGATGGTAATTCATCAGAAATCATAGTTAATGATTTGATAGATTTGGCTAAAAAGAATGAATTTAATATGCATAAAAAAGAAGATTATGATTTTGACACATCAAGATCATTTTTAAAATGAAAAAAACTTTAATTCATTCCTTAACTTTCCCGCCTGACACTATTTCAACTGGCATGATTGTCTCAGAAATAGCTGATGGAATTAATAATGAGCATCACAATATAGAAGTATTAGCAAGCTCACCACAATACAATTTAAAAAGTGCTGATTCATTTATTCAGAATAATAAATATCTAAAATCAGAAGTTTATAAAGATATAAAAGTACATTACATTAAATCTAGTCCAAGACAGTTTGTTAATTCATTAAGATTCATCCAATGGTTAATTTTCAATTTTAAATCTATGATATTTATTTATAGAAATAGAAGAAGTTATAACAATGTATTAATTTTTAGCTACCCCCCGACTATGAATTTGGTTTGTATTTTTACTTCAAAAATTTTAAAAATTAACACTATTTATTCACTTTGGGAGTTATATCCTGAAATAGCTGAGAGGCTTAATGAACAACCAGGAAAAATTTTAAATAAAATTTTTAAATCTATTGATAATTATTCATTGAAGAGTGTAAGTAAAGTTGTTGTAAATTCTGAACAATTAAAAAATTATTTAATAAAAGAAAGAAAAATTATTGCCGAAAAAATTCATACAATTCATCACTTTTCGCCTTATGGCAAGAGTGACTCACAGCCATCGTATGAATTAAATAAAATCTTTTATGCAGGAAATACAGGCAGGCCACAAAATGTTGCTTCATTTTTAAGATTCTTCAATGAACACTTTCCAAGTTCTTGGGAGTTTTATTTATATGGTGCAGGTCAGGAATTTGAATCACTGTCTGATTATTCAAGTGATAATATTGTAATAAATAATTATCTCCCCAGAGATCAATTGGAACTTGCTACCAAAGAAATACCATTTGCTCTTGTTTGTTTAGATTATGAGATAACAATTGAGGGCTTTCCAGGAAAAACTTTTGATTATTTAAATATGAATAAGATTCTAGTAAATTTTTCAAATCCTCAATCTGCAGTTTCAGAATTAATTAATAAGTATGGTTTAGGGTTCAATATAGACTTGAATGCTCCCGAAGATGTTATCACTAAACTCAAGCAAATGAAAAAACCTGAAAAAATTGAAAGTATTTTAGAAAACATAAAAAACTTTCAAAGCAATATTTCAAATAAAGATATTGTTTATAAAAAGTATATAAGTTTAATTAGCGCCTCTTCTTGAAAGAACTGAAATAACTGTTTTTAAGATTATTAATAAATCATAATAAAAAGATTTCTTCTCAACATATTCAATATCCCAATAGAGTCTTTCCTGTAAGCTCAAATCGAGCCTTCCTTGAATTTGGGCTAGTCCAGTAATACCAGGTTTAACTGAATTTCTTTTTTTACTGTACTCGCCATATAAATCTGATTCATATTTTACAAGTGGTCTTGGTCCAACAAAAGACATTTGTCCCCGCAATACATTTAGCAAATTAGGCAACTCATCAAGTGATGTTTTTCTTAGAAATGATCCAATTTTTGTGATTCTATCATCATTCTCTATTCTGATTGGATCATCAGGAGTTAATGAAGGCTCTATTTTTTTGTTACTTGAAAGATCTTTGTAGTGCTCTTTGTGAACAGATTCATCTGAAGAAACCGACATTGTTCTAAATTTATATAATGAAAACTCTTTTCCACCTAGTCCCACTCTTTTTTGTGAATAAATGATTGGACTTGAATCAAAAATTAAAATCATTAGAGAAATTAATGGAAATATAATTACAAAAATTGGAAAAATGATAACTATAAGAAAATAATCTATGATATATTTCATACTATTTACTTTAAACAAAAATAATTAATGTTCTTTAAATAAAAAATATTACATTAAAGTTAGATAAATGTGTGGAATAGCTGGAATTATAAGCTTAGACAATTCCAAAATTGACTCAACAATTGTTGATAATGTAAAGCGATCTCTAGAACATAGAGGTCCTGACCACTCTTCCTCAAAATTTATTAACCAATCAACATGTTTAATACATACTCGATTGTCAATAATTGACTTAAATGATCGATCAAATCAACCATATGAATCAACAGATCAAAGGTACTCAATAGTTTTTAATGGTGAAATCTACAACTACAAAGAAATTAGAAAAAACTTAGAATCAAAAGGTTATAAATTTAAAACAAGTGGTGATACTGAAGTTCTTCTCCAAGGGTTTATAGAATATGGTGAAAAAGTATTAGATAAATTACGAGGTCAGTTTGCTTTTGCGGTTTATGACAACGAAGCTAAGAGTCTATTTATTGCTAGGGATAGAATCGGAATAAAGCCTTTATATTATTCAACATATAAGAATTGGATTATTTTTGGTTCAGAGATAAAAGCAATAGAATTATCAAATATAATAGCATTTGAACCTGATATTGAATCATACATAGCTTACTTAAGGCATCTTTGTGTGCCTGCTGATAGAACTGGAAATAAAAACATAAAGAAGTTAGAGCCTGGTCAATTTATTAGATTCAGTAATAACGGAAAAATTGAAAAAACAACTTATTGGGATCCATTTAAAATTTCAGTAAATAATAATTTAGACCAAGAAACAGTTTTCACTGAATTGGATAGGTTGCTTAATGAGTCAGTAGAGTATAGAAAGGTCAGTGATGTAGAGGTTGGCCTTTTTCTTTCTGGAGGATTGGATTCCTCACTCTTAGGCAAACTAATGAATCAAAATGCTAACTCTACCCTCAAGGCTTTCAATGTAGACTACGAAGAGAGTTTTGAAGGATATAGCGGAGAACTAGAAGAAGCTAGATTTGCATCTGCAGAGATTGGAATAAACCTTTCAGAAGAAAAATTAAATTTTGAAAATTTCAAACAAATACTTGATAACTACTCTTTCTACCAAGATGATTTAGTAGGTGATGAGGTTGGTATTCCACTTTATTTCCTTGGAAGAGCTGCTACATCCTCCGGAATAAAGGTTGTACAGGTTGGTGAGGGTTCAGACGAGCTTTTTTATGGATACGATCATTGGAATAGGTTATTAAAATTGTCAGAATTTATGAAACCTTATTCATCCTCAAATAATAAATTTTCTAAGTTTAGAAATCACAGAATGAATCTTTTATCAAATATGTTTTTTGGAAAGACTACATTTGCAGGTGGTGCTCTAGGATTTAATCTAGGTGAAATTAGTAGTTTAATTTCTGATAAAGGATTACTTGAAAATGGGCTAGTAAGGATTGTTGATAATAAATGGCAAGAATATTTCAATAAATCAGATGCAAAATTATCTAAATGGATGACTCTTATAGATTTAAAGATAAGACTACCAGAGTTGCTCTTAATGAGAATGGATAAGCTTGTTATGCAGTCGGGAGTCGAAACAAGAGTCCCTTTTCTAGATCATAAATTAGTAGAGTTTATTTTATCAATACCTGAAGACCTTTTATTACCAAATAACTCTGGAAAACCAATATTAAAACAAGTTGCTAAAAAATATCTACCTTCCGAAATTATACATAGAAAAAAACAAGGTTTTAGAGCTCCCGTAGGGGAGTGGATAAAAAAAGATGAAGATATATTTTATGAGTCTGCTCGAAACTTTAACGCTTCTACTCATCTTTTTAATCCTAAGTATTTAAGAAAAGTATTTTCTGAATCTGATTATCAAAAGAAATGGTATTTATCAAATCTTTCCAATTGGCATTTAAGTAGGAGTTCTCGATGATTAAAAACTGGAAAAAAAACACAGTTTATATATCCATAATGCAACTCACTCTTTTAATTGTTAATTTCTTTTTAATCACAATTATTAGTCGAGTGTATGGTGCTGAAATATATGGAGAGTACGCTTCATCTAAAAGTCTTTCAGTCTTAATCGGGACAGCAGCAGCACTATCTATAGCGCTTGTAGTTACAAAAATGTTGGCACAAAATAATCCAAATTCAAAAGAATTGTTTCGTAATGCTTATACGTTAATAATTAGAAATTTAATAGTAGCTCTAGTAATCCTAGTACCTATTTCTTTACTCTTTAATACAAACCTTTCAATGACGGCTCTATTTTTATTAGGGTTCATATTTAATGAAATGATTCATATAGCTTTGGCATATTATCAAGCAAAAGGCGATTTTGTTACAAGTTCTAAGCAGATAATTTTGCGAACAATTATTTATGGTGTAGGCGCATCTGTACTTGTTTTACAAGATTTTTCTATATATTCAATAATCATTTTTCAAGTTTTAACACTAATTACTTTTTTTATAGTTGCACATGTATCTATTCCAAAAAAAGATAATAATTTTAATTCTGAATCTGATAAACATGTTAAAGATGAAATACAAGGTTCTGGTAAAAAAATGGTATTAACTACTTTTTCAAGTGCTCTTATATCAGAATTAGATATTGTTTTGCTTGGATTATTTTATGCAGGCCCAACTCTTGGAGTTTTAGCATGGTCCAGAAGGATTTTAGAAATTATTTTTCAGCTTTTAGCAGCAAGTCTAGATATTTTATTTCCTGAATTAGCAAAAGCACAAAGCAGTAAAGATGTTAATGATGTTAGGTCTAAGTTAAGGAAAGTATTTCTATTTTCTTTTTCTATACCAATACTATTTTTTATTTTTAGAGGATTTGCCGGAGATATATTTACTTCATTACTTGGTGCAGAGTTTGTTGATGTATCAAGCTACACTTCATGGATTATGTTTGCACTGCCAGTAATGGTTTGGTCACGCATAAATATCATATTCTCAAGAGCATTAAATTTTGAAATTAGATTAACAAACTCAGTATTGTTTGGATCCTGCGCTTCTATAGCTATTTATTATTTAATGCATTATATTGGTTTTAATCCAGCTATATTGTCTATAGTGATTTCGCAAATTCTGATTTCAATCTTAACTACCTACAGCTTTAAAAGATCTCATGAGTAGTTTCAAAACATTTTTAAGAAAAATTAAATACAACCTAAAATGTCTTTTCACATCAGATATTCAAATACCATCTGATTTTAAAATATTTACTAGAAAAAATACAACATATCAAAACTTTATATATGACCATTGCAAATCTGATGCAGAAGAAGAAATTGACCTTAATAAAAATCTAAAAATTTTTGGTATGGTCACAGATAAATATGAGTTATCTGAAGACATATTTACAAATTTTGATTTTTCCAATAGAAAGTTAAAACCAGCTTTTTTTAATAAAGCAGATGTAAAGGTTCCCTATGAAGCTTCAAGACTACAGTATTTACAAAAATTAAAAAAAGGAAAAATTGATGTTAACAAGTTTCCAAAAATTTATTGGAATAGTCCCATGGATGTTGCCATTAGAAATATCAATTTAATATTTCACTTTCTATCAATAGAAAAAAATAATCAAATTCCTGAAATTTTGGGAAATAATAAAGATTTATTATCTGCTTATATAAGTCAACATTATGAATTCATAAAAAGCAATTTAGAAAACGTGGGGAATGTTGTTGGAAATCATTATTTAATTGAACTTACATCAATTTTGTTAACAATTGCAACATTTTCATTCGATAAAGGTGATGAAGAATATAAATTTTATCATGATGAGTTATTGTCAGAGTTACAAAATCAATTTTATGAAGACGGAACTAGTTTTGAAGGTTCATCTCATTATGCTGCATTCGTCACAGAGGCATTGATAATTTGTAAGCTTTCAATTGAGGAAGTTGACAAAAATTCAATCATAATTCAAAGGCTAGATGAGATCATTAAATCAAATCGAGTATTTTTATCAAAATTAATGAACAATGGTGAGTTGTCTCAAATTGGTGACAATGATTCCGGTAGATTATTTTATTTTGGATTTAGTGAAAGTATGCCTTTAAAAATGACCTGGTTAATAGATTTAATTGGGAATCTTTATAAGGAAGAAGACTTTAGCAAAATAGAATCAAAATTTAGGAAGCAAATAAATAATCCTCCTCCTACATTTGATAACTACTACAGAGCGAGTCATAAACCTATAAAGGTATTTACAAAGGAATATCAAACATTTTGTTTTAAGGATTTTGGTTTATATGTATGGAGAAATGAAGATGAATACTTTAGCTTAAGATGTGGTCCTATTGGCCAGAATGGAATTGGTGGTCATTCACACTATGATCAACTTTCAATCGAATGTTTCACAAATGATAATTGGATTGCGAGAGATCCAGGAACAGGAACTTATACAGATGACATTCAACTTAGGAATAGTTTTAGATCTCTTGATTTTCATTGGGGGCCCAATGTTAAATTAAAATTTCCAAAAGAGAATGAGTTTGATTGTTTTAAGCTAAATTACATGGGTGATGGAGAAGTTATAACATTTGACAACAATAATTTTTTAGGGTTTGCAGAATTCAATGGAAAAAGAATTTATAGAAAAGTCTCTATTGCCAATGGATTTATTACGATAGAAGATTTATCTAAGGATGTTGAATTAGAAGAATATACTTCATGGGGAGAACAAAATAGTGGAGTGAAAGTAAAATTTTCCGAGGGGTATAAAAGGTTCTCATGAAAATAGACAAACTTAACTTACCGATATTTTTATTTACGATTGCTTTCTTCTTAGAAGGACTAGATGCGTTTTCAATTTTTAATATTCCTTTGTCTTGGATAGGAGTGGTAATCTATGTATTAATTTTTGTTTATCTAAAAATTAGTGGTACTAGGGGGTATGTTTTTGACTTAACTCTGATTAAGTACTTCCTTTACTACTTAACTTTGGTAACAATAATTAGAGCTTCTACTTTTGAAGCCAATATGCCTGAATATGCTACAACTAGTTTTATTGAGTTTATATCCCTCAGGATATTAAAAATTATAAGTTTTTATTCTATTGTTTCTTTGATTATCCATTTCATAAAGAAAAAGAATGTGGACTATGTCATAACATTGGTTGCATATGTCAGTGTTTTTATATCTATCTTATCTCTATATTCTTATTTTTCATATATATTCGATTTTGCAGATTTTACAAGATCGAGGGCCGGTACAGGTGGTTGGTCTCAACCAATCAGAAGAGCGTGTGCTGTTTTGAGAAACTATGGTACATTTCGAGAACCAAGTTTTTTAGCAGTTTGGGTAGCTCCAATAATTCCACTTATTTTTTATTTGGCTAGAAAATCTAAAGCTTGGTATTTAATTTCGATCATACCCCTAACATCATTAGTTTTAACAAGAAGTCTTACTGGAATTATTAGTATTGTATTAGTTTTCTCTGTTGTTGTTTTCATCGAATTATATAAAAACAAATCTTTAAATTTTTTATTAGTAATACCAATAATATTTATTTTTTTAATAAGTATTTTTGGTAATAATTTTGGTTATAAGTTTCCAGCTTTAGATCCATCTATGTGTCCACCAGAGTCAGCTGATAAATGCGATTGTTCAATATATGATGACGATCAAGATCTAGCTAAAAATTCAAGTAATATTTATCAAAGTGTTTTTGAAAGATTTTCTATAATTTCTTCAGGTGGTATTGGAGGATTTGAAAACATTGATATATTAGGGGAGTATATCTCTACTCAAAAGTTTAAAATTTTCGGTGAAGGCTTAGGAATTTCAAATATCCAGTATTCGCCCCAATTTAGTGAAATCACTAAACAGGTTAAAGATGGAAGTTTATTATATAGAAATCCAGGACAAATAGTCTCCTTCAATAATTTATATGCAAATTTATATTTTTCTGGCGGGATTGTTGGTGTAATTATATTTTTAATTATTTTAAAAAATATATTTAGCAAGATATTAATGAACTATGGGATATTAGATGCTTACTTGTTATGTGGGCTTTTAACAATATTATTGATGTTTTTCTTTCAGGCAGAAGAAATAAGTTCACAACTTGCAATATACTTTGGTTTAGTAACCATGAAAAAATAAATGAATAATAAAGTTAAAAACATTTTAATTGTCACTCATCAATTTGTTCCTCATCAAAGTCCAAGAACAACTCGATGGAAATTAATATATGATGAATTAGTAAAAAAAGGTTTTAATATTCGTGTTATTACTGGAACAAGACAAGATGGTTCAGATTCAAATATTAAATATATAGGAAATAAAACAGCAAGTGGAGTAGTTAGTAGCTTAAGAAAACAATCCAACACAGATCAAGGTTTATTCTATAAAAATCTATCATTAAAATTGTTAAAAAAAATATATAGGTTTTTTTACAAATTTTTTGCTTGGCCAGATTACACCATGTTTTGGGTATTTTCTATATGGAAAAATCGCAAAAAAATAGATTTTGATTATGACGCAATAATATCTGTTAGTTTACCTTTTTCATCACATGTTGCAGCTTATATTATCAATAAAGATAAAAGAAAAAAATGGATTATGGATATAGGAGATCCATTCAGTTTAAAAAGTAACGCATTTGAAAATAATAAATATTTCTACAAATCTTTAAATTATTATTTTGAAAACAAATTTTTTAAAATGGCAGATCAAATAGTTTTCACTCATAAAGACGCTTCACTTGAGCATAAAGAATTTTTTAATATCAGCAATGAAAAAATTGAAATTGGAAATCCAATAAGTGCATTTAGTAAAAATGTTTTTCAAAATTCAAAAACATATAACTACAATATAGATCCGATAAAAATTGGTTATTTCGGAATTTTGACAAAAGGGGTTAGATCACCCGATGAAGTTTTAAAATATTTTCAAAATTTAGATTATGTATTTCATTGGTACACAAATCCTGATTCCAAGAATATGATCCTACAAAACAAAATAGATCAAAATAAGCACTTATTTTTTGACATGGTGTCGCGTGATGAAGCCCTAGAATTAATGGGTGCATCATTTCACTGCCTTCTTTCTATTGGTAATTTAAATCCATCACAAATGCCAAGTAAAGTTATAGAGTACATTTCTACAGGAAAACCAGTAATTCATTTTGCAGAAATTGCTAACGACCCTGTTATTAAGATATCTGAAAAATTTGAAAACCTTATAGTGGTTACAAAAAAATCAGATCCATTATTTGTCAATGAACAGTTGACTAATGTTTTTCAAAATATAGATAAATTTGATATAGAGCAGTTTAATAATATTTATTCTGCAGAAGCAGTAACAAAAAAGTTAAACATATTCTAAGATTTTTGACCAATTTTCGTTATAAAGTAGTGCTTTCGAATGTTTCAACTTTAAGTTTTTAGCCTCTTCAATTTTTTGTACAGCACTGTCTATATTTTTATATTCATAAAAAAATACATTTTCATACTTAAAGTAATCAGAGTATGGTCTTTTAGGTATTATTATTTTTAGTCCTAAGTTTTGAGCTTCATAAATCGGAAGACCAACTGTTTCGTGTTCACTTGCATGAAGATAAATTTCATTTTCTGATATCACACTCAATGTTTGGTCTTGTGTTTCCGTATAAACACAATTAAATTCTTTTATATTTTTTGGAGGATTTATAACTGTTATTGTAGAGTTTAGAGATATGGTTTTTAATGCTTTTACCATAAAGTCATAATTTTTATTAGGAATATCACTACCAAAAAAAACAATTTTACCTGACTTATTACTTGCATCAACGATTACTTCTTCAATTTCACCAATCTCTATGATTTTGTCTCTGTATTTTTTTTCTATAATTTCATTCATATGTTTAAGTTGAACTATTACATATTCCGAAAATTTAATACTCCTATTTATAAAATATTTTAAAAGAACATTTTTTAGGTTTTGCTGAACAAAAGGCAATACATTTTGGAGTAATACTAATGATTTATTTTTTGTTTTGAATCCAAAATTACCAAAATGAATAACCGCATCATAGCTTTCAATTAATTTTCGTTGCTCAATATTCGTTATTAGCACTAAGAATGGGTGCAGGTATCTTTTAGCAGTAAGTTTTATAAAAGTAATTAATTCATTTTCTAATGATTGATTTTTGAGTTCATTGTAAAATTCTTCTTCTGAATATAGAACAACTATTTCTGCTCCCGATTCAACTAACAATTCAAAAGCTTCTACAAATAGCTTTACACCACCTAGAGACTTTACTCCACAAGCATTTAAAACAAGCTTTTTTCTCACCATTTCAATGATAGTTGTACATTAATAACTATTTAATCACTAAAATCATAAAGTAGTGACTGATAAATATGATATAGCTTTAGTAGTAGGTACAAGGCCAAATTTTGTTAAGGCAGCACCACTTTTAAATAAAATAGAGGAACAAAACAAAAAGGTTTTATTTATTCATACAGGGCAACATTTCGACAAAAATATGTCTAAAAACATCTTTGATGATCTTAGTATGAGAACTCCTGACATAAACCTAAATGCTCCTTCTGATTCACAAAGTAAACAGTTTCAATACATTGTTCAAGAGTTGCAAAAAATTTTCAATAACTGTGAAATTGGTAAAGTAGGGGTTTTTGGTGATGTAACTTCCACCTTAGCTGCTTCCATAGCCGCAAAACAATCAGACCTTTATTTATTTCATGTTGAATCAGGTCTACGATCAAATAATTTAGGTATGCCAGAGGAACGTAACAGAATTATGGTAGACGCAATCAGTGATTTATTATTAATACCATCTGAAGATGCAAAAGAAAACTTATTAAAAGAAAAAGTATCGTCAGGCAAAATTCATAATGTTGGAAATATTATGATTGACACTCTAGCTAAAAATAAATCAAAAATTATAAATAATTCTGAAGATATTAAAAAAAATTTAAATATAAATAAACCATATTTTGTTGTTACTTTACACAGACCAGCAAATTTAAATGACGACATTTTAAATAATGTTTTTGATGCAATCAGTAATTTTACAGATTACTATCAAGTTATTCTTCCAGCC
The DNA here is from genome assembly GCA_902599555.1 of uncultured Candidatus Actinomarina sp. Lineage (GTDB taxonomy): Bacteria > Actinomycetota > Acidimicrobiia > Actinomarinales > Actinomarinaceae > Actinomarina. The sequence goes on along the minus strand of CACKFQ010000004.1, from coordinate 23,001 downwards.
CATCCAAGGCTTAAAAATTATATTGAAAACAATAATATCGAGCTTTCAAATGTTATTCTGATTGATCCATTATCATATATTGACTTCATGTCTCTTGTTTATGGATGTGACTTAGTCCTTACTGATTCTGGAGGAATACAAGAAGAAACAACATATTTAGGCATTAATTGTTTAACACTAAGAGAAGAAACAGAAAGACCAATAACAGTTCAAGAAGGGACCAATAAAGTTATTGGTACTAATAAGGAAAATATAATTAATGAAATAAATAATGTTTTAGGCAGTAAAATTTCAAATGAAGCAAAAATTAAATATTGGGATGGTGAAACCTCAGATAGAATTTTTCAAATTTTATTTGGTTAGATATGAGTAAATTTAAATATAATTTAGCAGTAATTGGATTAGGCTATGTTGGTTTGCCCTTAGCTATTGAAGCAGCAAATAGTAAGCTCAAAGTAGCTGGATATGACATAAATGAGTCTGTAGTTGATAGCCTCAACAAGTCCATGTCTCACGTTGAAGACATTTCAGATAAGGTACTTCAAGATGCACTTTCTAAAGATCTTATGATTACTTCTGATTCAAGTGTTTTAGGAGAATCAGAGTACATAGTAATTAGTGTTCCAACTCCGTTAACCGATTATCAGCCTGACCTAAGCTATGTTGAGACTGCAACAAAAAGTATTGCCAAAAATTTAAAAAAAGGCCAGATAATAATCCTAGAATCTACTACTTACCCTGGAACTACATTAGAAATAGTGAAGCCAATACTTGAAAAAATTTCAAGTTTGGTAGCTGGAGAAGATTTTTTACTCGGATACTCCCCTGAAAGGATAGATCCTGGCAACAAAGAATGGACTTTTAAAAATACACCAAAAATTGTTAGTGGCATAAATGAAACATCACTTAAAAAAATATCAGAATTTTACAATTCGATAATTGACGAAGTCGTTGAAGTCTCTGGTACAAGAGAAGCAGAAATGGTTAAGTTAGTTGAGAATACATATAGGCAAGTAAATATTGCAATGGTTAATGAACTTGCGATATTGTCAAACATGTTAGACATAGATATTTGGGAAGTAGTAGACGCAGCAAAAACAAAACCCTTTGGATTTCAATCATTCAGGCCTGGACCAGGAGTAGGAGGTCATTGCATTCCAATTGATCCAAAATATTTGTCTTTTAAAACTCGACAAATTGGACAACCTGTCCGTTTTGTCGAATTAGCTCAAGAGATAAACAATTCAATGCCAAATTATGTCATTTCTAGAATTAGTGAATTAATGAACAAAAAAGAAATTCTTTTGAAAAATTCCAAAATACTATTACTAGGCGTAGCGTATAAAAAAGATATTGGTGACATCAGGGAGTCGCCAGCAATTGATATAATCGAATCCCTTCTGGATAAAAGCGTAGAAGTTTCTTTTTATGATCCATACGTTGATGAATTGATAGTAAATAAACAAAGTATATTTAAGGAACAAGATTTAGAAGGTGTATCAAATTATGATATGGTTATTATTCACACACCACATACGTCTTTTAATGACATAGATTTTGAAAATATCAAATCATTGATATTCGACACCACTGGAAGCTTTACAATTTTGAATGCCGAGAGGATATAAAATTACTCCTAACTTTGATACTTTATCAAAAACTATAAACATACTTGGTAGTGAACTTGGTAATGTAATAAAAGACCAAGCTGGAGCAAAATATTTTAAAATTGTTGAAGATATACGATTAAATTCTAAAAAATATCGACAAACAAACAACAATAAATACTTAGATTCTATTTTCAAAACTCTTCAATCTCTTGAACCAAATGAGATATATATAATTACTAAAGCATTTACAATATTCTTTTATTTATCAAATATTGCTGAACAAGTATTTAGAGAGCATACTCTAAAAAATTCAAATATTTCAATTAATAAAAAAACAAACAACGAACTTATTTTTATGCCAGTTTTTACTGCTCATCCCACTGAAAGCTCTAGACAGTCAACTCTAAAAAAAATATATAAAATTGCAGAGATTATTGAAAACAATAATTCAAATAGTATGAGTGAAATAAATTCACTTATTACTCAACTTTGGTACACAAGAGAAGTTCGATCTACAAAGCCGAATCCAATAGATGAAGTAAAATCATTAATTTATTATTTAGATATTTTATATAAAGATGTATATAAAAAAGTTATTAAAGATGATGAAATAACTGGAAATGCAAAAAATTTCAAACTTAAGTTTGGATCATGGGTTGGTGCTGATAAAGATGGCAATCCATTTGTAACTACAAATATAACCAAAGAGGCATTGAAAATATATTCAAATCAAATATTGAATATCTATAAAGAACAAATAGTTCAGTTTTCAGAAGAATTTAGTATTTCAACAGATTTTGTTGAAAGTCCAAAAAAGTTAACAAAAAAGATTGAGGAATATAAAAAAATTCTTCCAAAAGAATATAAACATTACAAACGCGTAAATTTTGATGAGCCTTTCCGCATATTTCTTTCATTAGTTTTTCATAGATTGGATAATTTTCAAAAAAACAAGAAAGGTTATAAATATTTTCATGAATTTCTTGAAGATATTTTATTATTTCAAAATAGTGTTCTAAAAATATTTGGAACAAAAATCAAAAATACAAAATTAGATAATTTTATCGAAATGGTTTATCAATTTGAATTTCATGGTGTGTCTTTGGATATCAGGCAAAACTCTTCAGTAATTAATGCTCAGTCTGGGAGGGAGTACTTTGATTTTGAAGAATTGATAAAAGAAATACCTGAACTTCAAAAAATCTATGGTAACAAAGTATTTAATTCAATAATTCTCTCAATGACAAGTTCAGAAAGTGATGTCTTAAATCTGTTTAATGTATGTAAAAAGCATATGCCTATAGAAAATATTCCTTCAATAACACCCTTAATTGAAGAAATTGAGGAACTACAAAAATCTCATATAATTTTGGAAAAACTATTTCTAACCAGACAATACAAATCATTTATAGAAAAATATAAAAATAACAGTCAAGAAGTTATGCTTGGCTATTCCGATTCAAATAAAGATGGTGGAATAATCTCTTCACAATGGACTGTTTACAAAGCTCAAATTAATTTATTTAAAGAGGGTTTATCAAATAATGTAAATGTTACATTTTTTCATGGCAGAGGGGGAACTATTAGTAGAGGAGGGGGCCCTACCTACAATTCAATCTCTGCACAACCAAAGGGCACTGTATCATCTCAAATAAGATATACAGAACAAGGTGAAGTAGTCTCAGATAAGTATTCAACAGCATATCTTGGTTTTGAAAATATTAAACTTGGTTCGGTTGCTTTTATTAATGAATCAGGAAATAAATTAAAGGTAAAAATACCAAATCAGGAATTCTTACAGGAGCTTTCAGATAAGTCATATGAAGAATATAGGTCTTTTTTTACTGATCCAAATCTCATAGATTACTTTGAAATGGGAACTCCCGTAAAACTTCTTTCTACATTGAATATTGGATCAAGGCCCACAAAGCGAACCAAAAATGTGAAGACTTTACAAAATTACAGAGCTATTCCTTGGGTATTTGGATGGGCTCAAACTAGAAATACATTAACAGGTTGGTATGGATCAGGAACAGCATTGAACTTCATGATTGAAAAATATGGTATTAATTATGTAAGAAAAATATATAAAAATTCAGACTTTATGCAGAATTTAATTAGCAATATTGAAATGACTCTCTCGAAATCTGATCTAAAAATAGCTAAACGATACGTTGATGAACTTCTTGATGAGGACGCACTAAAGATTTATAAAAAAATTATTAAAGAATCACAATTAGCAAATAAATCTATTAAGAACATAAAAAAGATAGACGAACTGTTAGAAGATAATAAAATTTTAAAAAATACTTTAAATATAAGAAATGCATATTTAGACCCGTTGTCTCTAATTCAGATAACACTTATGAAAAAATTAAAAATACGTAAACTTAATTCAGTAGAAAATAATTCTTTATTACTATCTGTAAACGGATTAGCTGCTGGTCTTAGAAATACTGGCTGATAAATCTCTAAGCTCAAAATGCATTTCATCTGGAGATGTCCAAGTTCCTCCCCAAGCAAATCCCCAAGAGTTAAAAATTTCTACAACCCTAGGGTGGTAACTTGATTTTGTGTTTATGTCAATAGCAATGCCCCAAGCATGTCGAGAAATACTTCCCCCAGCATCGAAGCGATTTATTCGCCTAGGAGCATAACATCCTCCTGATTTTTTAAAATCTTGCACAGAAAGCGTGTTAGCGAAACCCTCTTCTAAAACCTGATTTAAGGCTCCTTCTAATGGCTCCCACATTAATCTGTGACATCTTGTATTGCCAAGAATAGGCATTCTTTTTACTTGAATGTTCTCTTCCCGCCAAGAGGGCTCAGTAGTAATCCATGTACCGTCTCTTTCTTTTATTTGAAAATCTCCAAACATTTCCTTTACTAATGCAGTTGGTAAGACCCAATTCTTATTTGGAGTACTTTTTTTGTATGTAAATTTGACTCTTTTATATTTAATATTTTTGTGAAGCTCAATAAAATGGTTTTCACTTATTTTTGAGTCCCAAATAATAGCTTGAATGTTTCTAAAAATTCCTAATTTATAACCTACTTCTTTATTGACTACTCCTTCAAACCAACCTAACTCAGAATCTTTAATAATCATTCCCACTTCTAATTCAAGTGGAGCTGAGTTCATGCCAATTAAATTTACTTTGTCATTGACTGTAAGACCATATCTTTCTGCAGTTAAAGTTGAAATGACAAGTTTATTATCTTTAATTACCTGAGCTACTTCATCATCATAAAAGTAATTAACTGATGATGACTCGATTGTTTTTAAAGAAATGTTGTATAGATAATTTTCTAATGATGATAATTTGTTTACTCCATCTGTTGATTGAACTGACTCTAAGCCAACATTAGCTCTTCCAATGAATGTTAAGTTGCTTTCTAAATTTCTTGCGCTTTCTATAATTTGATTAGTGACACTGTAGAAAAGGCTTCCCGATTGGGATATTGTAATAACATCATAATTTTCAATTTTGTTTTTGGTATAGGCAGGTTCTGATTCATGATAAGAAATTGGTACTATTAAAAAATTAATTAAAGCTGCTGTTGCAATTGTTGAAAGCATATTAATAATCTTAATTTTTTTTTAAATTTACATATATTTAACATTGATAAATACATTTATATATTTTTTTAGGTTAACCTTAATCTCTATGAAACTTTTAACAAACTTTTTTTCAAGTGCGGCAACTAAAAGACCTGTAATTACAATTTTAGTGGTACTTTTATTAACTGGTTTTTTTGGCTATATGGCTGGGCAGGCAGAAGAGCTTAGCACAAGCTTTGGAGGAGAGTTAGATACTCCTGAAATTCAAGCACAATCTAAATTAGGTGAATATTTTCAGACGTCAGGTTCTCAATCGGTTTTTCAAATTATTATGTCTGGAGAAGATGTACTTACTGTAGATGGTTATTTAGCTTGGCAAGAAATTCAAAAGGCAGTATCTGAAAGTGAAATTTATCCCTATTTGGTAAGTGATCAAGGTGGTGCTGTCCAGGGATTTTTTGCTCCTGTAGATTTTGCTAAAGCGTTTAACCCAAGTCTAAATGTAAGTGCTATGTCTGACGATCAATTTAAACAATTGTATAATCAAGCAAATAGTCAAATGCCTGCAGAATTTAAGGCATTTGCTTCTGCTCTGCTTTCATCTACTTATGATGAAGAGCTCACGACAGCAACAGCTGGATTAGCGATTGTTACCATAGACAGTTCGATGATTGTACAAGATTTTGGTGGATCAGATGGGGCATTCATTGAGCAACCCCGTATGGAAGTGGCACTTGCAGATGCATTAAATCAAATTTCTGTTGGGAATATAAAAGTTTCAGGATTTTCATTCGGACTTTTACTTGGTAACGAAGGCGATGACTTTTTAGAGGAAATAGGTATTTTATTTGGACAAGCATTCTTAATTATTCTTGTAGTGTTGGCCTATATATTTTTCATTAGACCGAGAAAAGGTTTTAATATCCTCAAATCAGGAAGGAGAACATTTAGTGACTTACTTTTAAGCCTTGGAGCAATTTTGCTATCTATCGGCTGGATGCAAGGAGCAGGAACTATTTTAGGTCCTGGTTATTTAGATATTATTGGTGCACCAAATCAAGTTTCACAAATTGCTCCCATTATTTTAATTGGTCTTGGTGTTGACTATGCAATTCACTTTACTTCAAGATATAGAGAGGAAATTGGATCAGGAAATACTGTAAGTGGCTCTGCAACTTCTACACTAAAATCTGTCGGAATTGCACTAACACTTGCAACTCTTGCAACAATTGTTGGATTTTTGACAAATATTGTTTCACCTCTTCCAGAATTAAAAGATTTTGGAATTCTTGTTTCAGCAGGTATATTCTTCGCTTTCTTTCTTGTGATGACATTTGTGCCAGCTATTAGAACTTTATTAGATAGAAGAGCAGAAAAAAAAGAAAATATTAATGTAGATGCATTTTCTTCGTCAGGGGATAGCGTCTTAAATAAAATTGCTGCATCAAGTGGAATAATTCCAAAAAAATTAAAGATTTTTGCTCTTATATTACTTTTTGCAATCTCTGGATATGGATATTACAGTTTTACCAATTTGGAAACTATATTTGAATTTACAGATTTCTTACCAGAAGATGATCCTGTTGTTCAAACACTAGGACTGCTGACAGATGAATTTGGAGGTGGATTTGGTGAAACAACAAGCGTCCTAATTGAGGGGGATGATTTAGCAACACCTGAAGCTCATAATGCATTGATTACATCAATAAACAATTTAAGTGAAAAAGAAAATATAGTAGTTTATGCGGGCAATGTTGCTGCGGAATCAGTTGTTGCAACACTTGGACAGCTTTTAGCTCCTCAGGAAGCTGCACCAGGTGCAGCTCCGGCTATGCCAGATATGGCATTATTAGGAAGTTTAGGATCTTTTGGTGTAGATCTTATGTCTGGAGCACAGGGTATTGATGCATTAAAAGTTAAAGAAACTGGAGATGTGCAGGGACTTTATGAATATCTAGTTGATTTAGATTCAGAAGCTTTCTTAGCTACGTTGTATTTCAATGAAGAAAACGTAGTCACTGCTCAGCAGGTTAGAATCACTACATCTGCTGGATCTCTTGGAGCTGCTCAGCTCAGAGATGATATTTATGATGCATTTCAACCTATGTCGTCGCTCGGAATATCAATTGCAGCAACAAATGATGCAATTGTTACTCAAAGTGTAAGTGATCTAATTTCTGAATCACAGTTTCAGTCATTGATATTCGCAATATTGGCGTCAATGATATTTTTAATTCTTTATTACTTAATTGATATAAGGAAACCTTTCTTAGGTGTGATTACAATATTGCCAGTTGTAGCAATAGTTATGGGTACATATCTTGGAATGTATTTCTTAGACATTCCTTTAAACCCTGTAACTTCCACACTATCTGGACTTGCGATAGGTATTGGTGTACCTTTTGTAATTCATGTTACAAATAGATTTAGAGAGACTTTATTAATTACAGACAGCCCTGTAGATGCTGTCAGAACGACTCTTAAAACAACTGGAGGCTCATTATTTGGTTCAGCATTTACAACTATGGCTGGTTTCGGTATATTAATGACTTCTTCTTTAAAACCATTTCAACAAATGGGCCAGGTAGTTGTAGTCGCATTAGGGTTTGCTTTAGTTGCATCGATTTTAATTCTCCCAACTCTTTTGGTGTTTTGGGCAAATTATCATAATAAAAAAACAGCTAAATCTTTATAATTAACTTTATTAATATTATTTAAGTGAATGTTTCTGAACTTCTTAATATTGTCAATGCTTTAGTGCCTATTGAGTATGCATTTGAAGATGATTATGTAGGCATAACAATAGGATCTGAACAAAGTGATGTAAATGGTATTGTTGTTGGTCATGAATTAGAAACATCGTTATTGAAATATTGTAATGATAAAAACATAAACACTGTTATTTCTTATCATCCTCCTTCTTTCAAGAAAGTACTCGAAGATGATGGTACTGAAACTTTTATCCCAGAAATCATAACTAAAGAATTTATGGATAACCAAATAAATGTAATTACTTTACATACTGCCCAGGATGTTTGCGAAGGAGGAAATGCTGATACTTTGGTTGAAATATTTAATTTGAAAAACACCAAGACCTTTGCTCACACTTTTGATAATTTTGGTGCTGGACGCATTGGAGAAATTAAAGGTATGTCAAATGATGATTTCAAGAAACTTGTTGAGTACAAATTAAATACAAACTCTATTAGGACAAATGAATATTTTGATAATCTCAAGGAAATAAATAAAATAGCAATCCTCCCAGGATCAGGTACACAATTTATTGATGAGATTTTAGAAGAAGTAGATGTGTTTGTTACTGGAGATATCTCACACAGATATCTGTTAAAAGCAGACGATGCAAACCTTGGATTACTTCAAGTTGGGCATATAACAACTGAAATTCCAGGAATGAAAAAGTTTGTTGAAAACTTAAATAAAGCTTTAAATCAAGAATTAGAGTATTTGTATAAAGATTTTTATGAATGAGCCATTTCTATTAAGTAACTTAATTGAATTACAAGAATTAGATAATGAAATATTTAAGTTGATATCTGAAAAATCAGATGGGACAACAGTAAAAGAGCTTAAAACTCATGAGATAGAATTCAAAAAGCTACAAAGCGATAAACAAAATATTGAAAATGAATTGCAACTGTATTTTGACGCAAAGAATCATATAGAAAAAAGTATTTCAGAATCACAGTTAAAAATTGATAAAATAAATGAAAAATTAAACACAAATTTAGATGCATCAAAATTACAAAATTACAATTTACAAAAACAAAATTTTGAAAAAAATTTGTCAGATTATGATAAATCTTTAAATGAAATAAATGAAGAAAATTCTGATGAGTTAGAGAGAATTAATAAAATAGATCAATCATTAGAGAGTTTAAAACCTACACTCTTAAGTTTATCTAAAACACTTCAAAACGAATGGAGAGAGATTGATTTAAAAATTGGAAAATACGAAGAGGAAAAAAAATTATTATTAAGTAGCTTTCCTGAAGGAATAATCGACTTGTATGATGATTTAAAATCAAAATGTGTTGAAGTTATAGCTGCTTACAAAAGGGAAAATCAATGTGGTTGCTGTGGTGTTGATCTCACTTCAAATGAAATGTATGAAATTATGAACTCTAGTTTTCAACAATGTCCATATTGCATGGGAGTTGTAATTTAATGTACAAAATATATTGTGATGGTGCTTCGAGATCTAATCCGGGAGAAGCGTCTATAGGTGTTTCAATTCAAAATGATGAACAAGAAGTTGATACTATTGCAAAGAAGATTGGTGTAGCCACAAATAATGTTGCTGAGTATGAAGGTTTAAGAACTGCTTTAGATTATTGTGACAAAAATAATTTAAAAAATGTACAGATTTATTTAGATTCTTTACTTGTTGTACAGCAGGTAAATGGAAAGTATAAAGTTAAATCAAAAAATTTAAAGGATTTATACAATCAATGTACTGATTTAATTGAAAAAATTGATAATCTAGAAATTCACCATGTACCTAGAGAGCAAAATAAACGAGCAGATGAACTTGCTAATATTGCTTTAGATTCATGATTTTATTTTGGACTAGCGGTCTATCAATATATCTTTTTCTTTATATATTTAAAGATAAAAATGCTGACTTAAGATTTATTATCTTTGGTAGTTTATTCCCCGTTATATTTGACTCAATTTTATATTTTTTTGGACTTACAAATCAAAATGAATACATAGGGCACAGCATATTTTTCACGGTAAGTTTATTTTTTATTTTTATGATTGCCACAAAGAGGGGAAGTTTATTTAGAGCAAATTCTCTATTATTCTCAATAGGTTCCTTTTTTTATTTAGTACTTAGCTTTACATGGTTAAACCAAAGCATAATTCTTTATCCAATATTTCAAAATTCAGAAGATATATTTTCATTAGCTGAAAATTACAAAACAGCACTTGGTGGAATAGGGATTTTGTATTTATTATTTAAATTTAGAAATATTCAAATATTAAAAGAATTTATAAAAACCGGTAAGTTTACTTATTAGAAATAAACATATTTACAGAAACTAAAGTTAGGAATATTCCAAAACTTATACTCAATGTATCACGAGGAATAATACTAAAAGCTAAACTACCTCCAATTACTGAACCTATTACACCAAATATTCCAACTATTAAACCAATTTTAAGTAATTTATTTTCTTTACGAATCTTAGTTGCAGCAGCAGTAAGGGCAGTAGGAATTGTTGTCAACAATGAAATCCCTTGTGCAATAATTTGTTCAAACCCACCGAAAAAAATTAACATTGGTATTCTAATTATTCCTCCACCAATACCTAAAAGACCAGATCCGACCCCAGAAACAAAACCAATACAAAAATATAAGATTATGTTGTCCTCATAAGTTGCGGTGACAGTTGTTGAAAAGATTATTCTGTATGCAGATGCTATCAGTAAAATAGAAAATAATTTTTTAAGTAATTGAGTGTTTATTTTTGCAGTTAGTTTACTGCCAAAATATCCTCCAATTATTCCACCAATAATTATTATTAAAATTTCAAATACTAAATTTGTTCCGCTTGAAAAATCATTAAAAATGTATGTGATGCTACTTCCTGTTGCAACAAAAACAACGGCTAAAGAGGAAACACCGGTATTGGTTTTAAAATCAGTTTTTGATAGGTAGGTTAAAAGAGGTACGAAAACAACCCCTCCACCTATGCCTAATATTCCAGAAAGCAATCCTCCAATTGAACCAATCAGAAAATATTTAATCACTTAATTTCGCAATTTAGGCAAAAGCTCTTTACCAAGTAGTTTGATTGTTTCTTCCTGATTAATGGAAGAAATTTGAATTGTAACTATATCAGAATCAAATTCATTAACTAGTGGACTATAAATATCAACTAAATCATTAATAGTTGAAGCTTTTGAAAATTTACCCATAATTTCTTCTTTTGGAAAACTGTCTGCCTCAACTCTCAATGCCTCTGGATCAAGCTGCTGAAGCCTACTCGGTGCTCTTAAGCCCCTCCATGATCGAAGTGCTGTCCAAGCGTCATCATCATTATCAGCAAACATAGTCCACCTATAAGTATGAATTGATAAATTTTCTTTTTTTAATTCTTTGGATTTCTGCTTTGCAGGATCTATTACTCTTTCATATGAGTCTTTAGGGTCTTTAACACTAATCATGAGTCCATCAGCATATTCAGCAGCTACTTGTGCAGATTTGGGACCACCAGCTGCTAACCATATTGGGATATTTCCAGTTGGAGGGGAATATAATTTTGCCTTTTCTGTTGTGTAGTATTCTCCGTTAAAATCTAATTTTTCTCCATCAAGCAATTTTCTTATGATAGTTAATGCTTCTATGAGTCTATTTTTTCTTTCTTCGTACTTTGGAAAATCATAACCTAATGGTCCTTCATTAATATTCTCACCCGTACCTACACCTAAATGAAATGTAGAGGGTGAAAGTCTGTCAACTGTTGCAGCAGCTTGAGCTATTACACCTGGATGAATTCTCCAAAGTGGTGTAGTGACTCCAGTGCCAAGATCTAATTCAGGAAGCTTGTTAGCAAGTGCACCTAGAGTTGTCCATGTAAAGTTAGAAGCTGAATAATCATCAACCCAGGGATGAAAGTGTTCCGAAATAGTCAACATATCGAAGCCTGATTTTCTTGCAATCTCAGCATGCTTTATTAAATCTTCAGGTTGCCATTGTTCAGATCCTAGAAAGTAAGAAAATTTTGTCATTTACATATATTAGCTAAAGACTATTTTTAGGTGAGTGCCCCCGTAGGGGCACTCATGTTTTTGTGAAACTATAAGCCGGATTCTGTATATGTTTGCACATACGATAATCATCCATCTTGTATATTTGTTACCAAATATATCTAGCTACTTACCCGCAATTATTTGCCGAGTCAGCTAATTGCTTCTTAGTATTGCTCCTAGAGGGGTTTACAAGCTTGTTTAATTACTTAAACAACTGGTGGTCTCTTACACCACCTTTTCACCCTTGCTTATCACAGATAAGCGGTTTGTTTTCTGTTGCACTTTCCGTCAATTACTTGCCTGGGAGTTACCCAGCTCTATTACTCTGTGGAGTCCGGACTTTCCTCGATAAATCGCGATTATCCATTTCACAGAAATAATAATAATTCTTAATTGGTTAGATGTGAATAATTATTTATTATTTCTTGAAAATCATTTATTGATATTGGACCAATATATTTTTTTATTACTTCTCCATTTTTTACAATGTGAGTTTCGGGTACTCCAAAGACACCCGAGTATATTGCAATTTTACTATTTTGATCAACTACGTACTGAATATTGCCAACACCATATTCATTTATAAATTTGAGAGCATTCTCTCTACTGTCTTGAAAAGAAAGCATAAATACAGAATTTTCAAATCCTTTGGTTTTTGACAATTCAATGAGATAAGGATGTTCCTCTATGCACTCTAAACACCAGGATGCCCAGTAGTTTATAATTAAAAAATTATTATTAGATAAATCAATATTCTCATTTGTCTCCAATATTTGTAAATTTTTCAAATCTACTGGATCAATAAATATTCCTTCGTCAGCAACATCTGAGCTGCAAAATGAAAAAAATAATAAAAAAATTAAAAGTTTAATTTTCATATATCGACAATATTTCTTGAATAATCTCTAGATCTTCATTAGATAAAGCAGGATCGGTCTTTAGGAATGTTAATATTTCATACCCTTCTTTTCTGGTTTCCTCTTGTTGAATAAGAATAATTCCAAGATAAGTTTTTGCTAGTAAGGATTCAGGAGAAATAGTTAAAGCTTCTTCAATATAATTAAGTGAAGTTAGGGTGTCACCTGAATCATGAACCATCCATCCTATTTGAGCTAAAGCAAGACTTTTTAACTCTAAATCTTCTGAATTTTGTGCAACGTGCATGAAGTGGGGAAGAGCACTTGAGTAATTAAATTCCTCGAAATAGCGGTTAGCAAGTGCAATTCTCATTGGAAATATATCTGGATTTAATTCTATAACTTTCTCCATTTCAGCATTTGATACATCTTCCAAATTAGTGTTTTGAGTTGCAATTTCTGAGGCGTTGTCATTTAAATTTATTAAAAGAAAGAATGGAAATAGAAATATGAAAAGACCCGCATACAGCCATTTATTTTTTAACATACAATTTCCTAACAAACAATAAAACAAACCCAAAAACTAATGTCAATGGAATAAACAGTATTTCTAAATTACGATTTATTGGGTTGGTAATAATTCTTTCACCATATCTTGATACCCAAAATGTATATATTTGATCATCAGTTAAGCCTTTGTTAATCTGTTCAAGCAAGATAGCACCCATATCGTCTGCATATTCGGACGGAGAATCATAAATAGTTTCACCTTGACAGACTGGGCATAGCAGTGATTTACTCCACTGTTCATATCTAGATTCATTATCTGGAAATAGACTAGGTAATGTGAACAGCAAAACTAAAAGCAAAAGAGTTAAATACCTATTTTTCATTTTTACTTAATCTTGGTACAAATGAAATACTTGAAACAAACAATCCTATCCACATTATAAAAATTCCATAATTATTTCTGACGATAAGCTTATAACTATTTTCATCGATAAATTTTACAGTTATGTATACATCATTTTTAAAAGTTCTAAATACTGCAGGTGAGCTTATTGCTTGTTGAGAAGAATTATTAAATATATTTAAAGAAGTAAATTTAGTAGTATTTTGATTTGAAATAGGAAGTTTTATTACATTTTTTTCAGGAAAACTTTCTTCAATTGAGTCATAAACAAAGTAAGTTTGATTGTTAAAGGTAAATTCTTCAAATGAATTGATTTCTTTTTCAGTTGAGTAACTCTGACTTACATTCAAAATTATTCCAAAAGCAAAAATAGCTATACCTAAATGTGCTATTTGGCCTGTCCAGTATGTTTTATTGATTTTAGATTTTCTAAAGTTTTTAAATAAGTTATCAACAGTTATAAGAATTAACATAAATGATGCTGCTACAGTAACAACCAAAATATATGAATTATCAAATGTAAGCAGAGTAAGAATACTTATTGCTAATGAGCTATTTATTAAAATCATATTTTCTTTAAACCATTTATTGATATTTAAATTTTTTATAGTCAACTTGTTTGAAAAAATCATAAGCCCTAACAATATGACTAAAAGAGGTCCGACCAGAATGTCGTAATAAGATCTACCAATTGTTATTTGCCTGTCATAAAGCGTTTCATAAATTAGTGGGAAAATTGTTCCGATGAAAATAACTAGAGCAGAGGAAAACAAAAAAATGTTGTTATAAACAAAAAACCCTGCTTTTCCGAACCAATTATCAATTTTTTTTGAGTTTGAAAAATATTCAACATTCTTTGATCCAATAACAATAAAAATAATTCCAAAAAGTATCATTCCAAACAATAGATAAGTTCCTATATTTCCATTAGAGAATGCATGAACAGAAATTAAGACACCTGATCTCGTCACAAAAGTGCCAAATATTGTTGATAAAAACATCAAGCCAACCAATATGTAATTCCAATTTAATAATGTATTTTGAGACTTTTGTATTTTTGCTGAATGAAGAAATGCTGTTGCCAAAAGCCATGGTATAAATGAGACATTCTCAACTGGATCCCAAGCCCAGTATCCTCCCCATCCTAAAACTTCGTATGACCAGGCAGCACCAAGTGTTATTCCAATTGTTAGAAATAACCACGGTATATAAGTTGTTTTTTCAGCAACCTCTATCCAATCGTTGGCATTTTGTTTTTTTGAATATAACCTGCTTGTCGCAGCAACAAATGGCATTGTCATCCCGACATATCCTATATATAGCATTGGTGGGTGGATTGCCATTAGAGGATGATTTTGGAGTAAAGGGTTGGGACCACGACCAATGTTACTGGTTACCAATTCCTGAAAAGGTAACAAACTTGCATTATTACAACCTACAGCTGCAAGTTCAATACAACCTGCAAAAGGAGAGGAGCTAAAAACTGTGTATCCAACAAAAAAGATCATAATTAATGAAAAAATCTTTATATCTATATCTGATGAAAGATCTTTATATGATTTTAAATAAAGATACATAAAGAAACTTAAACATAGATTCCATAAAAGTATAGATCCATCTAAGGAGCCCCAAAGAGAGGCAAACTTATATAAAGGGGGAGTAGATTCAGCTGAATAGTTTGCTATGTAAGAGATAGAAAAGTCATTCAAAAACAATCCTATTTCAAGCAAACAAAATAAGAAAACTTGTACAAAAAGATTTAATCTTACAAGAATTTCTGTATAGATTTCTTTTTTATTAAAGAATAGTATTACTAATAAAACAAAGCTTATCCAACTAAAAATAATTCCAGTGTTGTAAATCATTCCGAATAATTTTCTACGTTATATGTTTGACCATCACTTGATACATATTCATTGTCGTGTTTAACTAGCATATCATCAGCAAGAAAAGTATTATTATCAAACACTCCATCAAGAATCACACCCATATTTTCTTGAAATAATTCTGGAACAAAACCATCAAATATTATTTCAATATCTTTATTGCCATCAGTTATTGTAAAATTTGTAAATCCACCATCCTTAGCAATAGTTCCTTCAACTACAAAACCTCCTAATTTGATTCTTTCTTCACTTTCTAGTTCAATGTTTAAAGTTTCTGATGTCGTGTAGTAGTAAATAGTATTTCTAGATGCAATAATTGAACTTGCATAAACAATTAACCCAATACCCAAGAGGACAATAATAAAATTTTTTTTCACTCTAGTTAAATTTTAGCCCTTGATTTAGGATTTAAATAATTGTCCCATAAGATATCATTTGAAATTCTGAACCTTTTTGTGAGAAATGTATGAACAAGCGTAACTAATAACACACTTAATAAGAGAGTAATTAGTATGTCAGAAGACATAGGGGCGTCTCCAGAGGCTACAGTTTCTTGGCTAAGAATGCTAGCTTGTTGATGAACTGACCTCCACCAAATAACACTAAAATGCAATATAGGTATCTGGACAACTCCAAAAATTCCTATTAGCGATGAGTTCCTAGCTGTTTTTCCTAAATCTTTATTAAATTGTCTTGAAGCAATATATCCTAAATAAACAAGTAAAAGAATTGCAGTTAAATTGAGCCTAGCATCACCCCAAACCCACCATGTTCCCCATGTTTGCTTGCCCCAGTAAGAACCAGATAGCAAAGTGACAATGGTGAACACAACACCAGACTTTGCATTAGCAATAGCTATTGAGTCGTATTTAGATTTTTTAGAAAATAAATATAGTGCAGAATACAAAAAGGTAAGAGTGTAGGCTAAATACGCTATCCACACAGTTGGAACATGAATATATAGTAATTTAGACGACACACCTTGTGTAACGTCATAAGGTCCAAAGATAGTGACGAGTAGCCATACAACAAGAGGTCCGAATAACATCATTGTGATTTCCTTAAATAAAAGTTTGTAAATGAATAAATAATCATAGTTATACCTAAAAGCATCAATAAATAAATGTTACTTATTTCTTGATTTACACCTAACCACATTGGAGCGATTAAAATTGCAAACCCAATGTAAATTGGAACAATTAAAATAAACTGGACAAATCTGCTATTGAAACTTGTGAACATTTGGAAAAATAGATTTACCATAATTGCATTTAAGCAAAAGAATAAAACAGAGAAAATAATATAAATGATTGAATTGTTTATAGAAGTATTCGTGAAACCAGAAAATAGAATTAAAAGAAAAATTATTTGAGGATAAAAAATTCCAAGTTCAGAAATAGTTTTACTATAAAAATAATCAATTTTTTTTATTGATCCAAAATTTAATTCCTTGATCAGTGTTTGCTCTTCCAAAGGGTTCCTAATAGAAAAAAGTGTTGTAAAAATAATTAGAAATAAAAGTTGAACAATTACAAACATATCATTTTCAACTCGAAACCTATTTTCAGATAGAATAGGAAAAACAATAATTAGTACACACATTGTTGGTGTTATTAGAAATAGTGAGGTGTTGTTTCTCAATTCCAAATTTAATTCTTTTTTAATGATGAATTTCTTAATCATTTAAATCTATAGTTCTTTCTATATTTGACAAGGCATTAATACTTTCCTGACTTGATAAAATTGAAGTCATCTTTTGAGTCTCTCGATAATTCAATAAATTAAATAAAAGCTGAATCCCATTTTCATCTAAATAAACTTTTGGTTCGTCAATACAAAGAATGTCTGGTTTTTTTAAATCTGCAATAGCCAACTCACTTCGTTTGACCATTCCACTTGAATAATCTTCAATTAAATCTTCTTTAAATTCATTTAGTTGATATTTGTTAAGTGTTTTAAAAATAAACTTTTCATCAATACTTTCTTTGAAAAGAAAATATTTTATGTTTTCTATTAAGGATAATTTTGGAATTAATGATGGACTTGAACCAATCTCCATAAAAGAGTATTCTCCTCTTTCAATATTTGAATTAAAAGTATTTCCAATAAAATTATTACTTATACACATAAGAAGAGTTGTTTTTCCAGAACCATTTTTTCCAATAATTTCGTAATTATTTGAAATTTTTAGTGATAAATCTAAATTATTTATAACAAGTTGATTTCCATATCCCAGGGATAAATTGTTTGATTTGAAAAATAAACTCATCTTCCTATTGTATTAGCTTCTTTATTTCTAATGAAACGTAAAATTAACAGAAGTTCACTGTAAAAATTTATAATTGTGTAGTTCTCTGGATGAATTTCTAAAAATTCAATATCTTCATCATTTAAGTCAATTTTAAGATTTACTCTATTGTCAGTTATCTCTATATTAAAATTTTCTAAAATTTTCAAAGTCTGTTTATCAAGTACATTAATTTTTTCTTTAAATCTGTTGAATTCAAGAAAATTTTGAAGAAGGGATAAGTAGTCTTTGATTTTTTGTGCTTCCTCAAAATTTTGTTCATTTGAGTATGTATTTAACTTATCGTTTAATCTTTTTACTTCTTTACTTGTATCACTAAAGAATAAATCCAGTTTTTTTCTTAAGTTGTAGTTATATTTTTCAAGATTAAATGAATCTATGCATGCACATTGTGAATTTAGAAGTATAGATATATCACATTTTGTTTTTCTTGAATTATTATTCTTACACCTAACTGTTTCAAATCTATTATCTAAAAAATTTTTAAAATTTTTAGCTTTTGTATAACTCAAGAATGGACCAATTTGAAAAATTGTATTTTTAGATAATTCAATTTTTGAAATCTCCAAATTAGATTTGTTACTTTTTAGTTTTATCCAATATATATTTTTTGGTATTCTCCCACTTCTATTTAGTTGAGGTTTAAATTTATTTATCAATCGTTGTTCAACTATTAATGAAATGAGCTCATTTGGTAGATTCATGACCTTTAAGCTATTTGAAGTATTTACAATTTTGTTTGATTTATAACTTCTTGAGTGGCTCAAGTGTGAATTTATTCTATTTTTTAAATTACTTGATTTACCAACATAATTTAAAGACCTATTATTTGAAAATACATAAACACCATGTGAAGTTGGAATATTTTGTAAATTAAACTTCTTTTTTAAATTTAAATCAATACTGCTAAGAAATTCATTGACTCTATGAATACTTACTTTATTTTTGATTTCGTCAAATAAAGACAAATGCTTAAACACTTCATAAGTCGTGAGTACATCTGCTTTAGAATTATGTTCATTTTGATTAATTGTCTTAAAATATTTACTCAAGGTCACGAGTTTATGATTTTTTACTTTAGTTCTAAGCAACGCTCTGGAAAGATTTAACGTATCCAGTGTCATATTATTTAATTCATTAAAGTTTTTTTTTGTTCAATTCATAATTTAAGAAAGATAAATCAAACCTTAAATTGTGGCCAATTATTACAGAATCATCCACAAAATTTTTTATTTTTTCAATTTCATTATCAATTTTTGGAGAATTTTCTACATGCCAAGGATATATACCGGTAAGGTTTGAAATAAAGAGGGGTATTTCTATTTGCGGGTTAAATTTAGAATAATATTCATCTACAACCTCATCATTAAATATTTTTAGCATATAAAGCTCAATAACTTTATCAACACCAGCTTTAACACCAGTTGTTTCAACATCTAAAATGACAAGATGTTGATTTTTTACAAATTTCAATTTATTTTGTTAATTCCCACATACCGATAGCCGCAGCAGTAGAAGCATTTAGTGAGTCAACATTATTTGTTGATCGAATACTCAAAGATATGTGATTAGATGCAAACCAATCATCTGAAATACCATACTGTTCAGCACCAACAACCAGTGCAAAATTCGCATCAGGTTTAAAATTTTCTAAAACAGTTTCTCCTTCTGGGTCTAGTAATATAATTTGATATTTTTTAGTTTCCAGTATTTCAATTATTTCTTTATTTGTGCCACTTGAAATATTCATATGAAATAAGTGTCCAATAGAAGACCTGATGACATTTGGATTAAAAATATCTGTAATTTCATCAGAAAGAAAAACATTATTTATTCCAAAAGACTTTGCAGTTCTTATCATTGTTCCTAAGTTTCCAGGTTTTTCTATTTGATCAGGTATCAAAATAGGACCATTAATTTCAGAAGTAATACCAATATGTTCTGTATTAAAAAGTGATATAAAACCATCTGGCCTATCCCTATAAGACATTGCATTAAAAACCTTTTTTGAAACCTGAACTATTCTTACATTTGATTTTCGATATTCCTCTAAAAGATTCTGATTATTATTTCCAATAAATAGATCACTACAAAAGTACAAAGTATCTATTTCGTACCTAGATTCTATTAATTGGTAACATTCTCTAAATCCTTCTGCAAGAGATTTATTATTTGATTTTCTATTTCGGTTTTTTTTAAGAGATACTAAAAATTTATACTCTGGATTATTGAGGGAATCTATTTGTTTATCTACTGAAAAATTCATTATGTATCAGTTTCTTTTTATGATGTTTATTTTTAGAAATATCTGTGTTGCTATCTTCAACCCCAGCAGTAATCATTCCGATTATTTGATAAGTATCTGGAATTTTAAATTCTTCATGAATTTTTTTTCTATCGATATTATGCAATCCCATAAACCCTGAAGATAGCTCTTTTTCTTCTATAAGTAAAATACAATTCATCATCGCTGCACCAGCATCAACATACCAATATGGCACATCCCAATCTTTGGAGTTTACAGCGTTTGTTTTATCATTTTTCGAGTATCTGTGGTGATAAGCCTCTTCGTTAAGCAATATAAAAAATAAAGCTAAGGAGTTTGAGATCCATGGAGATTTACCATCTTTAATAAAATTATCCTCATTAAAGATTTTGGATACGTTTTTTATTTTTTTAACATCAAAAGTATTTAGAATCTCTATTCCACGAGAAAATCCTGCAGTAGGAATTTTTATTGAAAACTTTGAGATATTTTTTAACTTAGTATCTTCTAGAGAAGTTTTTTTATAGTTTCTAACAACTTTTCTATTATTTAAAAGATTCTCAAGATAAGTTGTTTCATTAGTCATTAACTTGTTGCATATATTTGACTACGGAGTCACCAACTTCAATAGTGGACATGCCCATTTTTCCAGCTGATAGGGAATCAAGCTTTATAGCAGTTTCCATTATCGCTTTTTCAATATCCTCTGCATAATTTTCCTCACCGAGTTGTTTGACCATCATTGCCGCAGCTCCAATACATGCCAATGGATTGATAACATTTTTATTTGTATATTTTGGTGCTGAGCCACCTATTGGCTCAAACATAGATACACCTTCAGGATTAATATTACCTCCAGCTGCAATACCCATACCGCCTTGAATCATGGCACCTAAGTCAGTAATAATGTCACCAAACATATTGTCAGTAACTATTACATCAAACCACTCAGGATTTTTCACCATCCACATACAGACAGCATCAACATGGCCATAATCAGTCTCTATTTCAGGATAATCTTTCGCAACATCATAAAAAATTCTCTCCCATAAATCATGAGCATAAGTAAGTACATTAGTTTTTGCACATAAGGTAATTTTTTTACGGTTGTTATTTTTTGTATATTCAAAAGCATATTTTATACATCTATGTATTGCATAATACGAATTAATGGATTCTTGTGTTGCAATTTCATTTTCTGTTCCAAAATGAATGTAGCCTCCTGCACCTGCATATAATCCTTCAGTATTTTCTCTAACAACGACAAAGTTAATATCTTCTGGAGATTTGTTAGCTAGGGGAGTTTCTACTCCTGGATAAAGAACCACAGGTCTTAAATTAATATACTGATCAAATTCTTTACGTAATTTAAGAAGAATTCCTTGCTCTAAAATTCCTGGCTTTACATCTGGATGACCAATAGCTCCAAGTAAAACTGCGTCAGAATTTTTGAATTGTTCAAAATCTTTTTCAGTTACAAGTTCTCCAGTATTTAAATATCTATCTCCACCAAGATCATTGTTTGTGAAATTAAATTTTATTTTGTATTGTTCAGAAGTGTTTTCAAGGACTTTTACAGCTTCATTGACGACCTCAGGACCAGTTCCGTCACCTGGAAGTAGGGTAATGTTAAATTCTTTACTCATTTGTTCAACGCATTCAAAAAGGATTCTACTGAACCCTGAACGACATCTGTAGAAACAGCTCTTCCTTGTTTCATTAGGTGTCCATCGTTAATTATTGTAACAATTTCAGCTGTTGCATCAGCACCTTTTGTAATACTCTCAACTCTATAATCAATTAATGTAGCGTCTGATTTGAGAATTGATTTAACTGCAGTAAATGCGGCATGAATCATTCCATCTCCAGTTGCTTCTTCTGTTATTTCGTCATTTCCAACTTTTAGTGTAACGCTTGCAGACGCAAATTCATCTTTACTATTAACTGAGACAGACACAAGTTTTGCACTATCGCTACTTGATTCTACCTGTCCTACAATTGCTCTAAGTTCGTTTTCTACAATTTCACCTTTTCTGTCTGCAATCTTTTTAAAGGTATCAAAAGCATTATTGAATGCATCATTGTCTAAAGAGATACTTAACTTATCAAGGGCATCTTTAAAGCCAGCCCTACCAGAATGCTTACCAAGTATAATTTTTGCTTCTTGACCAACTGAGTCTGGTGACATTATTTCATAGGTAGTTGTGTTTCTTAAATATCCGTGTTGATGAATTCCTGATTCGTGGCTAAAAGCATTTTTACCGACGACGGCTTTATTATATTGAACAGGATATCCAGTTAGTTTTGAGACTAACCTTGAAGTTTCAAAAATTTGTTGTGTTTCAGCTTGGATTTCAACTCCGAACTGATCTTGACGAGTTTTTACTGCCATTATTATTTCTTCTGTTGATGTATTTCCTGCACGTTCCCCAATTCCGTTAATTGCACCTTCAATTTGTCTAGCCCCAGCTGTTATAGCTGTAAGTGAGTTAGCTACAGCTAATCCAAGGTCATTGTGACAGTGTGTTGAAATAATGACATCTTCATTACCCCCTTTAACTTCGTCATAAACGGCCTTAAGAAGGTCTAAATAATCTTGAGGTGTTGCATAACCTACAGTATCAGGAACATTTATTGTTGTTGCGCCCTCTTCTACAGCAACTTTCAATACTTCTATTAAAAAATCTTTGTCAGTTCTGGTTGCATCTTGTGCGGAGAATTCTATATTGTCACACAGTTTTTTTGCATATCTAACAGATTCTTTAGCGTCATTTAATACTTCTTCTTTAGATTTTCTGAGCATATGTTCCATATGTATTTGT
>CACKFQ010000003.1 GCA_902599555.1 uncultured Candidatus Actinomarina sp. | reverse complement strand
TACCTAGTTGATGGTACTTACGAGCTATTCAGGGCACATTTTGGTTATCCAAGCAGGAAGACAAAACAGGGAAAAGAAGTAGGTGCATTAAAAGGATACATAAACCACTTGCAATCCTTAAGAAAAAAATATGAATATATAGGTGTTGCATTCGATTCAAAGGTGGAATCTTTTAGAAATGAAATTTATAACGAATACAAATCTAGTAAAAATATTGATAAAGAAGTATTAGATCAATTCCCTTTGGCTGAAAAAGTTACAGAATTACTTGGACTTACTTTATTACCAATGGACCATTACGAAGCAGACGATGCTATTGCGTCTGTATGTGAATTATTTAAAAATGAAAATATAGAAATTATTATTGGATCATTAGATAAAGATCTAATGCAATGTCTAAATGTTAAAAATATTTCAATGTACTCCACCAGGTATAAATCTTTTACAACAGGAGATGATGTTTATAAGAAATTTGGCGTACATCCTCATCAAATACCAGATTTTCTGGCACTAGTTGGTGATTCTTCTGATGGCATACCAGGTATGAATGGTATTGGTGAAAAGACTGCATCAGCACTACTTCAAGAGTATGAAAATATTGAAAACATTTATCAAAATTTAAATATCTGGAAAAACAATATAAGAAGTGGAGAAAGGCATGCAAACACAATTTTCGAAAACTATGAATTGCTTAAGTTATTTAAAAGTCTTACAACTTTGAGAGTGGACGTTAAAGTACCTAAGAAAATAGAAAAATATTCATTATCTAAACTCAGCTCCGATGAATTACAAAAATTTTCTGCAAAATATCAACTCAATATTAATTTTTAAAATCTTTATATTTTTTTAAACTTTCACTACTCTCATATTGTGAAAAAGTTTGCATTTGTACTCGGTTTGTTTTTAATCATGACACCAGCAATGTCTGCATTAGCTGATGATCATGTTGAGGAAAATGAAACCCAACAGGGAACAATGAATGAGAACCTACCAGTACCTGCAATAGTTATAGAGGAACCACCAGAGCAGATAGAGGATGTAGCTTGGACTTACAGGTTTTTAATTCCAACTACTGTTGCGATAGCTACTCTGGTGATTCTTGGTAATGTCATCCAGTACTTCAGACAAGTAACAAGAAAAAGATACAAAGTTATAGAAAAATAAATTAGTCTTCTTGTAATGACTGAAATTGAAAATAAAATTACTAATTTACTTAACCCAACTCAAAACTATGTTGTTGCATTAAGCGGGGGTGTTGATAGCTCAGTTCTGCTGCATATAGTGCATTCTTATACATCAAATGTCAGGAGTGTTTTTGTTAATCACAATCAAAAAGATTCAGAAAAACTTCAAAAATCAGCTGAGAATTTTGCTAAAGATTTAGGTATTGATCATTTGAATGTAGATACTCAATTAGATTCTGATTCGTCAGAAACAAAAATGAGAGATGCAAGGTACAAAGCATTGTTTAACAACATACAACAAGATGAAATTCTTCTACTGGGACATCATAATGATGATAGAGTAGAAACTTTTATGATAAATCTGTTCAGAGGGACAAGACTCAAAGGCCTGCTTTCTATAAAGCAAGAGACAAAAAGTATATTAAGACCACTAATTGATATTAAAAAGTCTTCAATCATTAAATATGCTCAGGATAAAAAAATAAATTTTTTAGAGGACTCTACAAACAAAGACAACTCAATTTTACGGAATTGGTTAAGGAATGAAATTATTCCGAGTATTGAAAAGAATTTTAAAGGAGATCTAAATAACAAAATACAAGGTTTAATTTATGAAATAGATGAACTAACAAAAAATGATAAAAACCTAATTTCGTATATAAAAAGTGCAAAAGGATATGTAGAAGTTCCAATTTCACTGATTAATAAGGACAACTCAGCCTCTTATTATTTGCTGTCAACAATATCTCAATATATTGGACAAAGCGGATTACAGAATTCCGATATCAAAAAAATATTTTCTGTCATTGAAAAAAATATCAGGAAAAGTTTTTTTGAAAATTGGGAAGTTTCAACTCAAAGTGGGCTTCTTATTTTTGTAAATAAACAAAAATGGACAGGTAGTGGAGTTTTGCTAGAACCAAAAGGTTATTTTAATTTCGAAAAATACGATTCTATCGACACTTTAAATAATTGGTCTATATCATTACCAAAATACCTAGAAAATGAAATTTATTTTAGTGAAATTTCTGATGGAGATCTATTTAAAACAGGTAGTCATAACCAAAAACCTGCTGAAATATTTCGTTCATATGGGGTAAATAAGTCACTTAGAGAGGTCTGGCCAGTTCTTAAGCTGAAAGATACTATTCTATGGATACCAGGAATAAGAAAATCTAGTGAGGGAAACTGGTTGGAAACTCAAAAAGATAAATTTATACTAAGTGCTTCTACAGAAAAGGTTAGTATTGAAAATTTCTAAAACTTTAATATCGCAAGAAGAAATAAAAAATAAAATTTCGGAAATTGCAGAAATAATAAATAGTAAGTATAAAGACGAAGAACTTGTAGTTATTGGCATTCTGAAAGGAGCTTTTATAGTTGTAAGTGACCTTGCTAAGCAACTTCAGATTGATGTTACCTTTGACTTTATGAGTATTAAATCTTATTACGGATCTGAATCATCTGGTCAAATTAAAATTATTAAAGATTTGGAGTATGACATTTCAAATAAAAATATTTTGATAGTCGAAGACATCTATGACACAGGATTAACCCTCTCAAGCTTAAAAAAATTACTTGAATCTAGAAATCCAAAAAGTATTGAAATTTTTAGCATGTTTGTTAAAAAAGGAGTTTCAAAAGACCCAATTGAAATCGATTACAGTGGATTCGAAATTGGCCCTGAATTTGTAGTTGGTTATGGTCTAGACTACAACGGAAAATATAGAGAATTGCCTTATTTGGCCCTTCTCTCTTAAATGTCAGTATTGCTTTTAAACCCAAGAGTATTAAATTAAATAAGATGGATAAGAAAAAAGAAATGAATAAAAAAAATAACAATAAGTCATTTTTTATGTACTTTGCTTTAGGACTACTTATCTTTCTTGGCGTCCAGCAGTACAACTCTTCGGTTAACGCACCTGAAAGCAAATCTTTTACTGCGTTTAAAAATGAAATTATCTCTGGCTCTGTAATAGAAGCCACAATAAAAGAACAATCAAATATGGTCGAATTTAAAATAGCAAATGATGAAATCGTATATCAAACAGAATATCCAGAGGGTTTTGAGGGAGAAGTATTTCAACTTTTAGTTGATCAAGATATAGTCTTAAATACTGACACAGAGCCTGCAGGGTTTCAAGATTATGTTTTTGCATTTTTACCTTGGCTATTTCTTGCAGCATTTATGTTCTATATGTTTTCTCAAGTTAGATCAAATGGAAATCAGATCATGCAATTTGGTAAATCAAAAGCAAAAGAGCTCGACGAAGAAGCACCAAAAGTTACGTTTCAGGATGTAGCAGGTGTTGAAGAAGCTAAAGAAGAGCTAGAAGAGATAAAAGAGTTTTTGAAATCTCCAGAAAAATTTAACAAACTTGGTGCAAAAATTCCTAAAGGAGTTTTACTTGTTGGCCCTCCAGGAACAGGCAAAACCCTTCTTGCAAAAGCAGTTGCTGGGGAAGCTGGTGTTCCATTTTTTAGCATTTCAGGATCTGACTTTGTTGAGATGTTTGTAGGGGTTGGAGCCAGCAGGGTAAGAGATTTATTTAAAAAAGCCAAAGAATCATCTCCAGCAATCATATTTATTGATGAAATTGATGCAGTTGGAAGAATGAGGGGTGCTGGTCTTGGTGGTGGACACGACGAGAGAGAACAAACTCTAAATCAATTACTTGTTGAAATGGATGGTTTTGAAGCTAACCAAGGTGTAATACTTATGGCAGCAACAAACAGGCCAGATGTTCTCGATCCTGCTCTATTAAGACCGGGAAGATTTGATCGACAGGTAATCGTTGGTAGGCCTGATTTAGCAGGAAGAACTCAGATTCTAAAAGTTCATTCTAAAGATAAACCATTAGCAAAAAATGTTAACTTTGAAACTTTGGCTAAACAAACACCAGGATTTACCGGTGCTGATCTTGCCAATTTATTAAACGAAGCAGCATTACTAGCTGCAAGAAAAAATAAAAAAACTATAGGTATCGCAGACATTGAAAACTCAATCGATAGAGTTATGGCTGGTCCTGAAAAGAAAAGTCAAGTAATGACAGAAGAGGAAAAGTTAATTATTGCCTATCATGAAACTGGCCATGCTTTAGTAGGCTGGGCACTTCCAAATGCAGACCCAATTCACAAAGTTACCATTATCCCTAGGGGAAGAGCGCTTGGTTATACTCAGGCATTGCCCGATAGTGAAAAGTATCTTTCATCTAAGGCTGAATTAAAAGACAGACTCGCAATGCTTATGGGAGGCAGAGTTGCAGAGGAGTTAATATTTGCAGACCCAACTACAGGAGCATCAAACGATATTGAAAAAGCAACAGATATTGCTAGAAGAATGGTGATGGAATTTGGTATGAGTGAAAAGCTTGGACCAATGCTTTATGGCAAAGGTTCAAATGAAGTATTCCTTGGTCGAGACTATGGAAGACAACAAGACTATTCTGACGAAGTCGCTTCATCTATAGATGACGAGGTAAGAAATTTATTGAATGACGCTCACATAATTGCTGGAAAAATATTAAAGAAGTTTAAAAAACAAATGGATGCAATGGTTAATTTATTAATGGAGAAAGAGACTATTAATAAAGATGAAGTAGCCGAAGTATTTAAAGCAATTAAAAAAGTAAAAATTCAGGGTACTGGTAAAAGCTTAAGGCTTGCCTGATGACCGAAGTTCAAACTAACTTAATCCAGGCACAGGAATCTTTATTTCTCTTACTGAAAGAAATAACTGATAAGAGTGATGAAGAAATAAAAAATTTATCAATTAAGTTTTTAGACCAAGTTCAAAAAAAATTATCTAATAAAAGTGATGAAACACTTATTTTTGAATCACTAAAAGAAGTTACACACAATCAACCCATTTATATAAATGGAATTTCATACATTAGCTTATGTGAACATCATATGATGCCTTTTCACGGCTCAGCAAGTATTGCTGTTTTCCCAAAGAAAAAGATATTGGGAATTTCAAAATTTAGTGACCTTGTAGGACATTTTTCAAACGACTTAACATTACAGGAAAAGTTAACTGAAAAAATTGCCTCGTTCATACACAAAACTTTAGATGCCGATGGAGTGTTTGTTAAAATGTCTGCAAAACATCTTTGCTCTGATTTATTGAATTCACAAAATTCATCAGAGGAGGTCATAACTACATACTCAACGGGTGTGTATGAATTAGACTTTTCTTTAAGAAACGAAGCACTTTTAAACTTTTCTTAAAATTGACGGATTGGAATAATCTTTTAAATTCAGTTAACCAAAAAGTAATTGGAATTATTAATTCAACAACGGATTCATTTACTGGTGACGGTGTTTTTGAAAACAAACAGAGATTGGGTTCTCTATTAAAAACAGCAGAAGAAAAGAAAATAAAAGTTCTTGATGTTGGTGGAGTTTCAACTAAACCCGGCTTTAAAGAAGTTAGTTATGAACAAGAATTAAAAAGACTTAATTTTTTTATTTCTAATTATTTTGGAAAGTTTAAATTATCTGTAGATACGATGAATTATGAGATTGCCAGACATGCTTTAGAAAATAATTTTGAAATTGTTAACGACGTAAGTGGTTTCAATGATTTTAAAATGATTCAATTAATTATTGAAAAAGCTCCAAAGATTATTCTTGTACATAGGCACCCAAATTCATCTGATATTCAAGAAAAGATGAATTACAAAGATGTAGTAAAAGAAGTAAGAGATCATTTAGAAGAAAAAATAGAAAATTTAATTTCTCATGGAGTTGATAAAAACAGAATTTCTATTGATCCAGGATTAGGCTTTGGTAAATCAATGGAGGACTCTCAAAAATTATTTGAAAATCTAGAATATTTTTCCTTTGGATTTCCATTAGTTGTTGGTTATTCGAAGAAAAAATTTGCTCAAAATTTAGAGATGACAGATGAAGAACTTTATGACCATTGTATAAACTCTGGCGTTTCTTTGGTCAGGCTACACATAGCTTCTTAGTTTTACATTTAAGCTAGTATGTAATTTACGGAGGTTACAATGGCTGGTTTAAAACCCAATGATTTTCATTGGATTATTGAAGGTAAACTAGCTGTTTCCGAATGCATTGGTGGCGGTGGCCTTACTCCTCGTAAAATAAGGAGGGAAGAAGAAATTCAGTGGCTAAAGGGACAGGGCATTAATGCTATTTTCTCTCTACTTGATTCAGACTTTAATCTTAAAAACTATCAAGAAGTAGGTTTTAGAACTTATCACTATCCGTTAAGTGATGACATTCCAAAAGAGTCTCTAAATGTTATTTTTGATGCAATCAAAGAAGCATTATCAGACAAGGATCGAAAGCTTCTAATACATCGAGAATTATTAGATGAACAAGTTCCGGGAATTCTTGCTGGTTATTTAATTTACTCTAAACTTTTGGACGATCCTATTTTGGCAAGAACCATACTTGAAAAAATATTAGAAAAACCACTTTCACCAAAAGCTATAGCTCTTATTCCCACTACATAAACAATGTCATTCGACATAAATATTTCTAAAATCAAGTGCTCTGGAAAACATGGAATTTATGATCACGAAAAACAAAACGATCAAGAATTTTTGGTAGATATTCATATTAATATTTCTGATTTTTCTGTAGACGATATTAACAAAACACTTAATTATGAGGAAATTGTTAATTTAGTTATAAAATTTGTAAAAACAGAAACCTATGATTTAATTGAAACTTTAGCAAAACAAATTTCTGAACAAATTGTATTTAAATACGCAAAAAATAAATCTATGTTACAAGAAATCAAGGTCACAGTTCATAAACCAGACACAATTTTAAAAGATAGAACAGAGGGCATTTCGGTTTCTTATCGTGAAGAATTCAAATAGTATATTCCTCTCTTTGGGCTCAAATATTGGTAATAAAGAAAGTAATTTAATTGATGCAGTAGGGCTAATTTCTAATTTCGCCAAGATTATTAAAATGTCATCAGTCTACAAAACAGAACCACTACTTTATAAAGAACAAGATGATTTTTTAAACATTGTTATTGAAATTGAATACCAAGGAACAGCTAGAAATTTACTGATAAAAGTTAAGGAAATAGAAACTCAAATGGGTAGAAAGAAAAATTTTAGATACGGACCAAGGTTGATAGATATAGATATTATATTTTTTAAAGGTGAAGAAATTGAGGAAGAAGATTTGATTATCCCTCATTATGATTGGCAAAATAGACTTTTTGTTGTCGAGCCTTTATATGAGGTTTTAAATAAGCCTATAGATAAATCTAGTTTTAAAATTTTTGATCAAAAAATAACTAATATTGGTAAAATTAAAACTTAAGTACGGGCACCATTTTAGGGCACGATAATGACAAAAGTGATAAATACAATAAACGATGACATCCTGTCTGAAAACATATGTTTTATTCCCACAATGGGAGCAATACATGAAGGCCACCTGTCACTTGTAGATATTGGAAAAGAAACAAATTTAAAAACTTTGGTGTCCATATTTCTAAATAGAAAACAATTCAATAATGATGACGATTTCAAAAATTATCCTATCGAGCATGAACAAGATATTCATTTTTTGAAAAGTAGAGGTGTTGATTTTATTTTTCTCCCTCAGGAAAGCTACATTTATCCTAGTGAAGGAGTCCCTTCTATTGCTCCTGGTAAAGTGGGTTCTATTCTTGAGGGAGCTTCAAGGCCTGGCCATTTCGAGGGAGTTTTAACTGTTGTAAATAGACTGTTTGATTTAATAAAGCCTAGCCATGCTGTGTTTGGGAAAAAAGATGCGCAACAATTATTTTTAATTAAGGACATGGTTAATCGGCTTGATTTAGATATTGAAATAATAGAAGGCGAAATATTTCGAGATATAAATGGCCTTGCTTTGAGTAGCCGAAATAAGCATTTATCACAAGATGCTAAATTAATTGCAGCAAATATTTTTAAATCTTTACAAAAAGTGGCTAAAGAAATAAATTTAGGTAAAAGTTTTAAAGAATCTGTTGAACTAGGGATTAATTCATTTAACCAAAATAAAATAGATTTGGACTATCTTGAAATAGTGGATGAAGAAAATTTTAATTATCCAAATAAATACTCAAAGAAATTAAAGTTATTAACTGCAGCTTATGTTGAAAATGTAAGGCTGATAGACAACATTGATATAGAAATATGAAAAAAATAATAGCAATTGATATTGGAAATACTGAAACAACAGTTGGAATAGGAAACAAGGATGGCTGGGATTCTTATAGGTTTACCACTAGAGATGCAAATACTCCAGATGAATTGTTGGCACTTTTTAACTCCACTTTTAACCTAATAGATGACAAAAGAAATGGATTAGCAGGTTCTATAGTCTGCTCAGTTGTTCCTCAAGTAACTAATAATATGGTTCAAGCAATTGAGAAATATTTAGATTTCCCACCTATCGTTGTGGGGCCTGGTATTAAAACAGGTTTAAAAGTAAATATTGATAATCCAAAAGAATTAGGACCTGACAGGATAGCAAATTCAGTTGCTGGTTATAAAATTGCCGAGTCAGACGTTGTAATTGTTGATTTAGGGACAGCAACTACTTTTGATGTTGTAAACAATAAAAAAGAGTATCTAGGCGGAGCTATTGCACCGGGCATAAAGATTAGCCTTGACGCTTTAACATCGAAGACCGCTTCTTTGAAATCTGTTGAGTTAGACCTTCCAAAAAAAGTTGTAGGTAAAAATACTTATGAAGCTATTCAGAGCGGGTTAATCTTTGGGCACGCATCTATGATAGATTCTATGATCGAGAGACTTTTGCAAGAATTGGGAACAAAACCAAAAATTATTCTAACTGGAGGTTTAAGTCCAATTATTCAGCCTGCACTTAATTTAAATGCACAGTATGAAGAGAATCTAACATTAGTTGGGTTAGAAGAAATATTTAACTTAAATAATTAGGATATAAATGTGAGCGAATTATCAAAATCTGAAAAAGAAATATATGACCTTAGACGTAAGAAGGTTGAAAAATTGAAACGAACAGAGTCTTTTCCAACATACTTTAAAAATACAAGTTTTATAAGCGACATTCATGCCAACCATCAAAGTCTAGACAATGGAGAACAAACAGATATTAGCGTTGCTGTGAGAGGTCGAGTACTTAGTATTAGGTCTTTTGGAAAATTAACATTTATAGATGTAAAAGACTCAACTGGCAAAATACAATTACTTGCTTCTAAAGATGATTTAGATGAGAAATTAGAAGAACACATTGAATTAATGGATGTAGGAGACATAGTAGGTACTTCTGGAAGCATAATGAAAACAAAAAAGGGAGAGCTTTCGTTAAAAATTTCCAATTTAATAGTTTTGAGCAAATCTTTAAGAACACTTCCTGAAAAGTGGCATGGATTGAAAGATAAAGAAACTAGATTTAGACAAAGGTATCTTGATTTAATCGTAAATGATGATGCAAAGAAAACCATAGATACGAGATTTAAAGTTCTCAAATTAATAAGAGAGTTTATGGTTAGTAATGGTTTTATTGAAGTTGAGACCCCTACACTCCAGCCAAAAGCAGGAGGCGCCATTGCCAAACCTTTTGTGACACACCATAACGCAATGAGTATTGACATGTTTCTTCGAATTGCTCCTGAGCTATATTTAAAAAGATTAATTATTGGTGGTTATGAAAAAGTTTTTGAAGTTGGAAAAGTTTTTAGAAATGAAGGCATTGACCAAACGCACTCACCTGAGTTTACGATGATGGAAAGTTACGAAGCCTACACAGATGTAAATGGTGTAATGGATATGGTTGAAAAGATGTGCGAGTACATATTAAGTCAATTAAATCACGATTTAAAGATAGAATTTACTGAAAAAGAAGCAGATTTTAGTTTTCCTTGGAAACGAATAAGTATGTTTGATTTGGTAAGTGAACATTTTGATGTTGAAATCAAACATAATTCAGATTTAAAACAAATCAAAGAAGAGTTTTTAACAAAACATAAGATTGAGAATGAATCTAAAACTACAGGAATGTTAGTTTACGATTTGTTTGAAAAATACATTGAAGACAATATTGTAAATCCTACATTTGTAACAGACTACCCCAAAGAAGCCTCACCATTTGCTAGGGAAAGTAAAGAAAAGAACGGAGTGACTGAAAGGTTTGAACTATTTGCTTTTGGTAGTGAATTAGCCAATGGTTTTTCCGAACTCATAGATCCAATTGATCAAGAGGCAAGATTAAAAGATCAAGCCCAAAAAAAAGCTGAGGGAGATGAAGAGGCACATGTGGAAGACAATGATTACATTGAAGCTTTGGAGTATGGGCTTCCTCCAACTGGTGGTCTTGGTTTTGGTGTAGATAGATTTGTAATGATGCTTACAAACAATGAATCAATTAGAGAAGTTATTGCCTTTCCACATTTAAAACCTGAAAATTAATTTGTTCGATTAATAAGATAATTGTTAATGTTTTCTAGAACTGGAAATAGTTCATGATTTTTGAGAGTAAATATCGCCTCTACACTCTCATTTAAGTAGCCGTTGATTATTTCTTTTGAGTCGTCAATTATTTCCTTTGTAGTAAATTCATCAAGCACATTTTTAACATCAATTTTCTCTTCTTTTATTTCAGTCAAGAGTTCCTGGTACTTACCTTTGTCTTTATTCAATGCAATTAAGACCGGTAATGTGTAAGTTCCTTCTAAAATATCATTACCTGCAGGCTTTCCCAACGTTTGCGAGTCAGAAGTTAAATCTAATATATCATCAGATATTTGAAAAATTATTCCACAGTTCCAACCCCAATTGCTCAAGGCATCAATAATCTCACGATCTGCTGAACTAGCAAGAGAACCAAGTCTTGCACTTGTTCTAATAAGGCTTGCAGTTTTTCCTTCAATAACTGTTAAGTAATCATCAATATTTTGATCAAGGTCAAAAGCTAAATTTAACTCTTTAGTTTGACCTTCAACTAATTCTGCATAAGTTGATGCCAACAGTTTGACAGATTCTAATCCTAAACTTTCAGCTGCAAGCTCAGAAGATCTCGCAAGTAAATAATCTCCTGCAAGTATTGAAAGGGTAGAGTTCCATTTTGAGTTTGAACTTTCAACACCCCTTCTTGTTGTAGCATTATCCATTACATCGTCATGATATAAACTCCCAATGTGAATTAGTTCTACACAAACACCAGCGTCTATAATTTTGCCAATATTTTCAATTTCATTTCCAAACTTTCCAGCAAGCGAGGTAACGATTGGTCGAAATCTTTTTCCTCCGGCGTTTATAAGATATTGAGAAATTGATGTAAGGTAATCATTTGAAGAGCTAGAAATTTCTAATAGTCTTTCTTCTAGTACATTTAAGTTATCCCAAATATCATCGAAAGGAATAATTTTTTTGATTTCATTGCTTTCCATAACTAAAGAATAAAGTAAATGTATAAATAGTTGTAATTTTCATTTAAGTGTATAAACAGACCCTTGGTAATATAACTATATGTTTGAAAGATTTACTGATAGAGCCAGAAGGGTCGTAGTTTTAGCGCAGGAAGAAGCTAGAAGACTCAATCATAATTACATTGGCACAGAACATATACTTCTTGGTTTAATTCAAGAAGGCGAAGGCCATGCTGCAAAAGCTTTGGAAGAATTAAATATCAATATTGACAGCGTTAGGTCAGAAGTTGTTGAAATTATTGGAGAAGGCCAACAATCACCGAGCGGGCATATTCCTTTTACTCCTAGAGCAAAAAAAGTTTTAGAACTTTCACTACGAGAGGCCTTACAACTAGGACATAATTACATAGGAACAGAACATATACTTCTCGGATTGATTCGTGAAGGAGAAGGGGTTGCTGCTCAAGTTTTAAAAAAATTAGGTGCTGAACTATCTCAAGTTAGACAAACAGTGATCAAATTAATTTCATCTGCAGGTGAAAGCAAAAAGCAACAAGCTGCATCTACAGGAGGTAGGGAAAGACCTGGTTCAGGAACAGGTTCAGCTATCTTAGATCAATTTGGACGAAATCTTACAAGAATGGCAAAAGAAGGAAAGCTGGACCCTGTTATTGGCAGAACAACAGAGATTGAAAGAGTTATGCAAATACTATCTAGAAGAACAAAGAACAATCCAGTATTAATTGGCGAGCCAGGAGTTGGTAAAACTGCGATTGTTGAAGGTTTAGCTCAAAAAATCGTTTCAGGTGACGTTCCAGCAACTCTTGAAGGTAAACAAATTTATACACTTGACTTATCTGCTTTAGTAGCAGGATCAAGATACAGGGGTGACTTCGAAGAACGTCTAAAGAAAGTCTTAAAGGAAATAAAAACAAGAGGTGACATTGTTTTATTTATAGATGAAATACACACACTTGTAGGTGCCGGAGCTGCTGAAGGAGCGATTGATGCTGCGTCAATTTTAAAGCCAATGTTAGCAAGGGGCGAACTTCAGACAATAGGTGCCACAACACTAGAAGAATTTAGAAAGCATTTTGAAAAGGATGCTGCACTTGAAAGAAGATTCCAGTCCGTACAAGTTGATGAGCCAAAACTCTCAGATGCTATAGAAATCTTAGATGGATTGAAAGATAGATATGAGGTCCACCACGGAGTCAGGTTTACAGATCAAGCTATCGCTTCTGCTGTCAATATGGCAGACAGATACATATCTGATAGATTCTTACCTGACAAAGCTATTGACTTGATTGATGAAGCAGGTAGTCGCATGAGAGTTTACAAGAAACCTCTTGATC
Source organism: uncultured Candidatus Actinomarina sp. (assembly GCA_902599555.1). Classification (GTDB taxonomy): domain Bacteria; phylum Actinomycetota; class Acidimicrobiia; order Actinomarinales; family Actinomarinaceae; genus Actinomarina. The sequence continues at coordinate 116,825 of CACKFQ010000003.1, read as the reverse complement.
AAGATAAACAAGAAATAGCTGACAAACTTAAGAATTTAAGAGAGCAAAAAATTGATGCTGTTCAATCTCAATTGTTTGAGAAAGCAGCTCAAATAAGAGATCAGGAAAAACTATTACTTGATGAAGTAAACACTATAGACTCAGCATCTGCTTCAGAAATTGAAATGGTAATTGATGAAGAAGAAATTGCAGAAGTTTTAGCTCAATGGACAGGCATACCAGTTCATAGATTAACCCAAGAAGAGACAGCTAGATTGTTAGAAATGGAAATCGAGCTACATAAGAGAATTATTGGTCAAAATGAAGCAATTGCGGCAGTTTCAAAAGCTATTAGAAGAACAAGGTCTGGATTAAAAGATCCAAAAAGACCATCTGGTTCATTTATATTTTTAGGACCATCTGGTGTTGGTAAAACTGAGACTGCAAAAGCTTTAGCAGAGTTTCTTTTTGGCGATGAAGATTCATTAATTCAGATAGACATGTCTGAATATATGGAAAAGCACACAGTAAGTAGATTAATTGGCTCACCTCCGGGTTATGTTGGTTATGATGAAGGAGGCCAACTCACTGAAGCTGTAAGAAGAAAACCTTTCAGTATTGTTCTTCTTGACGAAGTGGAAAAAGCTCATCCTGACGTATTTAATACACTTCTCCAAATTCTAGAAGATGGACGACTTACAGATGCACAAGGTAGAACAGTTGATTTTAAGAACACAATAATTATCATGACTTCAAATTTAGGAACCAAAGATATTGCCAAAAATGTTGGATTTAGTAGTTTGAGTGAAATTGATAATTACGAAAAGATGAAATCAAAAGTCGGTGAAGAGCTTAAAAGATACTTTAGACCGGAGTTTTTAAATAGAATTGATGAAACAATTGTATTTCATGAACTTACAATTGATGAAGTTAAAGAAATAGTTGATTTAATGCTTGATCGAGTTCACACCCAACTTAAAAATTCTGATATTGAAATTGTACTCTCTGATGAAGCTAAAGAATTTTTGGCTACAGAAGGATATGACAGAGAATTTGGAGCTAGACCTCTAAGAAGGTCTATACAAAGGTTGCTTGAGGACCCTCTTTCAGAAGAACTTCTTCAAGGCAAATATAAAGCTGGTTCAACAATTATTATTTCTCTAAATTCAGAAGAAAACACTTTAGAGTTTGAGTCAGTAGAAGCTCCAGATGAACCACCTGTAGATTTTGTAGAATCTGAATCATAAAAATACTACACTAATTAAATGAAATTCATTATCGATACCGACCCAGGTACTGATGACGCCGTAGCAATTCTCATTGCTTTAGCACACTTTACGGATGAGGAATTACTCGCAATAACTACAGTTGGAGGAAATGTTGGTGTAGATGTTGGAACACGAAATGCTCTTAGAATTCTCGAACATGCCAATAGAAACAGTATCCCAGTTTACAAAGGAGAATCGGAGCCCTTAAATAGAGATTTACTCACAGCAGAATGGGTTCACGGAACAGATGGATTAAATGGAGTTGGGTTTCCTGAACCTACAAAAAGCGAAGAATCTATAGGAGCAGTAGATTACATAACTGAATTACTAAAAAATAGTGATGAGAAAATTACCATTTGTGTTCTTGGCCCAATGACAAACATTGGAAAAGTTTTAAGCGCTAACCCTGAGTTAGCTGAAAACATAGATCAAATTATTTTTATGGGAGGAGGAGCAGGTTTTGGAAATCATACACCTGTGGCAGAGTTTAATATTTTGGTTGATCCGGAAGCAGCAAAAGTTGTATTAAGTTCAAGTGCAAAATTGGTAATGATGGGATTAGATGTTACACATCAAGCAATTTCTACAAGTGAAAGACTGAATACAATTCATGAAACAGGTACTACTACTGGAGAATATCTTGTTGGATTAATGGGGTCCTTAGCTGATTTAGAAATAGTTAAACAAAAGTTTCCAGACGGAACTCCCGTACATGATGCATTTGTAACCGCTTATTTAGTCGATAGCTCTTTAACTACTGGAGAAGTTACCAATGTCGAAGTTGAGGTTGATTCAGAATTAACACTAGGCCAAACAGTGGTTGATATTAATCATATTTCTGGAAGAAATAAAAACGTCCACTGGATGAACAAAGTAGATGATGAAAAGTTGTTTAATATAATAACAAATACCTCAAAACTTCTCCCATAAAAGTAAATATTTACCTTCAATCAATAAGACACTTTTAACAATTTCAGATAGAATTATTAAATCATTATTTAAATAATGAAGGAGTAAATTAATGATTACTAAAAAGAAATCCGTTTTTGTACTTCTGTCATTAATGTTGATTTTGTCTGCCTGTGGTGGCAGCTCAGAAACAACTACTGAAGAGGTTGCAGAACCAGCAGCAGAACAAGAGACTCTTGATTCTCCAGCTACTACTGCAGCACCTGCAGAAGAGCCAGAAGCAGAAGCGTTAAAAGTAGGTATAGTACTTGGAGCTTTAGGTGACCGTTCATTTATGGACTCAGCGAAAAGAGGCTTCGATCAAGCACTTGCTGAATTAGGAATTGACGGCGACTTTATTGAAGCCGAAGAATCTGAAAGAGCAGCAGCTTATCAAAATCTCATTGCTGACGGAAAAGAATTAATTATTGGAATTAGCTTTTCTGAAGCAGAGAGAATTAAAGAAGCGGCTCTTGCTAACCCAGATATTCAGTTTGCAATTGTAGATATGGTTGTTACTGATGATGACGGAAATCTATTGCCTAATGTGGCAAATATTATATTCAAAGAACATGAAGGTTCTTTTGAGGTAGGTTATATTGCTGCAAAACTTTCTAAAACTGGAAAGGTAGCTTTCATGGGAGGAATGGACGTTCCAATCATTAGAAAATTCCAAACTGGTTGGGAAGAAGGTGCTAGATACGCAAATCCTAATGTTGAATTCTGCGCAGGTTATGCTGGAAGCTGGGGAGACCCTGCAAAAGGTAAAGAAATTGGGCTCAGTTGCTTTGAACAAGGTGCTGACGTAATTTTCGCCGCTGGTGGTGCTACAGGTGATGGAGCATACGAAGCAGCAGCAGAAACTGGTAATTATGCAGTAGGTGTTGATTCAAATCAAGACTATATTCAACCAGGAACAATGATTACATCAATGATGAAGGGTGTTGATAAATCAGTTTATAAAGTTATCCAAGACACAATTGCAGCTAATGGACAAGTATTTAGCTCAATTGATAGCTATGGATTAGCAGAAAATTTTGTTGGATCAACATGGCTTGTTGATGGAACAAATCTCTTCAAAGAACAAAATCCAGACATGGCAGCTGAGATTGATGCGCTTGTTGAAGAAGTTGCAGAAGTTAGAGCTAAGATTGTATCTGGTGAAATTGTAGTTACCGACGTTACAGCTGGTGGCTAATATATAAAAATTTATTTTCTAGCCCGATTTCTTTCGGGCTAGAAAATATAAGACATATATCATGACTCAAAACAATATAGAAACAGCAGTAGAAGTAAAAAATATAACAAAATCCTATCCGGGAGTTACTGCTAATGATTCTGTAGATTTCAAGGTCTTAAAAGGTGAGATACACGCTCTAGTTGGAGAAAATGGAGCTGGAAAATCAACTCTCGTAAAAATTTTATATGGAATTGAACAACCCGATTCAGGCGAAATATTTATAAATGATAAACCGGTTGAGATAAACAAAGTAGATAAAGCGATAGAGCTTGGCATAGGCATGGTTCATCAAGAGTTTCATTTAGTGCCATCTTTTACTGCTGCAGAAAACATTGGATTAGGCCAAGAGCCAAGAAATTCAAGAGGTTTTATTGATTGGGATGAATTAAATTCTGAAGTTTCAAATATTGCAAAAAAGTATGGATTAGATGTTGATCCAAAACTTAGAATGATAGACGCTTCTGTAGGTATTCAACAAAGAACTGAAATTCTAAAAACTTTATATAGAAACGCAAACATTTTAATTTTAGATGAACCAACCGCAGTGCTTACACCCCAAGAGACCGATGAATTATTTGAAGTCATCAGAAGTCTTGTTGATGAAGGTAAAACAGTAATTTTTATTACCCATAAGTTAAGAGAAGTTATGGAAATTTCTGACAGAGTAACAGTCATGAGAGACGGAAAAGTTCAAGGAGTCTCCAATACAAAAGACACTTCTCCTGAAGAATTAGCAAAATTAATGGTAGGACGTGAAGTATTTATGCAAGTTGAAAAAGAAGAAGCAAAACCTACTGAAAAAGTCTTAGAAGTAAAAAATTTATGGGTACATGATTCAAGAGGATTGCTTGCTGTCAAAAACTTATCTTTAGATGTTCATAAAGGTGAAATTGTTGGAATTGCAGGTGTTGATGGAAATGGTCAAACAGAACTAGTTGAAGCCTTGTCAGGCTTAAGACCAACAAGTAAAGGTGAGGTTATTTTTGATGGTAAAAACATAGAATCTATTTCTCCACGAAAAAGACGAAGAGCTGGCTTGGCACATGTTCCAGAGGACAGGGCTAATACTGGACTCAACTTGAAATTAGATATTTGGGAAAATTTAGTCGGAACCTCATATTTCAGAAGCCCTCTTTCTAAGGGTGGAATTATTAGTATGAAAAACGTAGTTGACCATAGTAATAATTTAAGGGAAAAATTTGATATTAGAACACCTGGAGTTTTTGTAAGAACAGGATCTTTATCTGGCGGGAACCAACAAAAAGTTGTTATTGCTAGGGAACTCTCAGAAGATCCACTTTTGACAATAGCATCTCAACCAACTCGAGGAGTTGATATAGGAAATATAGAAGCAATTCATAAACAACTTGTTGAGATTAGGGATTCTGGAAAAGCAGTTTTATTAGTTTCCGCAGAATTAGATGAGGTTATGTCAGTCGCAGATAGAGTAGCAGTTATTTATGAGGGTGAAATAGTTGAATGGGTAAACCCTAAAGATGTAGATCAGCAACAAATGGGTTTATATATGGCTGGAATAAAGGATTAATAATGGAAAAATTTTCATTTAAAGATGTACTCATTCTTTTTGCAGGAACAATAATAACTATTGGTATTGCTTGGGTTTTATTAACTGTTACTGGTTTTGTTCCTAGAGAAATTGGAAAATTATTTTTTGAAGGCGCTGTTGTTGGACAGAGAAATATTTTGAATACTTTAAATATTGCGACTCCATATATTCTAACGTCAATTGCTACTGTGGTTTCTTTCAGAGTTGGTATGTTTAATATTGGAATAAATGGATCAATGTATATCGGGGGTTTATATGCTGCATGGGCAGGATATAAATTTACATCCTTGGGCCATATTCCCCATGTATCTTTATGTATAGCCATTGCTGTTATTACTGGAAGTTTGTGGATGTTGCTACCAGCTTTATTAAAAGTTTATGCGGGTGTAAGTGAGATAATTTCAACAATTATTCTTAATTTCGTTGCTGTATTGTTTGTTTCCTATATGGCAAATGGACCATTTAGAGCAGACCCTATAGCACCTGCGACTCCAAGAATATTAGAAACTGCTGAATTAAAACAATATTTTCCAAACTCACAATTTAACTCTGGTTTTTTCATTGCGGTAATTATTGCTTTTTTAACATATTTTATTCTTAAAAAAACAACATTTGGTTACGAATTAAGATCTGGCGGCGATGGTCTTGTCGGGTTTTATCCATCTAGATATAGTTCATACCTTGGAATACCTTCAGATAGATCCGCAATAACAGGAATGTTAATTTCTGGAGGACTAGGGGGACTTGCTGGTGGTATCGAAATTCTTGGAAATGCTAGATATTTTTACCAAGAACTTCTTTTTAACCAAGGGTTTGATGGAATTCTTATTGCAATTGTAGGTAAATTAGAACCAATCGGCGGTTTAATTGCTTCTTTATTTTGGAGTGCTCTAAGAAACGGAGGTTTATTTGTTGATTATAAAACTGAAGTTTCTCGAGAAATAGTTGTAATTCTCCTCTCAATTTTAATATTTTTTGTTAGCGCACAAAAGCTTGTATCTTCACTGGAAAGATTTAAATTCGTTAGAAAACTAGACGCTTTTTTTACTAGAAAGATTAAATAAATGGAATGGCTTGAAATATTTGATATCTCTCTTTTTAGGAGCTTAATTCGTAGTGCAACTCCAATTGCCTTAATTGGGTTTGGTGCAGCAATGTGCTCTGCTTCTGGTGTTTTGAATATTGGTTTAGAGGGTAAAATGCTCAACGCAGCATTTGTTGGAATCGCAGCAAGCTACTATTCAGGAAGTGCCCTAACTGGTTTTATTTGGGGAGTATCTGCTGGAGTGCTTACTGCAATTTTATTTGGTGTTTTGAGTTTCAATTTAGGTGCAGATGAAGTTTTAGTAGGTTTAGCGATCAACATTTTTTCTATTGCTGGTACAAGATATTTATTAGAAACATTATTTAAACGTAGAGGTTTTTTTTCTGACCCTTCCATTCAAGGCATTGATCCAATAAATTTCGAATTTCTTGTAGATACTCGTTTTGAAAAAATTCTTTCAGGATATACACCTTCAATTTACCTTGTTTTTTTTCTAGCTATTGTTTTATATTTGGTTTATTACAAGACAAGATTGGGAACAGCTATTAGAGCTACTGGTGAAAATCCTGAGGCTGCAGAAGATGCTGGAATTAATACTTTAAGAATGAAATGGTTAACTGTTATTTTTTCAGGAGTTTTAGCAGGTATAGGTGGTACTTTTCTTTCACTAGAAAACATGACTCTTTTTACAGAGGGAATGTCAGCTGGAAAAGGCTATATAGGACTTGTTGCTTCTTCATTTGGTAACAACACTCCAATTGGTACATTTGGTGCTAGTTTATTTTTTGGTTTAGGAGACGCAATCGGTATAAGACTTCAAGGTGTATATGAATTAGACTCAAGACTAATCTTAATGGTCCCTTATGCTCTAACAGTTGTTGTGTTAATACTTATTGGCATAAGACAAAGAATAAGGGTAAGACCTGTCCCTATTCCTGAACAATAATTGATAAGTAAAGAATATTTCTCAGCTCGATACATAGTTGAAGATTACAAAACTGTTCATAAAAATTCTGTTTTAATTGTTAATGGAAAATACATAGAGAATATAGTACCGATAGAAACAATAACTAAAGACTTAAGTAAAATTAACGAATTAGGAGATGTAATAATCTCACCAGGTTTTACAAATGCACACTCACATGTTGCTTTAAATTCTGTAAAAGGACTTGGTTATGGAAACGCAAGCGCACTGTATGATGTGATGTGGGGGATTGAACCAGCTCTAGATGAAGATTTAGTTTACAAGCTTTCTTTATTAGGCATGATGGATGCTATATCATCTGGCACAACGTCAATTAATGATCATTATTTTTTTGCTGATTCAGTTGCAAAAGCGTGTGAATATATTGGAATAAGAGGGTTTATTGGGCACACAATTATGACTGAGTATGGTCCATGGACTGGTAAAGAACAAATTAAACTAGCAAAGTCCTTTAATAATAATTGGAAAAATCATAGTACAGTTCATCCAATTGTTGCACCACATGAAACTTCAACAGTAAGCCCAAAAGAACTTAAAGAATTAAGCAATTATGCGTTAGAAAATAATTTATTAACACATATACACCTAGCTCAAACTCAAAAAGAGATGGACTATATTAAATCTAACTATGATACTTCCCCAATTAAACACGCATTTAACCTCGGAATATTGAATGAAAAAGTAATAGCTGCTCATTGCAATGTTGTAGAGGATGGAGATTTGGAGTTACTTGCAGAGTCAAAAGCATTTCCAATATTTTGCCCAACAACTCACGGAATAGCTGGAAAGCCGATGAATACTAATTTTTTGTCAGAATTGAATGTTGACTGGGGAATAGGCACAGATTGTTCTGGGGGTAACGATGATTATGACATGTTAGACGAAATGAGGACTGCATTAGTCTTAAATAATTCCGTAGCCAAAAAAGATTTCATTAAACCAAAAGAAATATTTAGAAAAGCTTCTGAGGAAAACATAAAAAGGATCTCTGGTGGTAACTTTTCAGGAAATTTATCAAAAAATCAAAAAGCAGATTTTATAACAATTTCAGCTAATTCTCCTAGAATGCAACCGCTTCATGATGTAGTAAATAATATTGTAATGTGCGCATCATCTAATGAAATAAAGGATGTATTTATAGACGGACAATGTATATTAAAGGATTCAAAATTTCAACTAATCGATGAACAAAAAGTTTTTGAAGAAGGCTTAGAAGCACTTAATAAATTATTTACTAAAACAGGATTTGATAAGAAAATAGATAATGGAGATTTCTCATAAAAGAATTTTCAGCTTTACACGAACATCTTGATGGAGGGCTAAGAGCAAAAACCATTATAGATATTGCTAAAACTAAAAACTTGACTGTTCCTTCTTCAGACGAACAAGAATTAGAAAATTGGTTTTTTGAAAATATCTCAACTGATAAAAAACAAGTATTCAAAAAATTTGAGATGACAATTTCTGTTATGCAAGATGCGGATTCAATTCGAAGGGTTGCATATGAAGCAGTTGAGGACTTAGTAGAAGATGGGGTTGTGTATGGTGAGTTGAGATATGCTCCTTTACAACACTTACAAGAAAAACTATCTTCTCAGGAGGTAGTTGATGCAGTTTCAACAGGTATTAAAGATGGGCAAAAAGACTTTGGTGGAGAATTTTATACAATCTTATGTGCAATGAGACAACATAAAAACTCGTCTGAAGTTGCAGAATTGGCTATAAAAAATTTTAATAACAAAGTTATTGGATTTGACCTTGCAGGTCCAGAGTATAATTTTCCTCCCTCACTTCACAAAGAAGCTTGTAATTTAATTTCAGAATCTGAAGTAGGTTTAACTATACACGCAGGAGAAGCAGCTGACTTGTCCTATATAGAAGACGCCGTTTTTAATTGTCAAGCACAAAGAATAGGGCATGGTTGGCAAATTATTGATGGTTGTCAATACAAAAATGACACTTTTATTCCAAATTCCAAAATAGCCCAATATGTTTTGGATAAGCAGATTCCATTAGAAATATGTATTTCTTCAAATGTAAAATCAGGTGCAAGTTCAGTAACTATTGAAAACCACCCAGCCATAAAGCTATTGAAATCTGGGTTTAAGGTAACGCTAAATTCAGATAATAGATTAATGGCAAAAACAAAGATTTCCGAGGAATTTAAAAAAGCTGAAAATTATTTAGAGTTAGATGGAAATTTACACAGTCAACTTGTAAGGAATGCTATTGATGCAAGATTTACAAATCTAAAATAGTAGAAGCTAAAAGAACACTACCAGTTTCAATCATATCAGTAGCTCTTTTAGTAACTGTTGCATGAGCAAATTCAGGTTGATGGTTTACAATCTTTCCATCATCATCAACAATTTGAAGAAATGCGTGTAATGAAGGAACTTGTTTTGAAATATTTCCAAAATCTGTAGATCCGTTTTTACTTTGATCATAACTTTCATTGGTTTTCATATCTAAAGAAAGTTTTTTTGAATTTTCCATAAATATTGACTTTAATTTTTTGTCTGTGACTAAATTTTCATAAGTCCCATTACCTTCAACAATGTTTAACTTGCAACCTGTAGACTCTGCAGCTCCTTTGAAACAATTTATAATTTTCTTTTCTAATCTATTTAAGTCTTTTGTTTTTTGAGCACGAATCATCCAACTTGATCTTGTGTAATCTGGAATAATATTGGGTGACTCACCACCATGAGTAATTATTCCATGAACTTTTTCTACAGATTGTAGCTGCTGTCTTAAAGCACTGATGTTGTTGTATGCAAGGATTTGAGCATCCAATGCATTTTTTCCAACATATGCTGAACCAGACGCATGCGCAGCTTTACCAAAATATTCTATATCAATTTGTTTTACTGCAATCATTAAAGGATCTACCTCATTTCTTGTAGCCGGATGGATCATTACAGAATATGCAGTGTTATCAAAGGTACCTTGGTCTAAAAGTTTTATTTTTCCACCACCACCACCATTTTCATAGGTCAATGGAATGATTTCTTCAGCAGGACAGCCTACTAACTTTATTTCGTAATCTATATCGTTTATATAATTTGAAAGGATAAAAAATGCACCTAATCCAATGGATGATATTAGGTTATGTCCACAAGCATGTCCAACATTCGGTAATGCATCATATTCTATACATATAGCAATATTTTCTCTTCTGGGCTTATTATTGATTGAAGCAGTAAAAGCAGTAGGAATATCAGTAAACTTTTTAAATTTTGCATCTGCTGTATGCTTTTTGATAAGTTTAGTAATTTTATTTACAGACTTAATCTCTTGATATCCTAATTCAGGATTTTCATACATGTATTTATTAAGATCTAACAAGTCTTTTTTATATTTTGAAAATTGAGACTTGAGAGAATTGATATTCATCTTATCCCCGTCCATAAAAAGTAATTTCCTGAATAGAACATTCGAGAAATGGTTCTGCACCATTAACCTCTTCCCCAGGATATGCACTTAAAATTTGTATTGTAATTACAGATGATGATGTATTTAAATCGATCCATTGTGAGCTCGTGTTTTGATTTTCAAGCTCATATTCTATTGAGAACCCCTCTTCTTCTGATGTTATTAATATATCTCTTGGTTTAAAGTTTCTTTTAAAAGACTTTGAATCTTCTATGTTTTCATAAGTCAAAAATTGAAAATAAATATCTTTAGAGAAAGTAAACTCTAACGTTGCATCTGCACATTCTAAGCCGTTATCTTGCCACGAAGAAGGTTCATCATCATATATTTTTTCGCAAGACCATCCTTCCCCAAGACTACTTGAAGATGAACAGCTAAATGGATATTGAAGCTGAAGTAAGCTCTGTACTGTAGTTGAAGTACTTGTTGTTGTTGACTGTTCTATAACTTGAATTTCTTCAATAACTTCCTCTGCGATATTTTGGTTGTAGTAGTAACTAGCCGCAGCAATTAATGGGATGATTATAGCTAGAAAAAAAACAGCTCTTATACCAGGAACTTCATTTCTTGTTGGTAAAGAAGTTGCCCCATAATTCGAGAGTGGTTGTGACAACAACTCTTCAGGAGGTCTAACTCTTCGAGTAACTTCAGGTTCTGTTTTAGCATCTGAATTTTCTATGTCTTGAAGACTTAAACCAAGCCACTCACCACAGCTTGTACAGAACTCCATAGAAGGATCATCAGCAGCAGGACAATTAGCAGCACCACTCTTACATTCAAATTTTTTCATAAACTATAAACTAATTACTTATAATTAAATAATACAGTAACATTCAAATAACAATATTGTTCAAATAATAGAGAGGATTATGAACTTAAGCAATAGTAATAGCACAAGTCAGTTATTGCCAGGCGAACCTTTAAGGGTTGGTGTAGATTTGATTGCTGACAAAAAAGCTGGAGCACTAATTGTTATAGGCTCAACAACAAAACTAGAAAAAATTTCTTCAGGCGGACTAACTTTAAATGATTGTGAATTTTCACCTGAGATGCTTTCGGAATTATCAAAAATGGATGGCGCTATTGTTGTAAATGAGAGTGTTACAAAAATTTTAAAAGCGAATGTTCATTTAAATCCAAGTGACTCAATTTCTACCACACAAACCGGAACAAGGCACAGAACTGCAGAACGAACTTCAGCTTCTACTGGTTTGACAGTTATAGCTGTATCTGAAGAAACATCTTTAATTAAAGTATTTGAAAACCTTCAGACCATAGAGTTGGAGGAGTCATCAGCAATACTAGGAAGAGTTAATGAATCTTTGCAATCAGTTGACAGGATGAGAAGAAGGTTTGACGACGCTGTAACAAATTTAGGAGAGCTTGAGATTGAAAACACATTAACAAATCAAGAAGTTTTAGAAGTCATTCAAAGAGGAGAACTTCTTACTCGGCTTGCTAACCAAGTCAAAGCTGAAGCACTTAAGCTTGGTGAGGATGCAGGATTGATCATGATTCAAATAGATTCTTTAGAATCAGGTGTTCTAAATACATTAAATCTTGTTTTGAAAGACCATCTTCCAGTAAGAAAATTTAGAACTACCACTAAAGCTATTAATGAGATAAGTAAATTGTCATATGATGAATTGAATGCAGTAGATTATCTTGGCAGCGTGTTGTCCAAGCTACCTCTTGATGACATTTCAGTATCAAAAGGATATAGAGTTCTCGCAAGATTACCAGGATTACCTGAAAATCTACATGATCAAATTATTCAAAAATTTAAAACATTACCAAAACTACTCACTGCTTCACCAGAAAAATTGTTTGAAGTTGAGGGTATTGGAAGAAGTAGGGCACAACAATTAAGAGATTATTTCGATACATTGCTTAAAAACATAGGTTTTTCATATATAAATGGACATTAAATAGTTCTGAATATATAGTATTGTTGACATCTATGGCAACAAAAACAAAAAAAACTGCTGATAAATATAAACCAAACCAATTTGTAGTTCATCCCCACCATGGCGCTGCAAAAGTTGTTAGAAAAGTTAACAAGAATGTTGAAATTTTTGATGAAAATGGTGAAGTAAAATCAAAACGAAGACAGTACTTTGAGATTGAAGTCCTTACAGATGGATTACTAGTAATGGTGCCAGTAGAAAATGTCGATGAAGTTATAAGACCTGTTATCTCAAAAAATGCAGTCTCAAGAAAAGTGTTTCCTATATTTAAAGAAAAACCCGAAGAGGCAGGAACTAATTGGAGTAGATGGTACAAAGTTTTGACAGAAAAAATGACTTCTGGAGATGTTATACAGGTTGCTGAAGTTGTTAGAGACCTTACACACGCTCAAATTAACAAGGGCATATCGCCTGCACTTAAGAGAATGCTCGCAAAAGCAAGAACAACTCTAGCAAGTGAAATAGCATGTGCATTAAGTATTGATGAAGAAGCAGCTGTAGAAAAAATTAACCAATATCTTCCGGAAGAAGATCCTGACGACGGTTTATAATTTATATATAAATCAAAAGAGGCATAATGCTTGTAGGTAATGGTTTTGATATACACAAACATTCTAATGATGAAAAATTAGTCCTCGGAGGGATATCGGTCGCAGGACCTGGTTTTGAAGCTCATTCGGATGGAGATATAATTCTACACTCACTCAGCGATGCATTGCTTGGATCTAAAGCAAAAAAGGATTTAGGTTTTTATTTTCCATCTGATGAAAGTACACCGAAAAATATATCGAGCGTGGAAATGTTAAATAAAGTTTTAGAAATTATTGAGTATGAAAAAGTAGTTATAAACAATATTGACATAACCGTTCTTTCACAAGTTATAAACATTTCAAAAATATCTGAGGCTATTATCTCAAATCTTGCTGATTTACTAAGGATTGATGAACAATTAATAAATGTAAAGGGTAAGTCTTTTGATAACCTGGGTGTGATTGGAGATGGTCAAGCATCAGCTTGTATTGCATTAGTTTCGGTGAGAGATGCTTAAGCTACATAATACATACTCCAATACTGCTGAAGAGTTTAAACCAAATTCAGATATTGTAAAAATTTACCTTTGTGGCCCAACAGTACAATCTTCACCACACATTGGACATGGACGGTCTGCTGTAGTTTTTGATTTTTTAATTAGATATTTGGTTTATTTAGAATATGAAGTTAATTTTGTTAGAAATATAACCGATATTGAAGACAAAATAATTGAAAGGGCAGTAGAAGAAGGAATCACTACTAAGGAATTAGCTGAACGAGTTACAAAAGAATTTCAAGATGCCTATACAAGCCTGAATTGTTTACCACCAGATTATGAACCTAAGGCTACTGAAACGATAGATCATATAATAAATTTAATTGAGGTTCTAATTGCAAATGGATATGCATATGCAACACAATCAGGTGTTTATTTTGAAGTCGCTAAGTATGAAGATTATTTGAAACTATCAGGTAGAAAGAAAGATGAAGTAATTTCTGGTATTAGAGTTGACCTAGAGTCTGATAAAAAAAATACTGAAGATTTTGCACTATGGAAGATTTCAAAAGAAAATGAACCATCATGGGATTCACCTTGGGGGAATGGGAGACCTGGGTGGCACATTGAATGCTCTGCGATGATAGATAAAATTTTCGATTCAGGTATTGATATTCATTGCGGTGGTAATGATTTAATTTTTCCTCATAACGAAAATGAACTTGCACAATCTTCTGCTGCATTTGAAAATCAAGAATTTGTGAAATACTGGTTACATAATGGCATGATTAACCTTTCAGGACAGAAAATGTCTAAATCTGAAGGCAATATAAAACTATTAAATGAATATATAGATAAGTTTGGTGGAAACGTTATCAGGTTTTTCTTTTTAAGATCACACTATCGAAAGCCACAAGAGTTTTCCGAAGGCTTATTAGAAGAGTCAAAAACAACTTTTAAAAGAATACAGGATTTTACAAGCAGTGTTGAGGCTAATGCTTCAGATTTATCAATTATTGAAACATTCAAAAATTCTATGAATGATGATTTAAATACACCAAAGTTTTTAGGAGAAGTTTTTGAAAAAATAAACAATCTCAACAATTTCAGTGAAGATGAAGAGAAAAATTTAAAAGAAACTATCAAATTTATATTTGAAATATTAGGTTTTAACTTTGATATCAAAGATAATATAAAAATAAATCACGATGAACTTTCCAAATTTTTCAATACATTTCAAATAAATTATGACAATTTAGATCAAGCAATGGAAGAATTTCTTACAAAAAGAGAAAAACACAGAAGTGATAAGAATTTTGATCAGGCCGATCTTATGAGAGATAAATTAAAGGAAATAGGCTTGTTAATTAAGGATGGTGATGATAGTGCCTGGTATTGGGAAAATAGTTGAAGGAATTAATTCAGTAAACAGTGCTATTGATTCTGATCGAGCAGAAAAAGTTATCTTCTTAGAATCTGATAAAACTACATCACATCGTTTAGTGCTATTAATTGAGAAAGCTAAAAATAAAGGATTAATAGTTGAAAAAATTAGTAAAAAAGATAGTTGGACTTATAACAATAGGCATTCGGTTGTTGCGCTTTGTACTCCCAAAAAGACCTATGATGAAAAAACTTTTGATCAGCTAACACCTAGCAACATTGTTGTACTAGATCATATTCAAGATACAAATAATTTAGGTGCTATAACAAGAACTTCATCAGCATTTGACTTTAATATAGTTTGCATTCCAAAAAAAAGGTCAGTAAATATTTCAGAGAGAACTTTTGCAATTTCTTCAGGTGGTCTTGAAAATGTAAATATTGTTTTTTATAATTCTATCTTTTCTCTAATCAAGAAACTGAAGACACTTGAGTATTGGACTGTTGGCTTGGATATGAATACCAAAGAGGATTTATTGAATGTTGACTTGAATAATCAAAAAGTTGCCTTATTTATTGGTTCGGAAGAAAATGGATTAAGTAAGGAGATACAAAACAAATTAGATTTAATTGTAAAAATAAATATGAACAATACTGTCGAATCTCTTAATGCCTCTGTTGCTGCAGCGATTGCAATGAACCATTTTTTTAAAAAAAGTAGCTGATTCAATACTCATTTTGCTATTATTTTACTGTTTGCCGGAGTAGCTCAGTGGCCAGAGCAGCCGACTTGTAATCGGCAGGTCAGGGGTTCGACTCCCCTCTCCGGCTCTGCGTGATTAAGTATATAAATTCTTTTAAAATTTTTATATTTTCAATATTAGCTGTTCAAATTGCCCTGTATTTTTTTGGTTATCTGAGACCTTCTATTATCTATGACTATATTGACTTTTTCCCTTTTACTATTATTCCTGCAGTTATTTATTTATATTTAAACATCAAAAGAATTACCAATAGGATTTATTTTTATCTATCTATATATCTTTCAATAGTTTTATTATTGTTTCCAATCGCTCAGATTTTTGATGCAAAATTTCTAACAACTTATAGTTTCCCTTCATATTTAGAAAATAGGGAACTCAACAAAGATTCAGAATATTTACTTGTTATTGATACAAGTGGAAGTATAAATTTAAATACTTTTAATGAAACAGGTTATACGGCCGACGTTATAGATAAACCAGGAAATATAGGTTACCCAGAAGCAGTTGAAACTTTAGTTGGAGAACCTAAAGCTGTTTTGTTTCGAGAAATGCAAACATCAACTCTTTTAAAAGTTGCAGGATGGAATGTCAATATTGGAAATAAAAACATGTGGCAACTAAATTTAATATCTTTCAATTCCAAAATAAATTTAGACAATATTAAATTAAACGATTCAAGAATCGCAGGTACTGGAAGCATCTTTCTTGGTGAAGGATTAGAAGTTGAAGAATTGAAGATAAATGGAAATTTTGAAGTAAGTGTATCTGAAGATTTGGCGGTTGTAGTTGTAGGAAAAGTAGAAACCCCAACGTCATGGATAGGTGCTACAATAGGATATTTAAACCAAGCTGATGAAGTATACAAATTAAAAATAATCGTAGAGGATGGTTCTGATGTTAAGTTTTATGATGAAGAAAAAGGTTCATAATTGTTAGATCAACTTGGTAATGGTCTTCTATTGGGGATAATAATTTCTGTAGCTTCTGTTGCACTATCTTTGTTATATGGTGTCACAAGAATCGTTAATTTCGCTCATGGAGAAATTATTGCTCTAGGTGCAATTGCTACCTTATTTTTCTCAAGCCCACTTGATTACAGAGTATTATTTTTAGAGAAATTTTCACCTTTAGGTCTAAATTTTGCAATTTCATGCTTTTTAGCAATAGTAGTGTGTGGTTTATTTGGTGGTTTATTAGAGGTCTTTTTATTCCGACCTTTAAGAAAAAATGATGTTGGGAATATCGCTGTATTAGTTGTAACTATCGGTCTTTCAATATTGGTTAGACATTTATACTTACTTTTCGCTACCGGTAAAGTGCAGAATTTCCCACTTGAGTTACAAAGAAGACAAACTTACTTGTTTTTTGACATGACTCCAAGGAACTTTAATGTTTTGATTGCTGGAATAATTGTAATGATTATTGTTGGACTCCTTTTAACTTACACTCGTTTAGGAAAAGCGATGAGAGCTGTGAGAGACTCAGAAGAACTTTCAAGTGTTTCTGGAATCAATTCAGATAATATTATTTTAATTACGTGGGTTTCTTCGAGCATGTTGGCTGGGTTAGCTGGAATATTCCAGGCGACTATCAATGATGTCAGGTGGAATATGGGATTTTTAATACTACTCCTCATTTTTGCTGGAACTGTCCTTGGAGGTATAGGAACTTCTTTTGGTGCAATGGTAGGAGGACTAATGATTGGAATAATGGTTCAAGTATCGGTTGGATTACCGTTTATGGAAGGTCATACTGAAGCTAAAAATGCAGTGGCACTCGCAGTAATGATTTTAATCCTGCTATTTAGGCCTCAAGGAATATTTGGTAAGAAGGAAAGAATTTCGTGACATCTACCAAAATTTCATTTAGATTTATGTTTGCTTTACTTGTAACTGCGTTTTCAATTTATCTAGTATTTTT
This sequence comes from uncultured Candidatus Actinomarina sp., assembly GCA_902599555.1. Lineage (GTDB taxonomy): Bacteria > Actinomycetota > Acidimicrobiia > Actinomarinales > Actinomarinaceae > Actinomarina. The sequence goes on along the minus strand of CACKFQ010000003.1, from coordinate 99,297 downwards.
CCTTAACCCAGATGGTGCTTTAAGAATTCTTTTAAATTTATTAACATTCGCGGGTATTTACGGACTTAGTGCTATCGGATTAAATGTTCATTTTGGATGGACTGGACTATTAAATTTTGGCCATGCTTCTTTTATGGGAGTCGGTGCTTATGTTACCTTACTATTAATGCCTCACGCAGCTGGTAGAGAAGGTGAAGTTACAACCACAGGTTTACCATTTTTTGCAGCATTAATTATAGGAATTATAGCTGCTGCTTTATTTGGATTATTACTTGGCCTTCCAGCTATAAGATTACGGGGTGATTACTTAGCAATTGTAACAATCGCTGCAGCAGAAATTTTTAGACTACTCGTTAGAGACTTAGAGTCAATTACAGGAGGTGTATACGGCATAATAAACTACACGGAAAATTTTCAAAAATACAGACCCTTATTCATTGATAATTTTTCAGGAAATTTAGGATTTTCACCTTCACAAGCTTGGGTATGTTTAGCTGCGTGGGTCTCCATATTTTTTACTGTATTGTTACTTAAGCGTTTAACCAACTCACCATGGGGGCGTGCATTAAGAGCCGTAAGAGAAGACGAGGATGCTGTTAGAGCAATGGGCAAAAATGCAGTTTGGCTAAAACTTCAAAGCTTTATGCTTGGCGCAGGAATTGCTGGTTTATCAGGTGTTCTACTCGCATTTAATTATGGTTCTCTTGAAACAACAGTCTTTATTCCGTTATTAACTTTTTATGTATGGGCAATAATGATTTTGGGTGGAGTAGGTACAATTACAGGACCAATATTTGGATCAATTATATTCTGGGTAATTATTTCAGAGACTGACAGATTGGCCTATCTATTATTCGAAAATGCAAATGGGCAACAATTAGCAGGTGTAAGGTTTCTTTTAGTCGGAGTTTTAATTATGTTTCTTATGATATTTAGACCAAGCGGGTTATTAGGAAAGAAAGAAGAGCTACTTTTAGATGTCAAATAATCTTATTTCTGTAAATAATTTAAAAAAATCGTTCGGTGGCTTAAAAGCAGTTGACGTCCAAGAATTATCTTTTAAAGAAGGTGAGCTTACATCGATAATTGGTCCAAATGGTGCTGGTAAGACTACCTTTTTCGATTTAATCTCCGGATTTCAAGATGCAGATAGTGGGAGTATATTTTTAAAGGACAAAGATATTTCAAATGCACAACCATATAAAATTGCGAGAATGGGCATGGTTAGAACTTTTCAGCTTACAAAAGTTTTTGACAGAATGACAGTTATGGAAAATCTATTATTTTCTGGTTCAAATATAAAAAATGACTCTTTTTTAAGATCATTTATTAAATTAAATTCTCAGAAATTATATGAAAGCAATCTTAGAGAAAAAGCTAATGAAATAATGAATGATTTGAATATTGGACATATGGCAAATTCTTATGCAAGAGAATTATCAGGTGGTCAAAAAAAACTGTTAGAACTGGCAAGATCAATAATCAATGAACCAGAAATTTTGCTTTTAGATGAGCCATTGGCAGGGGTAAATCCAAAGTTAGCCGAAGATATTTTATCTCTCATTACAAAATTATCTGATAGCGGAATCACAATACTCATGGTCGAACATAATATTGAAGCCGTGATGAAGATTTCTGAGAGAATTGTTGTACTAGCTGAAGGTTCACTTATTGCTGATGGCATACCTAATGAAATTAGAACAGATAGTAATGTAATTGAAGCCTATCTTGGAAAAGCTGATGAATAAAACAATTTTAGAATGTAACGGAATTGCAGCAGGTTATGTAAAGGGTTTAAATATTCTGCAAGGTGTTGACTTAGTTGTTCATGAGGGTGAAATTGTTTCAATCATTGGACCAAATGGAGCTGGTAAATCAACTTTGTTAAAAGCAATTATGGGTTTAATTAAAGTATCTGCAGGTAGATTTTATATAAATGGAATTGAAAAAACTAATCTTTCAACACACAAAATTGTCACGGAGGGAATAGGCTATGTTCCTCAAGTAGCAAATGTATTTCCTTCTTTAACTATTGAAGAAAATCTAGAAATTGGTGCATGGAGTGTAAATAATAAAAAAGAATCAATAAAGAATATTTATACGAATTTCCCAATGTTATCTGAGAGAAAAAAGGATAAAGCTGGAAACTTATCTGGTGGACAGCGTCAAATTCTTGCTTTAGCTAGGGCTTTAATCACTTCACCTAGCCTCTTATTGCTTGATGAACCATCAGCAGGTTTATCACCAGTAGCTATAAATGAAGTATTTGATTCTATCAAAGAAATAAATGACTCAGGTGTCTCAATATTATTAGTTGAACAAAATGCTAAAAGAGCACTTGCGTTCAGCGATAGGGGCTACGTTCTTGACCAGGGTAGGAATGCTTATCAAGGAAAAGGTGAAGAACTACTTAATGACCCTCGAGTAATTGATTTATATCTAGGAAAGTTATAAAAAAAAGGCCTGATTTCTCAGGCCTTTTTTTAAATCTAATTAAAGATTATGAACCGAAGTCTACAGATTTAAGAACTGGGTTAGTATCACCCTCTGTTGTCCAAATATCGTATGTAGCAGCAGTAGGATCACCAACTGCATTTAATTCGATTTCACCAGATGCGCCAACATAGTCAACATCAACACCGTCTGCTGCAAGTGCTATACATGCAACTCCGATACATTTTTCACCACCAGATGATGCAGCAACTAAACCAGAAGCAATTTCTGGGCCAGTTACACCATTAGCAGCAGCTGATATTGCCATTAACATAACAGCATCATAAGCTTGTGGAGCAAAGATGAATGTTGGTGAGCCATCTGCAGAAACTCCTGCATAAGCTGCTTCAAATGCATCTTTTGCTTCACCTGCAGCTGAACCTGGTGCTGTACCCTTGAATCCATCAAGTGCAGTTCCAAGACCACACAATGATGCAAGACCAGCATCTTTAACACCGTCAGTCATGTACCAAGGTGTGTCAAGAAGACCTTGTTCGAATGCAGGTTGAAGAACACCACAACCAGTTTCTGGGAATAAAATTCCAACAATAGCATCTGGAGCACCTTTACCAACAGCTGTTACTTCAGAAGTAAATTCTGTAGCATCAGTTGCGTGGTATACGATAGTCTTTACTGTTCCACCAGCTGCTTCAAAAGCTGCTGCAGTAGCTTCAGCAAGACCTCTACCGTAAGAGTCTGCTCTAGAAATTATAGAAACTGTTTGAACTCCATCTTCTACTAAAAGAGATGCTAATACATCACCTTGAAGAAGATCTGATGGAGCAGTTCTTGCATAAAATCCTTTTTTATCAATTTTTGTAAATTGAGGACTTGTATTTGATGGAGACACCATTACAACTTCTGCTGCAATTGCTGTGTCAAGAATAGCTAGTGAGGTACCGCTACATGCAGCTCCCATAACACCTTGAGCACCTTGGGCAATTACATCATTTAAACTTGTAAGAGCTACAGCTCCATCACAACCACTATCACCTTCAATAAGTTGAACTGGTTGTCCGTTTATACCGCCAGCAGCATTGATTTGCTCAACAGCAAGAGCTGCACCTAGTGCAATACCAGGTCCTAACGATGCAAGGTCACCAGATAATGGCATTAAAGATGCCAAAATTAATGGATCACCAGCAGGCGCAGGAGCAGCTGTAGTTGTAGGGGCTTCAGTTGTTGCAGGTGCTTCAGTTGTTTCAACTTCCACTACTGCATCATCACTTCCACCATCACTACCGCCACAAGCCGCAGCAACAAGTGCTAAAACCGCAATCAAAGCCAAAGCTTTGCGATTCTTCATATATAATTTCCTTTCAGTCACTGAAATTAAAAAATCCTACTAATTTGTAGGAATTATTAAACAATAGCGGATATTTAGTACTATTCAATAGCAGAATTAAATAATTTACAAATAAAATGAATAATAATGAGTGAAATAATCGAAAATTTACTAATTGATTTATCTAATCAACAGTATTTGGACGTATTTATGTATATTTTCATGCTTTATTTCCTCTATTTGGGATGGAAAAAAGGGGCAGTTTTTCAAATATTTTATCTATTTTCACTTTTAATTGCTGTTTCCCTAAGTTTTCGATATTCAGATGAGATTGGTGCATACATTAGTAGTTGGTTAAATTCAAATCTACAGTTGTCAGAAGTATTCGGGGGCATAATAATTTTTGTAGCAATATTAACTATTGCATCCTTTCTACAAAATTTGTTAAATAATCGTATAAAGATTTCAGATTTAGGAAGCAAAGCTTTGGGAGCAGCCATATCACTTTTAGTAAGTAATTTAATTCTGACTTTAATTTTTACTGCACTAAACATTGTAAATCTCCCAACCTTCTTTGAAAATTCGGTAAAAGAATCAAATCTTGTCAATTTCTATGTAAGCCCAGAAGGATCACCTCAACAAACTTTAGAAGTGATTATCGGTACAGATTTATTAAAAGTTGTAAATAGGATCAATTATTTAACCGGAAAATCATCTGTAGTCGTTGATGATGATGGTTGTCTAGAAATTCCAAGATATAATGAATCCAATCTTCAGTCGCGACAAGATTTTTCTATAGAGATTTATAACTTACTTTCTCTAGAGAGACAAAATGAAAATGTTGATGGACTTGAGTTAAATCAAATATTATCCAATGTTGCTCAAGCTTATGCATATGAAATGTATGTCGGTGGTTTTTGGTGTCATCAGAATCCAAATAATGGTGAAAGTGTAAATGAAAGACTCTCAAAAGTTGGCTTTCCTTTTACAACAGTAGGAGAAAACTTAGCAATTGCATCAACTGTAAGGTCAGGGCATCAAAGCTTAATGCAATCAGACTCACATAGAAATACTATTTTAGATAATGAATTTCGCAGGGTAGGTATTGGAGTAGTATCAGGACCGATTGGACTAATAATTGTTCAGGTTTTTTCATGAGTAGTATTGATATAAATTCTTTCGTAAAGATTTTAACTAATGGTTTAAAGTTTTACCTAAAAAATGAAAAAGTCAAAATAGAAGAATCTGATTTTCAAATATTAGAGAATGAATTATTTTCTGAATTTTCTCTTCCGTATATCAACCAAACACAAACTCCAACTCAATTTTTAAACGAGTTTGTAAAAAATAAATATGATCTGAAGAAAATTATTACACCACAAAATTTAGGACCTGATGCACATGAACAAATTATGTTATGGGGCCTAACTAAAGCAAGAAAATTAAATGATTAATTCTGTTAGAAAAGAAATATGGATTAATTCTTATCCAATATTTCTATGGCTTGCATTGGAACCAATAGTAGGGTTAATTGATTCAAAAATAGCAAGTATTATAAATCTAGATACTCTCTCTGCAATTGGAATTGGTGAAACAATTTACTTTGTTTTCATCTGGGTTTTTATATTTTTAGCGTACGGAACAACACCACTTGTATCATCATTAAATACTAAAAATGAAGTAAATAAATTAAATTATTTCATAAAGTTTGGAAGAAATATATCTATATTATTAGGTTTAATTTCATTCTTAATTCTTTATTTAAGTAGTGACTATTTTATTTCTACATTTGAGCCAACCAACAAGATCAAAGTTTTGTCATCTGACTATCTGATTTTTAGGTGTGTTGGATTACCATTTTACTTAGTAAATATGCACTCAACAGCTGTTTTAAGGGGCCTTAAAGTAGCCAAGATTACTTTTTATAGTGCTTTTATAGTGTCAGCTTTCAATATAGTTTTTAGCTTGTTTTTTGGCTTATTCCTAGGTTTTGGTGCAGCTGGAATTGGCTTTGCAAGCTCACTTGCTTTCTTTTGTGCGTCAATTTATTCAACTGTCGTATTAAAAAAGCACCAAAACCTCCTTTCCTCGACAAGTGAAAATGTTGACAAAGTTAGCATGAGAAAGAAATTTTTCAGTGTTGGTGTTTATATACTGATTCGATCACTATTTTTGACTCTTTTCATGGCCTACTTAAGAAATAGGTCTTCATTAATGTCAATGGAAGAAATTGCTCTACAGCATATTCTTTTACAACTTTGGTCTGTTGGATATATTTTTGTCGATGCAGTAGCAATAGCCTCACAAACTTTAATTTCTGAATTAATTTCAAAAAAGGAAAAATATCAGAAATCTATATTACAAAAAGAACTTATTTCTGTAACAACTTTAATTTCGATCTTTCTTACCGTAGCAACAGTCATATTTCTTGAAGATTTTGTACAGTTATTTGCTGCTAGTAGTTTTGATTCATTGCTAAATACAAATTTAAAATTGATGGTAGCTACAAGTTTGTTTATTGGTTGTTTCGCATTTCTTTGGGATGGAATTTTGTTAGGACTTGATAAGTCAAAAGAATTCTCACTGTTATCTATAATTTCTTCAATTTCAGGATTTTTAATTTGCAGTTATCTTCTGAGAACTGAGAATACTATTTCAACACTTTGGTTAAGTTTAAATGTTAGTTTGGTAATTAGAGCAGTATTAGGATATGTGTATCAAAAATAGTCTAGTCAACTGCCTTTAGGACTGGTCTATCTAAGTAGTAGCTCAAAATTTGTAATTCTTGGGAGAGGTCGACAGATCTTATTTGTACATCTGGTACATTTTTGAGAAGAACGGGTGCAAAGTTAAGAATTGATCTTACCCCACATCCAATTAATTGATCTGCAACACCTTGAGCATATTCGCCAGGAGTCGCAATTATTCCAATTGCTACATTGAATTTTTCACAGTACTTTTCTAAATCACTTAAAGGTTTGATAACTAAACCTGCAACTTGACTATTAATTTTCTTGGGATCATCATCAAACAGTCCAACAATTCCAAAACCTTTTTCTCTAAATCCGCCATAATGTGCCAAAGCTGACCCCAAATTACCAATACCTACAATTACGGCACTCCAGCCTTCAACAAGTCCAAGTTCAAGCTGAAGTTGATTTCTAAGAGTAGAGATATCATAACCAACACCTCTAGTGCCTAGGGTACCAAGATATGACAAATCTCTTCTTACTTGAGCATCATTTACTTTTGCTAGTTCAGCTAACTTACTTGAGGAAATACCAATATCATCATCACTAACTTGATCTAGGCACTGTAAATACAGTGGCAATCTCTTTACCGTAGCTGGTGGTATTTTTTTATTTTCTTTCACTAATGCACAATCTAATTAGATACTGAAATTATATGTAATTATTTAGAGTTATTTATTAGCTTTATTTAGTTTCGTATTAATGGAAATACAATGTAAGTTAGTAAAATATGGAAAAAAGCCCTAAAAATTATGACGTTTTAATAATTGGTGCCGGCCCAGCTGGTGCAAATGCTGCTATTTCTTATAAAAACTTAAATCCCAACTTAACAGTTGGATTAGTTGATAAAGCAATATTTCCAAGAGATAAATCATGTGGTGATGCGATTGGTCCCGGAGTAATAAGTGCATTAAAAAGATTTAACAATGAACATATTTTAGATGGTGAGCCACAAGTTGTTTCAACAACTCTTTACGGGCCGGAAAACATTGGTATTCAAAATTATATTCCTGAAGTAAAAAATAAGGAAGATTCCATCGTATATGTTATTCCTCGGGTAGACCTAGATAATAGAATATTGGACTTAGCTAAGGAATGTGGAGTTGATGTTTATGAAGGATATAGTTTTGTAGACTTCACTTCTAATTTGGACAAAAGTTTAAATGTACAAATTAAGAATGAAAATGAAAACCTAGAATTTTTAACAAAGATTCTTGTAGGGGCCGATGGAGCAAATTCAAGAATCAGAAAAAAATTAAGTTATAAATCGAATTCTGATTGGCATAAAGCAATTGCCATAAGAGCTTACATTGATAGTCCTAATTACCTAGAGGTATTCAATGAGAGGACGCTAATGTTCGAAATAAATGTATCAGCAGACAAAGGATATGCTTGGGCATTTCCAAGCAAGGGTAATTTGTTAAATATAGGAATAGGCGTTCCAGTAAGCATTTTTAAAAAAGACAAATTAGATATTAATGTACTGCTTGATAATTTTGTATCTGAGCTTGAAAGCAGAGGAGTAGTTGTTGAAAATATTAGAAAACAAAAATCATATTTACTTCCTTTTGCTTCATCAAGACCAAAGCGAAATAAAGATCTAAATATTGCATTAATTGGAGATGCAAGCTCTATGATAAATCCGATGAGTGGAGAGGGTATATTCTACGGCATGGAAGCAGGTTATTTATTAGCTAAAAATACACATGAAATAATTCATTCATCAAAATTAAGTGATGGAATTGACTTATATGAAAAAGAGTTCAGTAAAAGATTCAGAAAACACTATATAAGTTGTGCCTTAGCAAGACTAATTTTACAGAGTCCATTTATGACCAAAAGATTGTTAAGAGTTGCCTCAAATGATCAGGAAACAATTGACTTTGTTGTGGAATTATTATTTGATGAAGCCTACCTAACGTTAAAAGAAGTCTTCAAAATAGCTTACAAATTTATAATTCCAACAAAACTTTTAGTACTTAGTTCAAAAAACTAATTAGCGAAATAATTTAACATATTATTGGTAGTACAATAAGAGTATAGCTTGTGAAAAATTTCACAAATATGGAGGGAACATGTTAGATTGGCTTCCGATACTGGTTATGCTAGTTGTTGCAGTTGGTTTTGCTTTGGCTTCACTTGGTGCTTCATATATATTATCGCCAAAAAAAGCAACGCCTGAAAAACTTGCACCCTATGAATGTGGGATTTTTCCAGAAGTTGAGCCATCTCAAAGGTTTCCAGTCAAGTTTTACATGGTTGCAATGCTTTATATTGTTTTTGACATTGAAATAATATTTTTATTTGCATGGGCTACAAGGTTTAATGACTTAGGATGGTTCGGCATAGCTGCCATATCAATATTTACATTTTTTGTTTTAGAGACTCTTTACTATGTTTGGAAAAAAGGAGTACTAGATTGGAACATTCCACGTAGAGAGAGATACTTTAAAGAAGAATTGCAGGAGGTAGCATAATGTACACTCCTGACAATATCTTCACAACAACTATTGATAAAGCTGTCAGATGGTCAAGGACTCAGTCAATGTGGCCAGTCACATTTGGACTTGCATGCTGTGCAATAGAAATGATGGCTGCTGGAAGTGCTAAGTATGATTTAGCAAGATATGGAATGGAAGTTTTTAGAGCATCACCCCGACAAGCAGACTTGATGATTGTAGCTGGAAGAGTATCTCAAAAAATGGCACCAGTGTTAAGACAAGTTTATGATCAAATGGCTGATCCTAAATGGGTAATCGCTATGGGCGCTTGCTCTTCAACTGGCGGAATGTTTAACAACTATGCTTTAGTTCAGGGTGTAGACCACATAGTTCCAGTTGATATTTATGTTCCCGGATGTCCACCAGGACCACAGTCTCTTATGCACGGAATTTTAACTTTACACGACAAAATAATGGATGGAGAGATAAATAGATGAACCCTGAAATTATTAGTACCTCAACAGAAGAATATAAAGAACTAATCGAATCCATAAAAAAAGATGGATTTGAAATGATGGTAGACCTAACAGTAGTTGATTGGTTTAGAAAAAAAGAACCTAGATTTGAAATAGTTGTTCAATTTTTATCAACTTCAAAAAATTCACGTAAGACTGTAAAAGTATTCGTTAATGATGAAGATTTAACAATACCTTCAATAACTGACATATACCCTAGTGCAAATTTTTATGAAAGAGAAGCCTATGACATGTTCGGTATCGTTTTTGAAGACCATCCAGATCTAACAAGAATCTTAATGCCTGATGATTGGGAAGGACACCCATTAAGAAAAAATTATGGATCTGGAAGAATACCAGTCCAGTTTAAAAATGCGCCAAAGGTTGATTAAGTGAAAAATAATAAAATTAAAAAAAGTAAGCTCAGTAATTTTAAAAATAAATTAGATTTTTGGGCTACAAATTCAGAAGAAGGTGGCTGGAATATATCTTCAACTGACGAAGGTTCACAAAAAATGCTTGAAAACGAAAATGAAAAGCAAATAAAAATTCAGACAGGAACCGAAGTAGTTGATGATTTTGTTATTGATGAGGATACATCTGACGATGAAAGAATGATAGTAAATATGGGACCTCAGCATCCTTCAACTCATGGTGTTTTAAGACTTCAGGCAGAGCTTGAAGGAGAGGTTGTAAGGCGTGTTAAGCCAATTATTGGATATTTACATACAGGTATGGAAAAAACTGGTGAAGAATTAAATTATTTTCAAGGTCCAACTAACACAACAAGAATGGACTATCTTTCCCCCTTATTTAACGAGTTAGTTTTCTCTCTCACAACTGAAAAACTTATTGGTATTGAAGTGCCTAAAAGAGCAGAAACAATAAGAATTTTGATGACAGAACTTAATAGGGTTTCGTCACATTTAGTTGCTCTTGCGACAGGCGGAATGGATATAGGAGCTTTATCCATGATGATTTTTGGCTTCAGAGAAAGAGAGTTAATTTTAAATTTCTTTGAAAAAACAACAGGGCTAAGAATGAACCATAACTATATAAGGCCTGGTGGAGTAGCTGCAGATTTACCTGATGGTTGGCAGAAAGATGTTGAAGAAATTTTAAAAATAATACCTGAAAAGCTACAAGATTATGACGACATGCTCCTGGATAATCCAATTTGGAAAGGAAGATTACAAAATGTTGGAATCCTCACAACAGAGGAGTGCTTTGCTTACGGCGTAACTGGACCAAGTTTAAGAGCTTCTGGGTATTCTTGGGATTTAAGAAAGTCTCAACCTTACTCAGGAATTGAAAATTATGAGTTTGATGTTCCAACTTTAACTGAAGGAGACGTGTTTGCTAGATGGAGAGTAAAAGTATTAGAAATTTTTGAAAGTCTAAAAATCATTGAACAAGCAATGAACAATATGCCAAAAGGCCCTTATAAAGTACAAGATAAAAAAATTACACCACCCCCACGCAAAAGATTAGATGAATCAATGGAAGCCCTAATTCATCATTTTAAAATTTATACTGAGGGTTTTAAAGTTCCAGAGGGCGATGCATATGTTGCCGTTGAGTCACCCAGAGGAGAGCTAGGTTGTTACATAGTTTCCGATGGTTCAGCAAAGCCTTACAGAATGCATGTCAGAGGGCCTTCTTTTTGTAATCTTCAAGCACTACCTGTCATTATGACTGATAGTCCAATTGCAGATGCTGTTGCTGCAATAGCTTCTTTAGATCCCGTGATAGGAGATGTAGATAGATGAGTTGGGATGATAAATTATTAAAACAGGCAAAAAAAATAATTAAGCTCTATCCTCAAAAAAGATCTGCATTAGGTCCTCTTTTGCATTTAGCGCAAAGTAAGGATGGCTATATTTCTGATGACTCCATAACTGTGATAAGTGAATTAGTAGGTATAACAGAAGTACAAGTGAAATCAGTTTCGACGTTCTACTCAATGTACAAACAAGAACCTACTGGAAAGTACTTATTAAGTGTTTGTAAATCAATATCATGTGAGATCAATAATTCAAGCGAAGTAATAAATAAAGTTCAAGAATTTACAGGCTTAAATAATAATGAAACTGATGAAGAAGAATTATTCACCTTTGAGGCTGTGGAATGTATTGGTGCTTGCGGTGGAGCTCCAGCAGTACAAGTCAATTATGAGACAGTTGAGGGTGTAACTCCTGAAAATGCAATAAATTTGTGCAAATGGTTAAAAGAAACAAAACCAGATGTTGTTGTAGCTGATGAAATGCAAGAAAATTTCGGAGGTATAAAATCTTTTGATTGGGCTATTCAAGATAACTCTGGTGCTACCTCCACGGCTCCAGGCTTTCAAACTTTAAAGACAACTAAGGTAAAAAAATGAAAGAAACCATTCTTCTTACAAAACACATGCGAGATAATCCAGAAGGTAGCCATCTTATTGATAGTTATGAAAAAAACAATGGGTACTCGACTGCAAAAAAAACAATATTAGAAAGCTCTCCTGAAAAAATATTAGAAGAAATTAAGGCATCAAATATAAGAGGAAGAGGTGGTGCAGGATTCCCAACTGGAGTTAAGTGGGGATTTTTGGCTGAAGATGAAGATCGATATTTAGTAATCAATGCAGACGAGTCAGAACCAGGTACATTCAAGGATAGGATTTTATTGGAAAGAGATCCTCACCAACTCATTGAGGGAATTATCATTACTTGTTTTTCAGCAAACATAAAAGAAGCTTTTATATACATAAGAGGAGAGTATGCGAAGCCTGCTAGAAGAGTTCAGCAAGCAGTAGAACAAGCATATCAAAAAGGATATTTGGGAAAGAATATTTTTGGTTCTGAGATCAATCTTGACATAGTTGTCCATCTAGGAGCAGGTGCATATATATGTGGTGAAGAAACTGCACTGCTTAATTCACTCGAAGGCAGAAGAGGAGAACCAAGATTAAAACCTCCTTACTTCCCAGCAGTAAAAGGTTTATACATGAAACCAACTTTGGTAAATAACGTTGAAACAATTTCCTCTGTACCTTGGATAATTGAGAATGGTGGAGAAGAGTACAACAAATTGGGAGTTGAAGGCTCTACAGGTACTAGAATTTTTAGTTTGTCTGGACATGTAAATAACCCAGGAAACTATGAAATTGAAATGGGCAGTTCTTTTGGTGAATTTGTAGAAACACTTGGTGGGGGTATAAGAAATAATAAAAAAGTTAAAGCTTATATACCTGGAGGTGCTTCTGCACCATGGTTTAGAGGAGATCAGCTAGACATAAAAATGACAATTGATGATGTAGCTAACAACAATTCAATGCTTGGCTCAGGTGCTGTGGTAATGATGGATGAAGATACGAATCTTGTAAGTGCGGCAAAAAGCATCGTCAGTTTTTTTGCACATGAATCATGTGGCCAATGCACTCCATGTCGTGAAGGAACAACGTGGCTTGAAATGATACTAGATAGGATAGCTAGTGGTAGAGGGAGAACTTCTGATATGAATTTACTACTCGATGTTTGCGACAACATCTCTCCAGGCTTGTCATGGCCACCTAAAATGACCACAATTTGCCCCCTTGGACCATCTGCAGTTTCTCCAATTACTTCACTAATGAATGATTTTAGAGATGAGGTAGAGAGTTTAATTCCTACGAAAGTTCTTTTATGAATGAAAAAGTTAATTTAAATGTTAACGGTATAGAAATTGAGTCTGATCCTAACAAATTATTAATTGAAGCATGTGAAGACTCTGGAATTCACATTCCAAGATTTTGTTGGCACAAACGCTTAGATCCCGTCGGCATGTGCAGAATGTGTCTAGTTGAAGTTGAAACACCAAGAGGCAAAATGTTGGTGCCATCTTGTACAACTGAAGTCAGTGATGAAATGGTTGTTGATACAGAATCTGATGTCGTAAAAAAAGCTCAAGAGGGAGTTCTTGAATTTTTATTGATTAACCACCCTCTTGATTGTCCTATATGCGATAAAGCTGGAGAGTGTCCGCTTCAAGACCAAACAATGGCTTACGGCCCAGGTGAGAGTCGTTTTGTTGAGGAAAAAAGACATTTTGAAAAACCAATAAATATATCTGAAATAATATTGCTTGACCGAGAGAGATGTATTTTATGCGCAAGATGTACACGGTTCTCAGATGAAATTTCAGGTGATCCATTAATTGAGTTTATCCAAAGAGGAAATAAAACAGAAGTTAATACCTTTCCAAATGAACCTTTTAAGTCATACTTTTCAGGTAATACTGTTCAGATTTGTCCAGTTGGCGCTTTAACTTCTACATCTTATAGATTTAAAGCAAGACCTTGGGACCTAAAATCTACTAGATCAACTTGTAACGGCTGTTCTATGGGTTGTTCAACCGAATTAAATTCATCACAAAATAAGATGTTAAGAATTCTTGGTGTCGATAATGATACTGTTAATCAAGGTTGGTTATGCGATAAAGGTCGATACAATTTTGAGTATTTGAATTCTGATTCAAGATTAAAAACACCTCTTAAAAAGATTGAAAATGAATTAGTAGAAATCGAGATTCAGGATGTATATTCTGAACTTTCAGAAGTTATAAAAGACAGACAAACAAAAGTTAACTTTTTACTTGGTTCAAATTTAACAAACGAAGACTATGTTGCATTTAGAGAATTTTCAGAGATTATTTCTCAATCTGAAAAATGTTTTTATTTAAATGATGACATGTTGCACCCAGGATTTTTTGGTGAAAATGTAGAATTAGCTAAAGTCGATGATTTAAACTCATCTGACGCAATAGTTGTATGGGCTGAAGATTTGAAAGAAAAAATTCCTGTTCTTTATTTAAGAATTCGCCAGGCAGTAAAAAATGGAGTTAAGTTAGTTGTTTTTGGCCACACGAATGAAACCTTAAGTGATATCGCAGATGTATTCTACGGTAAAGAAACAGTCTCAGAAAATTTCGAAATAGTAAAAGATATTTCTAAATTGAAAGAAATTAAAGAATATGTAATAGGTAAAAATATTACTGCAATTTTGGGTAAATCCACGCCACATCAGTCTGATAAAAGTGTCACAAAATTATTTGAATTTTTAAATTCAAATTCAAATTCAAAAGTATTAAATGCCTATTCAAAAGGCAATACTTATGGAGCCTTTCAAACTTTAGAAAATGTAAAAGGACTAAATGATTTTGTTAATGACATTTCAGAAGAAAATACAGACCTATTATTTATTGTTGGCGCAGACCCTGTTGGCCGCTCTGTATATTCAAATCAAATAAAATCAATCATTGAAGGCCTTGATAAAGTTGTAGCATTAGACAATTTCAATCATGAAACTTCAGAACTGGCAAACTTTTTGATACCAATGAGTTCAACACTGGGTGAAAAAGAAGGTACTTTTACAAATATTGAATTTAGAACTTCTCGCATAGATAAACTTGTCCCATCTCCAGGGCAAACTGTTAGTGATTGGGAATTTATAACCAGTTTAATGAACTTTGCAGGACTAACAGTTGAGACAAATAGCTTAGAAAGCCTTAATAAAAAAGCTTATGAAAATCTTGACCCTTCTTTAAGTCCAGTATTTGATAATTTAGATAAACCATCAAATTTAGATGGAATGGTAAATGTTTCTAAACCTAAAATTTCTTCTACGGATAATAATTCAAATGAGGTCAAATTTTTTACTGGAGAAAAACTTTATGGAGATTCTGCTACTGAAAGACATTCCGATAGCATTTCTCTATTAGGTTCAAAAAAATACATTGAAGTAGGTGAAGGTGTAATTGAAAAATATAATTTAACTTCAGGTAAATGTACATTAATTCAAGATGAATTTGAAGTTGCAGTTAGTTATGAAGTTAATAAAAGTTTTCCTAATGACCTAATTTATATTCCAACAAATAGAAGGGAGTTAAATAAGTTTGACTTCTCTAGGGAAATTATGATCATACCTAGTCTGGTGAAAGAAGCATTAGATGTCAACTGAATTAATAATTGCATTAATTAAATCAAATATTGTTTTAGCTGTTTTGTTGACTAACACAATATTGTTGATATGGCTTGAAAGAAAATTAGTTGCTGGAATGCAGTCTAGAGTGGGGCCTGATAGAGCTGGTCCTTTTGGGATTTTACAAACTGTAGCAGATGCAATTAAATTATTATTAAAAGAGCAAATCATGCCTCTAAAAGCTGATAGAGCAATGTATCTGTTGGCGCCAATAATTGCATTGGTACCATCATTTTTAATTTTCATGATCATTCCATTAGGTCCGGACTTAAACATTGAAATTGGTGGTAAAGATTACATTGTTGATTTTGTTGGTGCAGACTTAAACGTAGGTGTTCTTTATTTCTTAGCTTTGTCATCAATTGCTGTATATAGTGTAGTTTTAGCTGGGTGGTCTTCTGGATCTAAATACCCACTTCTCGGCGGTGTTAGAGCATCCGCACAAATGATATCCTACGAGGCAGCTATGGGATTGTCTTTAGTACCAGTAATATTATATTCTGGTTCACTATCTCTTGTAGATATAGTTAGTAGCCAATCTGGAAACTTATCAACAACAATTCCGATTCTTAGCTCAATTGTTTCATTTATTCCTAAATGGAATATTTTTCCTCAATTTATTGCATTTGGAATATTTTTCATAGCTGCTGTAGCTGAAGTAAACAGAGCCCCTTTTGACTTAGTCGAAGCAGAACAAGAATTGGTTGGAGGATTTCATACAGAATACTCTGGATTCAGGTTTGCTATGTTTTTCTTGGCGGAGTATATAAATATGTTCAACATGTGTGCAATTACTGCAACCTTTTTTCTAGGTGGGTGGCTTGGCCCTACTTTTGAGGGCATTTTGCCTCCAATAATATCTGCAATTATGCCAATAATTTGGTTAGGAGTTAAAACGTTTGCACTTTTATTCATATTTGTTTGGATAAGAGCCACACTACCAAGGCTCAGATATGATCAATTGATGGAGCTTGGGTGGAAAAGGCTTATACCGGCATCTCTAGTTTGGCTTATTTTATCCGCTATTGTTCTAGGATTAAGAGAGTTTGGTTTACCTTGGAGTTAAGTTATGAGTGACAGTTTTGGTTTAATAAAAGGATTGAAAGTAACTTTCAAAGAATTATTTAGAAAATCAGTTACCGACAAGTATCCAAAAGAATTTAGAGAAAAGCCCCAAAGATTTCACGGTCGCCATGTTTTAAACAAATATGAAGACGGCATGGAAAAGTGTATAGGTTGTGAGTTGTGTGCAGGAGTTTGTCCAGCACAATGCATTTATGTTCGAGGAGAGGATAATCCAGAAGAGAACCCTGTAAGCCCAGGGGAGAGATACGGATTTATTTATGAAATCAATATGCTCAGGTGTATTTACTGTGCATTATGTGTGGAAGCCTGCCCAACTGAAGCAATCACTATGACTTCTCTTTTTGAGATGAGTGTTGCTAATAGGTCCGAGGCAATATTTGATAAAGAGGTATTAGTTGTAAAAGATGATGGAACTCCTAACACCCATGAGGAACAAACTAAGCTTACTAATTTTGATGATTTGAATACATCTGATGGATGGATGAGAGCAACTTCTCCTAATGGAAATCCAAATTTTCAAAATGTTGTAAATTGGTCAGGTTCACTTGGAGTAGGAAAGAAACCTCCTGAAGAAGGACAAACATTGGAGGAAGAGTAAGTTGGTTGAGGCGCTTTTATTCTTTGCTCCAGCAAGTCTCATTATCATAGGCGCACTCATTGTTATATTTGCCAAAAACCCTGTACACAATGCTATGGGTTTAGTTATGACACTGGTTTCCTTAGCAATAATTTATATAACTTTAAATGCAACTTTTGTTGCAATGGTTCAAATGTTAGTTTATGCAGGAGCAGTTATGACTCTATTTTTGTTTGTAATAATGATGATTGGGGTAGATAAAAAAGAACAAACTACTGACTCTATTAAAGGTCAAACATTTCTAGTGAGTGGAGTATTTTTAATTCTTATTTCCCTTTTAGCATATGTTGCAATAAGTTCAGACTTCAAGTGGGATCTCTGGTTCCCACCTGTTGAGTTTGATGCAGAAGGTACACCACAATTAATTGCAGGCGCACTTTTTACAGAGTGGATATTTCCATTTGAAATCATTTCTTTACTTCTTATTGTTGCCACTGCTGCTGCTATAGCTTTAGCTTATGATACTAAGAAACGAAATAGTAATGCTTGAAGTAACTACCGATTGGTATCTTACACTTGCAGCGATTCTCTTTTCAATAGGGTTTCTAGGAATGATGATTAGAAAAAATGCTCTCATTATGTTTATGTGTATTGAATTAATGCTCAACGCAGTAAACCTAACTTTTATTTCTGCATCAAAACATTTTGGACAGGTTGATGGTCAAGTCTTTGTATTTTTTGTTCTTGTAGTAGCAGCAGCTGAAGTAGTAGTTGGCCTTGCGATTATTGTTTCTATATTTAGAAAGCAGTCATCTGCATCAGTAGATGTATTGAATGTATCAAGAGGTTAAATTGGAATTAATTTTTCTTCTCCCAATCTTTCTACCTTTTTTAACTGCTATCTTCCTTTTTCTAAACAAAAAATTATTTAATGAATTAATCACTAACTTTTTTACTTTAAATAGTGCGCTCTTGTCATTTGCAATTGCCGCTTATTCATTCATCTCCTTAGCGCTTGATAAATTTAAACCTGTAAACGTTGAGTTGTTTCAATGGATTTCTAATCCTGATATAAGTATTGGTTTTACTCTTGATGGACTATCTGGAATTATGCTGATTTTGGTAACTGGACTATCTTTTGTAATTCAACTTTTTTCCACTTCTTATATGGAAGAAGACGAAAATCATTGTAATTATTTTGTGTATTTTAACTTTTTTGTTTTTTCAATGCTACTTCTAGTCATGTCATCAAACTTCTTAGTGATGTTCTTTGGTTGGGAATTAGTTGGTTTGAGTTCATATCTATTAATTTCCTTTTGGTCTAAAAAACCAGCTGCTGCAAAAGCCGGTAATAAAGCATTTGTTATAAATAGAGTTGGGGATTTTGGATTTTTAATTGGATTAATGATTATTTTAAATACTTTTAATACATTTGATTTTTATAAAATTTTACAAAATACTTCTGGAATAGCGGAGTCTACTATTACGGCAATATCCCTCTTTTTATTGCTAGGTGCTTTTGGTAAATCTGCTCAATTCCCACTTTTTAGTTGGCTTCCAGATGCCATGGAAGGTCCAACTCCTGCAAGCGCTCTTATTCACGCAGCCACAATGGTTACCGCAGGAGTGTTTATGCTTGTTAGGATATCTCCCTTATTACAACACTCAAAAATAGCTAGCTTATTGATTATAATTTTTGGACTTATAACGGCACTTCTTGCTGCATTTTCTGCCATAAATCAATTTGATATCAAAAAGGTATTGGCATATTCAACAATTTCTCAGCTCGGATTTATGTTTATTGCAATTGGAGCAGGGGCTTATGTTGCTGCAATTTTTCATTTAGTCACTCATGCATTTTTTAAAGCACTTTTGTTTCTTGGTGCTGGTGCTGTTATTCACTCTATGCACCACGAACAGGATATTAGAAAAATGGGTGGACTTAGAAAAAAGATGCCAATTACTGCATCAATGATGGGAATAGGAACTCTTGCAATATCAGGCATTCCTCCTCTTGCAGGTTTTTGGTCAAAAGATGAAATACTTGCTTCCGTTTTTGTAAATGGAGGTATTTATTATGTTTTTTGGGCTTTAGCATTAGGTGCGGCTTTTCTTACAGCATTCTATATGGGAAGACATTGGTTGCTAATTTTTGAAAAAGATAATGGTTTTGAACACTCAGATGTGGCTGAAGCACCAAAAGCAATGACGAGACCCCTACTTCTTTTAGGTATATTTTCTATATTTATTGGTTTTATAAATACACCATTTTTTCATGGTCTAGAAAAAGTTTTACACGTGACTTTAGAGAATGTTGAAGTAACGCATTTACCAAAGGGCATTACATTAGTTGTGTTAGCAGTACTCTCTATTGGTGCTGGTTTCTCAGGACTAATTATTGCTTTTCTTTTATTTGGAATGGAGCTTCATAAAAGAATTGACTTGAAAAAATTTAAACTTGAAAGTCCTATTAACCTAGTTAAAAATCTTTCCTCAAATGTTTTGTATTTAAATAAATTCGGTAATTTTTTCTTTGTCTCCGGCATGAAGAACCTTAGTCGTAAAGTAGCAGTTGTTGTTGATGGAATGTTGATTGATGGATCTGTTAACTTTGTATCAACTGCATTTAATAAAAGTTCAAAAATTACATCTACAACTCAAACTGGTTTAGTGAGAAATTATGTTGTTTATTTTGGTTTATTTTTACTACTTCTAATTGCATTGTTTATTGCTACACCATTGGTGCAAAGATGATTTCGATTATGTTCTCTTTGTTGTTAGTTCCACTTTTTAGTGCATTACTTATCTTTTTGATTCCGAATTCAAGAAAAGAGACATTTAGACCAATTGGAATTGCCTTTTCTTTAATAACCTTAACTCAATGTGTTTATTTGCTATTTGGTGAATATGCAAAAACAGAATTTACAATTTTATCAACTTTTCAATGGATACAGTCTTACGGAATTAATCTACATTTCGGTCTCTCTGGAATGTCAACACTTTTATTATTGCTTAGCTCATTATTAGTATTTGTTTCATTGCTTTCTATTGGCAAAGATCACTCTGAAAGCAAAGGATTTGTTGGATCATTGTTAATGTTACATTTTGCTATCAATGGTGTATTTATAAGTGGTGATTTAATTTCATTATTTATATTTTTTGAGGCTTTACTTATCCCTATGTATTTCCTAATGGGAATATGGGGAGGTGAGAATAGAAGATACGCAACTATAAAGTTCATTCTGTACACTGTTTTTGGTTCGGTATTTATTTTTATTGGAACAGTTTATACAGCAGTTTTAAGCTTTGGAGTTAATGGTAGGCTTGCTGTAGATTTTGAAACATTGTCTTCATTAAGTTTGCTTGAGTCACAGTCAAAAACTTTATTTTTATTATTTACATTTGGCTTTTTAATTAAAGTGCCTATATTTCCACTGCATACTTGGTTGCCGGATGCACACGTAGAAGCTCCAACTGCTGGAAGTATAATGTTGGCAGGAGTTCTTCTAAAAGTTGGTGCCTATGGAATACTAAGAGTTTCCATACCATTTTTTACAGAAGGTTTTTTAGCTTACAAAAATCTGATTGCAATCTTGTCTGTTATTGGAATTATTTATGGTGCTATTGTTGCCATTGCTCAGATCGATATCAAAAAGCTGATTGCTTATTCTTCAGTTAGTCATATGGGATTTGTTATGCTTGGAATTTCAGCTGGTGGATTTTTAAGTATTGAGGGAGCAATCATACAAATGATAAATCACGGTATCACTGCAGGTGCTTTGTTTATGCTGGTTGGATTTATATACGAAAGAAGACATACTCGAAAAATTAGTGATTTTGGCGGAGTCAAGATATCTATGCCAAGGTATGCAGCAATATTTCTATTTACATCATTCGCCTCGATAGGCCTTCCTGGTTTAAATGGTTTTGTCGGAGAGTTCATGATTCTTATGGGAAGCTTTAACAGCTACAAAATTCTGACATCCTTTGCAGCATTTGGTGTAGTTTTAGCTGCAATATATATGTTATGGGCATATCAAAGAATGTTTACTGGACCTATTAAATATGAAGAAAATGAAAGCTTAAGTGATCTCAATTCCCGTGAAACAGCGTCAATAGCTCCACTAGTTTTATTAATGTTATTTATTGGAATTTATCCAAACTATATTGAGAGTTTTGTAATTCAGGAGGCAAGTTTTTTGAGTGATACTATAGCAATGTTTAAGGACCTAAAATGACAACAGTTTCTGAGATATTAGGAATAAATTACGTAGTCATTGCACCTACATTGGCACTATTGCTGACAGTTATTGTTTTATTATTTTGCACAATTACTATTTCAACTCCAATGTACGTAAAAAAATATGTATCGTTTGTTGGAATCTTGCTAACTTTATTTACAATATTTTTAAAGTTCGGTTTGTTTCTAACTGATGGTGTCTCTTCTTATTTCACAGAAAAAATTCTTCTTGATGAGTTTGCCCTTGTCGGAAACGTACTAGTTGGAATGGTTTTGCTTTTTACTTTTAATTCTTTCTGGAAAACTTCAGAATTAATAGAAGACAAAACTACTGAAGCTTTAATACTAATTTTAATGTCTGCATCTGGATTTTTATTAATGATTGATGCTGAGAACTTCATAATGTTATTCATAGGTTTAGAAATTGGTTCAATTAGTTTATATGCTTTAGCTGGACTTAACAGAGGAGATCAATTAAGTAATGAAGCAGCTTTGAAATATTTCTTACTTGGTTCACTTGCTTCGTGTATATTTGTATATGGTATTGCGCTAATTTATGTCTCACTATCAATAATTGGTGTATATGAAACTAGTATTGCAATTAGTTTCATAGGACCAGATAATGTTCCACTAACAACATTTATTGGATTGATATTGATAATTGTTGGATTACTATTTAAAGTTGCAGCTGCACCTTTTCAAGCATGGGCACCAGACGTATACCAGGGTTCTCCTACTGGATATGTAGGATATATGGCAACTGTTGCAAAGGTTTCATCATTCATAGTCCTTGCAAGACTTGTTGCAGTCTCTTTAACATTCATTATTGATCAATTTGATTTATTTTTTGGTGCGGTTGTAATCTTGTCAGTACTCGCTGGCGCTTTATTTGCTGCAAACCAAACTGATTTGAAAAGACTAATTGCTTATAGTGGAGTTATTCAATCAGGCTTTATACTTTCTGGCATATCTTCAGGAGTTTATGGAATAAGTGCATCAACGTTTTATTTAATAACTTACATTATCCAATTAATTGGAATCTTTACAGTTTTTTCAATAATAAGCGGTCAATTGAGTTCGGACTTTCAAATCTCAAATATCTCAGGGTTATTTAAGGAAAATAAATTTATAACAATTACATTTTCAATATTCATGCTTGGCCTTGCAGGATTACCATTAACAAGTGGATTCGTCTCGAAATTTATCCTTATTACCAATCTTTGGTCATATGAGAGATATATATTGGTAACAGTCTTAATGCTGACTACAGTTGCGGGATTTTATTTTTACTTACGACCAATTTGGGTAGCAGCAGTTGAGAAAACAGAAAATGTAGTTGAAAAAATACAGGTTAAAAACTCAGACAAACTACTGCTAGGTTTGTTGGCTGCTTTAACAATATATTTTGGATTACTTCCAGACACCCTTGTTAACATAACTCGCTGGATGGTCGAAGGTTATCTCTAATGTACACCAAAATAATTCCACCACCTGCACTAAATCATCAGGGTGGTTGGGATGAAATGTTGATGTTTCTAGTACCTGCTTTACTATTGACCTGGTTAAGGAATAAACAAAAAAACGAAAATACTGAAGAGTAGTTTTTAATTTATCAATTTTTGATTTAAGATTATTTTGTGATTGAAATTCAAAATCTCACTATGAGATACAAAAATGGAAAAGGTGTTGGAGACATCAACATTTCTGTTAATAATGGCGAGGTTAAAGGGCTTCTTGGTCCTAATGGGGCTGGAAAATCTACAACAATGAGAAGCCTTATGGGGTTTTTAATTCCTTCGCAAGGCACACTCTCAGTCGAGGGAATTAATACAATTGAAAACCCTGTTGAGGCAAAAAAAATCATCGGATATTTACCTGGAGATCCTCAACTACCACAAAATTTAAATTCTAATTCACTATTTAAACTTGGTGCAGACATGAGAGGTCAATCAACTAACTATGCAATGGAGTTAGCAGAAAAGTTTGAATTAGAAGTTGACCAAACCCTAAAAGAATTATCTAAAGGTAATAGACAAAAAGTTGCCTTGATACTAGCAGTACTGCATAAGCCAAAGGCATTAATTTTAGATGAACCAACTTCAGGCCTAGACCCATTTCATCAAAGAACTTTTTTTGAAATAGTAAAAGAATTTGCTAATAATGGTGCTGCAATACTTTTATCATCACACATTATTTCTGAGGTTGAAAAAGTTGCCGACTCGATGGCTGTTTTAAGAGAAGGTGTAAAAGTATATGATGAAACATATGAGACATTTTTAAATAAAGCAAAAGAAGAAGGTCAAGATTTAGAAGATGCTTTTTTCACGTTTTATGATAGAAATGAGGAATAATGTTTAACTACTTTAAATACATGATTACAGTACCAAGAAAATTTATTTTAAATTGGGCAATTTCTGGTGGGGTTTACTTATTAATACTTCCACTAGCTTTTGCAAATTCAAGTGTAGAAAGTTTGCTTATTGACACACAAAGAGAAGCTTTCAGAGGAATGTCAGAAAATGAAACAATGATGAATTTATTGGGAATTTCGGATTGGGATAATGTATTTACATTAGAAGGAATGGTAACAACTTATTTTTTAGTTCCTTTTGTTCCTCTTTTAATTGGTACAGCCACAATAATTCTTTTAAATAAATTAGGATCGAAAGCAGAAGAAGATGGAACTTTCGAATTTGTTGCTGCTCTACCGATGACCAGAACTTCTGTGTATTTAACACAATCAATTGTTGCTATTCTATTTGGTTTATTTGTAACTTTTGCATGGACAAATATTATGTTTATTCCAATTGCAACTATGGAACTTAGTCAAACGCTTGATTATGTACCACTTATGAAAGCAACACTTCAAGCTGCTCTAGCTGGTGTTACTTTTGGTGCTCTAGGATTTGCTCTTGGAGCATTTACTGGAAAATCTTCAATGGCTTGGGCTTTTGGTGGGGGTTTAATGGCATTCGAATATTTAACCAACTCTCTAGCTGGAACAAATGAATTCTTTGAATGGTTTGATGACAATCTCTCATCTTTTGGAGCATATGGAAACCCTTATCAAGATGGATTATTTGCTGAAGACTTATTGCTCGTGATAGGAAAAATAGCATTATTTTTGGTAATAGGATTTATAGGTTTTAGAAATAGATCTTTAAATCTTAGATAAACAATTCCCAACAAAAATTTAATTTATTTAATATAAACGTATGCCAAATTTTTCAAGAACAGTAACAGTCAGCTCAGATATTGATTCAGCTTTTGGTTTTTTGTCAGATTTTAGAAATTTAGAAAAATGGGCTGAAGGTGATGAAGGCGAGCTTATTACAAAAGAACCTTTAAGACAAGGTTCAGTTTTCAAAGTAAAAACACATTTCAACAATAAGCCAAGAGAATATAACTATGAAATTATTGAATGGGGTCCACCGTTAAGAGTCTCATTACAAGCGAGTACTTCTATATTTACAATTGTTGACACTATTTTTTTATCAGCAAATTCAAGAGGTACTGAAGTTACTTACTCTGTAGATATTAAATACAATTTTCCTTTTTTTGTATTGGGGATCTTTGTAGGACCTATTTTTAACAAATTAATGGATAAACAAATTAAAAATCTTGAGGCAGTCCTTGGTCCGGTTCAAGACTAGCTTCCTTGTATTAATTTTATTTTTTTCTGTAAGTTGTCAAGCAGAACAGGAGAATGAAGTGACTGTTGAATATGGAGAGTTTCCAGAGATAAATGGAAGAGATTTAAATAAAAGAGATAAAGTTGTACCAGATGATTTTGTTGATAAAAATCTAATTATTATCGTAGCGTTTCAACAATGGCACCAACCTCTGGTAGATGAGTCAATATCTTTACTAGAAAGTAATGGATTTGGTGATTCACATAACATTATTGAAGTACCAACTGTACAAAAGAGTTCTAAGTTATTTGAAGTTTATTTAGATGGAATTATGCGAGCTGGAATAAGAGATGACAGAATCAGAGATAGAACAATTACTGCTTATGTCGACCTAGACCAGTTTTTAACAAATTTAGACATACCCTCTAATGAAACAATATATTGGTTTTTGATTGAAAAAGATAGTAAAAATATTCTTACTCGAGGATACGGAATTATTGCTGAAGAAGACTTAGATTTAATTAATTCTTTTTAAATATATATAGTTGCTAGGTACACAACAACTAAAGCAAGTATTAACATTACCCCATTAAAAGCACCTCTTAATGCAGCACTAAGTTTTGTAGCATAGCTATGTAATGCAATCACAACACCAGCTAACCCAAGAAGCGATACTTCAAGTAGCCAATTTGAAGTTGTGCTTTGTTCTAAAAAGTAAAGAGTCAATCCGGACACTAATGCTAAAAAGTATGATGTCCAAGAGACTGAACTAAAATAGCCTCTTAAAGTATCTGTAGTTTTTTTCGAAGGATCGATTTTATAAAGCTGAGGTGCAAATACTGCCCAAAGAATCATTGATCCAAGCCAGACTGACAAACCAATCATGTGTATGTATTTAATAATTACTTCCATAAAAAAAGACTACCATTAATAAATTCTTTTATGATATTGATATGAATGAATACAAAGCATTAGTTCAAAAAGAAATGGGTTTATTCACAGATCTTGAATTTACAACAATGGATTACCCAAAAATCAAAGATAAAGAGTTAATAATAGAAACCAAAGCAGCAACTTTAAATTATGCTGATCTTTTATTATCAAGTGGGCTGTACCAATCTAACCCAAAACATCCATTTGTACCTGGTTTTGAGGTTGCAGGCTACATAAAGGAGTGTCATGAAGATAGTCAGTTTGAAGTAGGAGATAGGGTTGTAGCAGCGACCACTGTATTTAGATCTGGAAGACATGGAAGTTTTGGTGATGTTTGTGTGGTGTCTGAAAATCTAACTTATAAACTTCCTGAAAATATTTCATTTGAAGTAGGTGCGGCAATTCTAATGTCATACCTTACTTCAGACTTTGCACTACACAGAAGAGCTCAAATAAAACCCAATGAATTGGTATTAGTGAATGCAGCAGCAGGTGGAGTGGGATTATCAGCTATTCAACTTGCAAAGATATCTGGTGCAAGAGTTATTGCCGCAGTAGGTTCTGAAAAAAAGAAAGAGTTGGTTAAACAATTTCGACCAGATTTAGTAATAAATTATCAAGAGGAAGATTTAAAAGAAACTGTGGAAGCAAAATTTGGTAAAAGACCAGTGGATATTTTTTATGATCAAGTTGGAGGCGAACCATATGAACAAGGAATACGTCTGCTCAGTTCTGAAGGCCGAGCACTGATAGTAGGCTTTGCAAGTGGAAATATTCCCACCCAACCGCTTAGCTATTTACTTGTTAAGAATATTTCAATTATGGGAGTTTTCATGATCAGTTTCGAAAATGATGATAAAAAATATCTTCAATCAAGGATGGAGTTAATATTTGATTTATACACTAATCAACAAATTGAACCTGTCTTTAAAACTATTAAATTTGATGAAATTGTCGAGTATCTTGACATGATTGGAAGCAGAAAAACTGTTGGAAGAATAGTTGCTGTTCGATAGCAACAATAAATTAAATAACTAATATATAAGAAATGGCAAAATTATATTTTTATTATGCAGCAATGAATGCTGGAAAAAGTACAACTCTCTTACAGTCTGCACATAATTATGAAGAGAGAAATATGAGAACTCTTTTATTCACACCAAAACTAGATGACAGATTTGGAGAGGGAAAAATTGCTTCAAGAATTGGTTTGGACAGGGAATGTGAAATTTTTACTGCTGATGATGATCTATATGTTTGGACTGCACATGAACATCAAAGGGAAAAAGTGTCTTGCGTACTTGTTGATGAATCACAGTTCCTTAGCCCAAAACAAGTGCTTCAATTGTCTTTGGTTGTAGATAAGCTTAAAATTCCTGTTCTTTGCTATGGATTGAGAACAGATTTTCGTGGAGAACCTTTTCCAGGAAGTGTATATTTATTAGCCTGGGCTGATGAGATGACTGAAATTAAAACAATTTGTAAATCTGGCAAAAAAGCAACCATGAATGCAAGGCTAGATGAAAATGGGAATAGGGTTACTGAAGGAGATCAAATATCTATAGGATTGAATTACGAAGCTCAAGCAAGAGATGTATTTGAATTAGATAAAGTTTCACCGATAGGCTATCAAATCCCCGAAGCTAACTAAATTTAAGCTTCGTTTTCAAGAGGTGGCTCTGGTCTAGTTGCTAACCATGTGCAAAGAGCGATTCCAAAAGCACCAAAAATTAAGTCTCCAACAAGTGAAAAAACAAAGTAGATAGTAAATGCAAAAGTTGGAATAATCATTGAAATGGCTAGCTTCTTAGCCCTTCTTGAAAGACCTCTATATGTTTTCCAATTTAAAATGATTGGACCAAAAATTCTGTGGTTTTCAATCCAAAATGTAAATCTTTCTGAACATTTTGAGAAAGCCCATGCTGCAATCAGTATAAAAACAGTTGTGGGAAGACCAGGAATTACAATTCCAACGTATCCTAAAGATAATGACAATATACCTATCGTGAAAAAGACTGGTTTATGAATCTTAATAAATAAATTTGGGAAAAATTTATATAAGATGATAAACAAAAATATTCCACCACCAATATAACTAAATAGTTCATAAGGTATATTTGACAATAAATTAATCATAAGTCAATTATAAAAAATCTCTGTATAATCATAAATT
This sequence comes from uncultured Candidatus Actinomarina sp., assembly GCA_902599555.1. Classification (GTDB taxonomy): domain Bacteria; phylum Actinomycetota; class Acidimicrobiia; order Actinomarinales; family Actinomarinaceae; genus Actinomarina. The sequence goes on along the minus strand of CACKFQ010000003.1, from coordinate 71,176 downwards.
GAATCAACCGACAAATACTCTCTCAGCAATGTACTGATCGAGACCAAAATATTGATTTTTTGTAATACTGACAGTAATTGAATACTTGTTTGTATCAGAAATAAAAATATTGTTTCCAGGCAACATCTGATTTTTCTGTAGAAAATCAATTACATTGTTATCTTTTTTAAGCTCTTCTGAAATTTTTAAAATTTCATAATCTTCATTTGGATCAACATCCAATAAATTTTTCATGGGAACTTTTTTATAGTTTGAATAAGGAATTGGGTTACCAAAAGGACCAGTAGTTGGATTACCCAAAATTTTTAACATTGCCTCCTCAGTAGTAGGACTTAGAATGTTTTCCCATTTTTTTGTTTCTTTGTAAACTTTGTCCCAAGGTAAGTCAAGGACTTCTGAAAGAAATCTCTCAATTATTCGATGTCTGCGTGAAATTATTTTTGCTAGATAAGCACCTTTTTTAGAGAGCTTTAATTCATCTGTTAATTCAATAAGACCATTATTTTGCATTCTTCCTATAACTTGAGAAACGTTTGCTCTACTAACACCTAGCCACTCTGCTACTCGGGTTTGCTTTACTTCAATACCAACTTCATTAAGATGATATATTGCTTCAGCATGAGAATAAAAAGAATTTGGTAAACTTTCTATTTCATCTTGAGAGAGAATATTTGGGTTTTTAGTATTCATTAGTTACATGTTAACAGTAATTAACAAATAATGATATTTCTAAAATGCTGGGCAACCAACCGCGAAGGTCAATCCAAAAAAAAGTAACCAAATTACTGGTTCATATTTTCTTACAATCTTAGGATCTTTTTGCATTATTAATATTTTACTATTTAATGTATAATAACAGTAATATGATGTGTCCTTACGCTTACTTACTTGCTGGCTTTATGTGGTTTGTCCGCAATGGGGGAAAGTTTGTTTTAAGATCGTTTAATTTTAAAAGGCTTTCTAAATCAGGTAGCGTAAACTAATTTTCTCAACACAGTCAAATTTCTTAAACTTAAATCTGAATTCTAAAAATTTTTAATTTTTTTTAAATAAATTAGCATTAACTTAAAATGTTAAGTAGTATTAACAAAGTATATTTGAAATTTGAGGTAAATGTGAATAAGAAATATATTTTAGTTTTAGTTGCTCTCACAATAGTTTTATCGGCTTGTACTACTACAGCTGGTGAACGTGGTCCGGCTGGTGAACAAGGTCCAGCTGGAGAAGTCTCTCAAGAAGAAATTGAAGCTGCAGTTAATGCAGCACTAACCGAGGAAGAAGCAGAAGTAAGCGGGACGCTTGTCATCTATAGCGGAAGAAAAGAAAGTTTAGTATCAGAAATTATTGCTGAATTTGAATCTACTTCGGGGGTAACAGTCGAGGTAAGATATGCTAAAAGTGCGGAGTTAGCAGGAACTCTTAAACTTGAAGGCGCAATCAGTCCTGCTGATGTTTTCTTTTCTCAAGACCCAGTAAGTCTTGGAATTGTCGCCAAAGAAGGCCTGTTTGAGAGACTACCGGCTGATATTTTAGATAATGTTCCCGGTTGGGCTGTAGATAAAAATAATTACTGGGTGGGAACATCTGGTAGATCTAGAGCTCTAGTTGTTGATACTAGAGACGTTCAAGATTCGGAGTTGCCAAATGATATTTATGGTCTTGCAGATGAAAAGTTTAGAAATCGATTAGGACTTGCTCCAACCAATTCTTCATTCATAGCAATGGTTGCTTGTATGGTTGAGTTGGACGGTGAAGAAAAAGTCTTAGAATGGCTAACCACCATAAATGGACTTGGATATGCTGAATATCCTAAAAACTCACCACAAGTTGCAGCTGCTGCAGCCGGTGAGCTAGATATTGGAATGATTAATCACTATTACACATTGCGAGTGTTGGCTGAAAGCGGAAATGAGCCAATTAAGAATGTATATTTGGATGAAGGATGTGGAGCAATGGTTATGCCTGCTGGTGTTGGTATTTTGTCTTCAAGCCAAAATAAACCAGCAGCGTTAGCATTTATTGAATTCCTACATTCAAAAGCGGCTCAAGAAACATTTACAAATACTGTTTACGAGTTCCCTCTTGTTACAGGTATTAAGCCTAATGCTTTGCTTCCAGACATTAATAGTTTGAACTCTCCTTCAAACCTAAATTGGTCAGCGTTATCTCTATGGCAGGAAAAAGCTGTAGAGTTGATTGCTCAGGCAGGATTTTGATTCTTCATTTAGTATCAAAATGAGTCAAAAATTCTGGCCAGGTAATTCTGGCCAGAATTTTTTTCTTTTAATAACTGTAATTTTTATTTATCCTTAATAGAGTGAAGGCACCAAAACCTCTGATAGTAACAAATACTTTTATTTTAATTTTATTTTTGATGCCTATTTTTTATATGTTTTGGCGTTTTGCAAATTTTTCAAAAAATTTGTCTGAATTTTTGCAATCATGGGATGTTCTTACATTATTTTTGAATACAATATTTTTATTTATTGCAGTAATTCTTACAAGCCTATTTTTAGGTTTATTAATTTCTATTCTTATCGTTCGATATGAAATTCCTGCTTCTAAGTTATTGTTTACTCTTACAATTTTACCTTTAGTAATACCGTCTTACATAGGTGCTTTAACATATGTTTCAGCATTTTCACCAAGGGGATTATTTGTAGATATTTTTTCAAGTTTTGGGATAAATGAAATATCTGGAATTGATGGTTTTATTGGAAGCTGGATTGTACTTACTTTGTTTACTTATCCATATGTTCAATTAATTTGCAGTAGTGCACTTAGAAATTTAGATTCAACAGTTGAAGATGCTGCTAGGTCACTTGGAGTTAAAAAAATAAAGATGTATAGCAGTGTTGTTTTACCAAGATTAAAAAAACCTATTATTTATTCATCTCTTTTAGTTGGATTGTATGTAATTTCTGATTTTGGTGCTGTTTCTTTAATGAAATATGGAACATTAACAAAGGCAATTTACTCTTATTACACAATAAATATAAATGGTGATCCTGTAATTTTCTATTCGACCTTGTTGATATTTATTGCTTTAATAATCAGTTTTGCTCAAAGGGGAAGTGAATTAAGTAGGTCAGCTAAAGTTTCTGGAACACCAAGAGAAATTGTAAAAGCTAAATTGTCTCACAAAAATAAAGTTTTAGTTTTAGCATTTTTTGCTTTAGTTATTTTATTCAGTTTAGTTATACCAATAAGTGTTCTTTCCTATTGGTTAATTCGAGGTATGTCACAAGGCAATGCTGTTAATAACGTTCTATCAGGCGTAGTTGGATCACTAACAGCAGCTACTGTAACTTCAATATTTGCAATGATTATTGCTACTCCAATAGTTATAATGATTTCTCAATATAGATCAAAATTTGGTGATTTATTCGAAAAAGTAACCCTTACTTTATATGGGCTTCCTCATATTGCTGTAGGAATTTCAATGTTGTTTATAACTATTAAAATTGTTCCAGCGATTTATCAAACTTTTACAACACTTATAATCTCATACTTAATAGTTTTTTTACCTCAAGCTGTTGGAGGAGGACAAGCGTCAATGGAACAAGTGAAACTATCCTATATTGAAGCAAGTTCTGGCCTTGGTTTTTCAAAGATGGAAACATTTATAAAAATTACATTTCCACTTATTTACAAAGGATTATTAGCTGGTGCAGCTTTAGTTTTTCTTTCAACAATGAAAGAGTTACCGCAAACCTTACTACTGCGTCCAACCGGCTTTAGCACTATGGCTGTTGACATATGGTCTAACGCTTCTGAAGCTTTATTTACACAAGCAGCATTTTCTGCATTTATTTTGTTAGCAATTAGCGCACTTCCTACATATATACTTAGTACTAGAAATTTAACAAACTAATGGCATTTGAAAATTTAATTATACGAGCAAGATCAGTAACAAAGTCTTACGAAAAAGAGACTGTTTTGTCAGATTTTAATTTGGACGTTTGGAATGGATCAATTGTTGGCGTGTTGGGAATGTCAGGCTCAGGAAAGACTACTGCATTAAGATTAATTGCTGGATTTGAAAAACCAGACTCTGGTTTAATAGAAATGAGAAATCAAATCATTTCAAGCGATGAAGTTTTTGTACCTCCTGAAGATAGAAATGTTGGTATGGTTTTCCAAGACTATGCATTATTTCCACATCTAGATGTTGAAAAAAATATATCTTTTGGACTTTCCAAAAATGAAATAAATGAAGGAAGATTAGAAGAAGTTTTAGAAATGTGTAATTTAGAAAATTATAAAAATAAATATCCTCAAGAACTATCTGGTGGTCAACAACAAAGAGTTGCACTTGCAAGGGCGATAGCTCCCGGTCCGGAAGTAATTCTTCTAGATGAGCCATTTACAAGCTTAGATGCACATATGGCCAGGGAATTAAGAGACGAAGTAGTTTATCTCTTAAGAAAAACTGAGACTACTGCGATAATTGTAACTCATGATCAAGAGGAAGCATTGTCAGTTTGCGATGTAGTTAGTGTGTTAGAAAATGGAACAGTTATACAAAGCGCTACGCCGCAAGAAATTTATTTAAATCCAGTTAGCCAAACTGTAGCGAACTCTGTAGGTGACCCCAATATATTAAAGGGCTACTCAGTTAACGGTAGAGTTGAGACATCTTTAGGAACTTTTGTATCTGCTTATGATGGTGCTTTAGATGTATCAATTAGACCTGAGTGTATTGAACTCACTTTAGATTCAGACGGAAGTTACTTGGTTAAAGAATGTACCTTCTATGGCCATGATCAGGTAATATCATTCCAAAATAGTAAAGGTGAAGTTTTTAGAGCACGTTCTTTACCTAATACAATATTTGAATCTGGCGATAAGGTAAATATAAATATTTCAGAGGTTACAACATTCCCCTCAAAGGCTTGATTTAATATAAGAAACTCTTCCTGCAAGAGATTGTAATTCAATTTCAAGTTCCGAAAGCTTTGAAGTAGCACGGGCATAATCTCCCCCTGCTATATATTCCCTAGAATTTGCAAGAGACTTAATTAATGTGTCCATATCAAAAATTAGTGATTCAATTTCTGAAAAAATTAATTGTTTATCCATGATTTAATATTAATTAGAAAACTAAACTTAGCTTACTAATTTAAAGGGGGAGCATGGAAACAAAAATTCAAAAATTAAAAAAGTTTAACTTAATTATGGGAACAGTCCATCTTATTCAGGGAGGGCTTTTATTTTGGCTTGGAACAGTTGTTAATTCAGATTTTGTTGTTCCAATAACCTTGACTCAACTTGTTGGAGTTGGCTCTCCTAATGATCCATCAAGCTTTGCTCTTGTTCCAGAATTAGAAATTTGGACAGAAGTTACAAATTTTGGTCCAGCAGTTGCAACTTTCTTACTTGCGTCAGCTGTCGCTCACTATTTAATTTCCGGTCCTTTTTATAAAAAGTACAAAGAAGACTTATCAAAAGGAATAAATAAGATCAGATGGATTGAATACTCTATAAGTGCATCAGTCATGATTGTTCTTATTGCACTTTTAGTTGGCATCTATGATATTTGGGCATTAGCTGGAATATTTTTTATGAACGCAGCTATGTGTTGGTTTGGATGGATGATGGAAGTTCACAATCAGTACACAGAAAAAGTTGATTGGACAAGCTACATAATGGGTTGCCTAGTTGGTGTTGCCCCTTGGATTTTTATATTTATTAATCTAATAGGTGATGGGATAGCAACTGACTCTAATCCCCAAGGAGTTCCACAATTTGTTGTTTGGATTTTTGTCAGTATATTTTTATTCTTTAATACCTTTTCAATAAATATGATTTTGCAATATAAGCAAGTAGGTAAATGGAAAGACTATCTATACGGTGAAAGAGCTTACATTTGGTTAAGCTTGCTTGCTAAGACTTGTCTTGCATGGCAAGTCTTTTTTGGAACATACCAACCGAATTAAATACTTATTTAATTTTTTTTCCAAAAAATATAAGCAGGATAATTATTAAAAATAAACCAATATAAGAAAGCGCCATTAGTTTTTAGATCTAAATTTTCTAAATCCTAATACTAGCAACAACAACGGAACTGCAATTATTCCAAAAGATACTATAAAACCAATAATTGATTCAATCCAATTTAATGCTCTTTGAACATAATAATTCCATGAAAACAGCGATACTCCAGAACCCTCTCTAATATCTAATGTCAAAGAAGAGTACGATACTGAATTTTCATAATATTCTTTTTGTCCTTCCAAAACTTGAATGTCTTGATTTATGTAACGAAGTTGAGACTGCACTTGAAGCTTATCTGATGTCGATACAGCTTCCGCTTTAATTTCTTCAAGTGCTTCCTTTTCATCATTTAATGATTTCAATCTTGAATCTATATCAAGAACATATTTTGTTACATCATTTGCATTTAAATTTATGTTTGTAAACTTTGAAATATCCTCTACTGCCTTTAAAAAACTCTCAAAATCCTCAGCTGGAATATTCATAGTTAAGTTATAACTTTTAAGTCCTTGGTAATTTGTTGAGAGATACGTATTAGAAATATTTCCATTGAAATTCTTTACCAAGAGTTCTACTTCATCAATTGTATTTTCAAAATTAGATGAACTAACGTCTGTGCTTGCATAAGCAGTTTTAATGATATAGTCACCTTGTGAAAAAGAAGATTCTCTTGAGAAAGCTACTTCAGAAGTAGCCATATCTTCTACTCCACCAAAATATGGCTCAGGAGCTCCCATTGTCATTTCACTGGACTGGGAACAAAAAGAAAATGTTAGAAGAAGAAGCAAAATTTTTAAATTTTTCACATGCTAAGTATACGTAACTTAGAAGTTAGAGAATTCAATAATTGGAATTTTTAACTCTTCTTCGGATATTCCTCCATGGTAACCCTTTAATTTTGCCGAAAGATGTTTTGGATATACGATATTTTTATCTTCAACTAAAAAACAAAAATCAGGATAAATTGACTGTAAAAATTCATCTATGGGATCTCCTAGAAGACAAGACAACTCATGTTGCTCCAATAAAACACCTGGTATTTTTGAAAAAGTTTCTAAAACATTTTCTTTAGCCCCATTTATATAAACTGAACGTTGGTCTCCGTATATTTGTAGGTCATCACCATAATTCAAATGATGACGAAATTCATCGTTAATATTTACAAGACCGTGATCAGCAGAAATTATTGTTTTTGTTTTCTTGTTACTAATATTTGAAATCTCATTAACCAATTTTTCAAATTTAGTTATTTCAATTTGCCACTCATCTGAATTCACTCCAAATATATGAGCTGTAACGTCAATTAATGGATAATAGATAAAATTAAACCTATTCTCTAAAATCGAAGAATCTGATAACAACTCTAGAAGACTTTGTGCATTATCATAAGGAATAGTATTCGATTGCTCATACAAAAAATTTGACAGTGGACTCCCAACCAGGTTTCTAGGTTGAAAATTCGAAGCATAAATTTTGTTGTCTTTAAAAATTTTCCAAATTGAACTTTGTTTTCGATAATAATTGTTTGATAATAAATTTTTATTATCCTCATTCCAATTTAAAGCATTTATGAGGCCATATTTTGATTTGTCATACATGTAATATCCTATCAAACCATGCTCAATTGGATTCTTCATTAAGGATATTGATGATAAGGCAACGTTCGTTGATGAAGGAAATGTTGTATTAATAGATTGAGTAACGTTCTTATTCAAAGAAGAATCTGTACTGCTTAGATTTTTATAACCCAGACCATCAGCCAGTATGAAGTTTATAGTATCTGCTTCGTAAAGGTCTTGTGACAAAAGTTCAAATCTTGTATCTATTTCAACTTTGTCACGAACTACTGCTTTAAAAATTTCTTTCGAAAGATCTATTAGGTTAGGTTCTTGTAAAAAATTTTTATTAATCACTTATAAAAAATCTTACAAAAAAATTACACTGAAGTTTGAGAAAAAACTAAACTTTTTAGAGGTTTAACTAAACTATAAATTATGATTTCTTATTTTCAAGATTACGTGACCATAGGAGCAGTGCTAGGTTTTGGCCTCTTTCTTGTCGTATTGCTTCTTGGAGTAGCTTCAGTACTAAGACCAAACAAGCCTTATGAAGAAAAGTTGCAAACTTATGAATGTGGTGTTGATCCAGTTGGAACTGGATGGAGTCAAACATACGTAAGGTATTATATATTCGGCTTGCTTTTCGTAATATTTGATGTCGAAGCGGTCTTCATATTTCCATGGGCTATCAACCTAGAAAAACTTGGCTACTTTGGCTTAATTGAAATGTTTGTTTTTATATTTATTTTGTTAATTGGACTTATATACGCAATAAGAAAGGATGTCTTAAAATGGGAGTCATAGATAAATTCGGCCTACCAAAACCCATATCTTCAGTATTCAACTGGGCCAGATCATACTCGCTATGGTACTTTCAATTTGGATTAGCATGTTGCGCTATTGAGGTTATGGCTGTAAGCGGGCCAAGGCATGATTTTATGAGGTTAGGAGTTATTCCTCTTCCAGCATCTCCACGTCAGGCGGATTTTATGATTGTTGCAGGAACAGTAACAGATAAAATGGCTCCTTCTGTGAAAAGGCTTTATGACCAAATGCCTGAGCCAAAATATGTTATTTCAATGGGATCTTGTTCTAATAGTGGTGGACCTTATTGGGACTCTTACTCAGTCACCAAGGGAGTAGATCAATTAATCCCTGTTGATGTTTATGTTCCCGGTTGTCCACCAAGACCTGAGGCATTGCAAGAAGGAATTATTCTTCTACAGAAAAAAATTCGCGGAGAAGACATGAAAGAGAAGTGGTTAGAAGTTCAAACTGAGCCAATTTAAGATGGAAGAATTTTTTAACAATATAAAAGAAAGCTTTAAAGAGGCAACTCTTGAGTTTGAAACAATCAACATAAAAATTGATTCAACAGAGTGGATTGATGTGCATAAAAAACTTAGAGATGAATTTAATTTAAAATTTTTCTCTTGGCTCTCAGCAATAGATTGGGACAATGAAGTTTCTGTTGGTGAAGCACCAAAAGAGAGTGTTTCTCCTAGTTTTGAAATAATCACATGCCTTTCAGATTTAGACAATACTAACTTAGTTACTGTATCAACAAGTATTAGTAAATCAGAGCCAAATATTAACTCACTTATTGATGTGTACGCTGGTGCAAATTGGCATGAAAGAGAAGCATACGAAATGTTTGGTATAAATTTTGAAAATCATCCAAATCTTGAAAAACTTTATCTTCCTGATGGGTATGAAGGAAATCCTATGCTGAAATCTTTTGAGTTAATAAGTAGAGAAGTTAAACCTTGGCCGGGAGATGTAGATGTTGAGGGAATGCCAGAAGAATCAGAAAGTGATGGATCAGTAGATGGTTAATGCTTTAGATCCACAGAATATGAACAGATTTTCAGAGGCTTCTGTATCAGTTGAAATTGAAACTGAAGATATGACACTTAACATCGGACCTCAACATCCATCTACTCATGGAGTTTTAAGACTGGTAGCAAAAGTAGATGGTGAAAAAGTACATGATGTAAAACCTGTTTTGGGCTATATGCATCGCGGATATGAAAAGCTCGCAGAAGTAAGATCTTATCCTCAAATTACAACACTTGTAAATCGAATAGATTGGGTCGCAGGGTTTTCAAATGAGATTCCATTTATTGCAGGAGCTGAAAGATTAATGGAAATAGAAGTACCCGAAAGAGCAAAGCATATCAGACTAATTCTTACTGAAATGGCCAGAATTTCTTCACATTTCGTCTTTAATGGTGCATACGCTCTTGAGGTTGGTGCTCTAACCCCAATTTTTTATGCAATGGAAGATAGGGAACGAGTTTTAGATTTGATAGAGTCAGTAACTGGAGGACGTTTTCATCCAAACTTTAATCGTATTGGAGGAGTAAAACCTGCAGCCGGAGCAGGGCCCACTTCGAAAAAAAATATTCAAGATTTACCCGCTGGATTTTATAGAGATACAAAAGTAGCCATGGAAAAAGTTATACAGGCAGCTGATCAATTTCAAAATTTAATCGGTGGAAATGAAGTTTTTAAGAAAAGAACCAAAAATGTAGGCGTTCTCACTGCAGAAACAGCAGAAGCTTATGGTGTTTCTGGCCCAATACTCAGGGCATCAGGAGTTAAGTCAGACTTAAGAACCCAGACAGATTATCTGCCATATGATCAATTTGATTATGATATTCCAGTTGGAGAAAATGGAGATTGTTACGACAGATGGGATGTCAGAGTTAAAGAAATGGTTGAATCTGCAAAAATTGTTTTACAAGCAATCGACTCTATGCCATCTGGCCCACTACAAGCAAAGGTGCCCAAAGTTATCAAAGTTCCCCAAGGACGTACCTATGTAAGAGCAGAGAATCCAAAAGGTGAAATGGGTTACTATATAGTCTCAGATGGTGGGTTAGGGCCTTACAGACTTAAAGTTCGTACAGCTTCTTTCAGCAATGTTTCTATTTTACCTATTATGCTTGAGGGGGCTTTACTCCCAGACTTAATTGCAATTATGGGAAGTTTAGACTTTGTTCTAGGAGACGTAGATAGATGACAGAAGTTTTAGTCAAGGTTGGATTTCTTGCGATTGCTGCTTTGAACGGAGCAATTATATTCACAATAATGGATGTAAAGGGTGCCTCATGGATGCAGCGAAGACCGGGTCCTTTACATGTAGGACTTAGAGGTTTCATATTTCCTCTTGCGGAAATACTTAAATTTGTTCAAAAAGAAGATATTATCCCTACAGAAGTTGATAGGCCCGTGTTTAAATGGGCACCTGCTTATGTTATGGTTTCTTGCGTTGCACTTTTTGCAGTAGTCCCAATGAGCCCAACTTTGGTAGTAGCAGATTTAGAATTGGGTGTTTTCTTTGCACTTGCGATCAGCTCTTTGGGAACTATAGGTGTGCTAACTGCTGGATGGTCATCAGCAAACAAGTATTCCCTAATGGGTGGTTTGAGAGCTGCAGGACAGCTTATAGCTTATGAACTTCCGTTAATTCTTGCTGTTGTTGGAGTAGTTATTCAAGCTGAAACTATGTCACTAGTTGGAATAGTAGAAAAGCAAATTGAATGGGGAGTACCTTTTGTAGTTGGGGGACAGATTGTAGGATTCTTAATTTTCATGGTTGCCGCAACAGCTGAAATGATGCGAGTACCGTTTGATATGCCAATTGGTGAATCAGAACTAACTATGGGTTTTATGACAGAATACTCTGGTATCAGGTTTCTTATATTTTATATTTCTGAATACATGAATATGTTTATTTTGTGTGCAATTGCTTCAACATTATTCCTTGGTGGTTACCATGTACCACTCCTTCCAACTGAATGGGTAAACTTTTATGGACCAGTAGTTCTTTTGACAAAGACAGCTATTTTAGGTTTTATCTTGGTTGCAATAAGATGGTCCCAACCAAGATTCCGAGAAGATCAACTTCAAAATCTTGCATGGAAGATACTTATTCCTGCATCTTTAGTTAATATTCTTGTAACTGCAGTTATGAAGGTTGGATTTTAATGAAAACATTTAAACCAAAAGTGCCTGGATTTTTAATTGGAATAAAAATCGTAATTGTTAATATGTTAAAAACTTTGTCTCCTTTCCATTCAAAACCAAATGTAAACTATCCGTTTGAAAAAGAGAAAGTTGCACCAAGAGCAAGGGGTGTGATCGCTTTAGATCAAGAAGCATGCACTAGTTGCATGCTTTGTGCCCGTCAATGCCCAGATTGGTGTATTTATATTGAGGGCCATAAAGAGTTACAACCTCCATCTAAACCTGGGGGTAGGCAAAGAAGTAGAGCCGTTCTAGACAGGTTCGATATTGATTATGCATTATGTATGTACTGTGGAATTTGTGTAGAAGTTTGTCCTTTTGATGCATTATTTTGGTCACCAGAATATGAATATTCTGAATTTAACATGGGCGACATGTTGCACGACAAAGAACGTTTGGATGATTGGTTAAAAACTGTTCCAGAGGCTGAAGGTCTAGAAAGCTAAAAATGGAAATTTTTGAAATTGTAACTTATTTCGTTCTTCTTGCGCTTTTATCAACTGCAATAAGGGTAGTTACAACCTCAAACGTTATTCATGCAGCTATTTCATTAGTTTTTACTTTGGCTTTAACGGCAATATTGTTTTTAATGTTGTCAACAGAGTTCGTAGCACTTGTATTGGTTCTCGTTTATATTGGAGCAGTAATAGTTCTTTTCTTGTTCGGTATTATGATTACACGTGCTCCCCTTGGCAAAAATGCAGAACTTGATAACGATAAAAATAAAAAATTGGGAGCAGCAATAGCTGGATCAATTTTTCTTCTATTCTCATATATATTAATTAATGGTTTTGATGGCGATGTGACGATAACATCCGGTTCTTCAACGGAGCTATTAGGTGAAATACTACTTAGTAGATTTGTATTCCCATTTGAACTAGTGTCTTTTGTTTTACTCGCAGCTTTAATTGGAGGCATAACGCTTGCTAGGAAAGACGAAGCATTAATTGATGAGGATCAAGTATGATTGTTCAGCCTGTATTAGTTGTTGCAGCTGCGCTATTTTCTTTAGGTATTTATGGAATCTTAGTTAGAAGAAATGCCGTAATGGTTTTATTGTCAATTGAGTTAATTTTGAATTCTGTCAATATCAACTTTATTATGTTTGATACCATGCTTGCAGATACATTGATGCAAGGACAAATTTTCACAATTTTTATTATTACAATTGCTGCTGCTGAGGTTGGAATTGGTCTTGCGATTGTACTCATGTTGTTTAGAAATAGACAAACCGCAAACATTAACGAATTTGATTTAATGAAATGGTAAAAACAAATATTAATTTGTTCGCAGAGGGTGAGGTCGTCTACACAGACGGCGGCGTACTTGCAGAATTTGTTTGGGTCCTTGTAGTTCTTCCTTTTATAGCTGCACTAATAATTACTTTTGCAGGAAAGAGCCTTCCACTAAAGGGTGCTGAAATTGCATTAGGCACTATCGCAATAATTTTTATTTACAGCTTAGCTTTAATGTACCTTCATGTAACTGAAGGGGTTGCCAATGAATTTTTTATTAATGTTGGAAATATCGGACAATTTGATATTGAATTCGGTTGGGTAGTAGACGGTCTATCAATCATGATGTATTTTGTTGTTGGACTTGTCGCGCTTCTTGTATTTATTTATGCGACAAATTATATGGAAGGTGAAATAAGATATACATTTTTCTTCACGTCCTTGACTTTATTTGCAGGAAGTATGCTTGTATTAGTTTCTTCACCTACGTTAATCCAAATTTTAATTGGTTGGGAACTAGTTGGAGTCTGTTCGTATTTACTTATAGGGCATTATTGGGAAGTCAAGGACAACTCTTCAGCAGCTATGAAGGCTTTTATTACAAATAAGATTGCTGATGTGGGCTTAATGATTGGAATAATAATTCTGGCTTTAAATACTGGCACTATGAGGATATCTGAAATTCTGTATCAAGCAACGCATGATTATCCAGCAATAAAAAATGTCGCATTTGTAGCCGGGGTATTGCTATTTATAGGTGCAATGGGTAAAAGCGCACAGTTTCCATTACATGTCTGGCTACCTGACGCAATGGCAGGCCCAACTCCAGTTTCAGCACTAATGCATGCTGCAACAATGGTCACAGCAGGAGTCTACTTATTAGCTAGAATGTTCCCTTTTTATCAAGGAATAGCAAATGAAGCATTAGACATTGTAATGTTATTTGGAGTAATAACTCTTCTTACGGCTGGACTTATAGCAATTGTTCAAGATGATCTAAAGAAAGTTCTCGCATATTCAACTGTAAGTCAGCTTGGTTATATGGTTGCCGCAATTGGTTCTGGAGCGTACACTGCAGCACTCTTTCATTTGTGGACACATGCGTTTTTTAAAGCTCTATTATTTCTAGGGGCTGGATCAGTAATACATGCAGTACACAGTAATAGTATGTTAGAAATGGGTGGTTTGAGGAAAGTCATGCCAAAAACTTTTTCAACATTTATTATTGGAACAGTAGCACTTGCCGGTTTACCACCATTCGCAGGTTTCTTTTCTAAGGATGAAATCCTTGCATCTTTTAATCATGAAGGTGAAACAACCTTTTTCTTTATAGCTGTATTAGGTGCTTTCATAACTGCTTTTTATATGACTAGAGCAGTTTGCCTTACTTTCTTAGGAGAGTACAGAGGCCACGGTCATCCACATGAGTCAGATTCCATGATGACCACACCTCTAGTTGTACTGGCTGTATTTGCAGCAGCTTCTGGATGGGTTAATATTCCAGGGGTTTACACAGGCTTTACCAAATGGGTAACTACTCGTAAAAATCCTATTATTGAATATCACCCAGAAAGCTTCGACTTATTTGCTCTAGGACTCGGTTTAACTGCAGGATTGCTAGGGATAGGTCTAGGTTACTATTTATACCAACTTCAAGGAAGTGCTGAGACTGGAGACGACAAAATTAAAATCGAACCTATTTGGAAAGTATTAGAAAATAAATACTACATTGATGATTTCTATTTCAAATTTATTATTGATCCAATCAAATTAAATATGGCTAAAGCAGTTGATGCATTTAACACAAATGTAATAGATAGATTTGTAAATGGTTTTGGTCAGCTTGCGTCATTTATGGGTGTAATAGTTTATAACAATATTGATCAAAATGGAATCGATAAAGTTTTGAATATGTCTTCCACAGGAACTGATAGCTTTGGTGGGAAAGTTAAATTACTACAGACAGGAAGAACACAGCAATATTTAATGTTGTTTTTAGGTGGCGTTGTGACGATTAGTTTATTAATTTTGTTTATTATATAGGAGGAAAAGTGGAATTATTAACAAACGGTACAGGATTGACGGCAGTAGTTTTTCTGCCTTTAATTAGTGCATTAATTTTGACCGCAATACCAAAAAGCCAAGAGCTTTTAATTAAAGGCTTCGCATTAGTATCTTCAATAGTCACATTTATTTTAAGTGCCTTACTCCTACCTCAGTTTGATTTTTCTAATGCAGACAAATTACAACTAGGTAATAAAATTTCATGGATAAAAAGCATCAACGCAAATTATGAAACTGGGATAGATGGAATATCTCTTCCTTTATTAATTTTGTCTACATTTATTACAGTTTTAGCAATTATTTATTCAATTGAACATCTACCAGAACCAAAAAGTCCTAAGGGATTTCTTGCATTAATTTTAGTTTTAGAGACTGGTATGAATGGCACATTTGTTGCACTTGATTTAATATTGTTTTTTGTATTTTTTGAAATAGTTCTTCTTCCGATGTATTTCATGATTGGAATTTGGGGAGATAAAACTGTAAGAACTGTAGCAGGATTTAAAAATCAAATTGAAACAAGACTATATGCAAGTATCAAGTTTTTTGTTTTTACTCTATTTGGTTCCGCATTTATGTTACTGGGCTTTTTAGGCTTGTATTACAGAGGAAATAGAACTTTTAGCATTCCTGAGTTAATTGAGCTTGGAACTAATGGTGCGTTTACAGGAACATTTGCAATGCTAGTTTTTGCAGTTTTGTTTCTTGGCTTTGCGGTTAAAGTACCAATGTGGCCGTTACATACCTGGCTTCCCGATGCACACACGGCAGCTCCTACAGTTGGTTCAGTATTGTTAGCAGCAATACTCTTGAAATTAGGATCTTATGGTTTTGTTAGAATCGCAATACCAATACTTCCGGAACAAGCAAAAGCCTGGGCGCCTGCGATTGCAATTCTTTCTGCAATAGGGATTATATATGGTTCACTTGCATGTTTAGCTCAAACTGATCTAAAGAGATTAATAGCATTTTCTTCAGTTGGTCATATGGGTTTTGTAATGTTGGGTATAGCTTCATTAACACCAATTGGTATAAATGCTGCAATGATTGGTATGGTCGCACATGGAGTGATCACTGGCTTATTATTTTTCCTATCGGGATCCATGGCTCACACATATCACACTCGGGATATGGGAAGGTTAGGTGGAAATATGAAACTACTTCCAAAGACTGGAGCACTGTTAGGGTTTACTGCAATGGCTTCTTTAGGCCTGCCAGGACTTGCTGGATTTTGGGGAGAGTTTATGGCATTACTTGGAGCATTTAATCCACTTGATGGATTAAATATTACAGTTTTTCGAGGATCAATGGTCGCTGGTGCAATAGGAACTGTATTAACCGCAGGATATTTGTTGTGGATGTTGCAAAGAGTTAATCTTGGTGAACCATCTGATGAATGGAATGAAATGGAGCTTCATGATGCAGATGGCTATGAATTAGCTGCATGGATCCCACTGGTAATTCTAACAATTCTTATCGGTGTATTTCCAAAGCTAATATTTGGAGCAACTAATGATGCTGTTGTTAGCCTTCTTTCTAAAGCATTTGGAGGATAAAAATTACTATAAACTACTTTGCAATTTCAACTGAGTTAATAGTTATATTCACTATTGTTGGGACTTTAATATTAGATTTAATTCTTCCAAGAAAATCAAAATATTATGTTGCAGCTTTTGCTCTTTTTGGGACATTAGCTTCTTTAGCACCCCTAGTAATTCAGTGGGCTACTTACTCAGATCCAATTTATACTTTTGGCAACAGCTTTGTAGTAGATAAATTTTCAATCATTCTTAAAGGCCTGTTTATACTCATCACTTATTTGACTTTTTTACTATCAATAAACTTCATAGAAAGTGATAAGTTTTATCAAGGGGAGTATTATTACCTCCTCCTTAGCTCTCTACTTGGCGCTTTAGTAGTAAGTTCGTCTAGGGACCTGCTAACAATATTTATTGGAATTGAGTTAGCATCAACGCCTATGTTTTTATTATCTGGTTGGAAAAAGGGTGACAGAAAATCTAATGAAGGTGCAATTAAATTCTTCTTACTAGGCGTTCTCTCGGCTTCTCTAATATTGTATGGATTCTCACTAATTTATGGATTAACCGGACAATTAGTTTTCGCAGATATATCTGCCTATTTACTTGCAAACTCATTGGGCTCTTCGCCAGTACTTTTATTGAGTGCTATTTTAGTTATTTCAGGAATTGGATTTAAAATATCTGTTGTTCCATTTCACTCATGGGCTCCAGACACTTATGAAGGTGCACCTTTACCAATAACTGCTTATCTTTCAGTTAGCTCCAAAGCTACAGGCTTTGTTGCACTGATTGTACTTTTGACAAAGGTGTTTGCAAGTTCTGGCCGAAGTTGGGGCGTAATTTTAGCAATTGTTGCAGGTGCCACAATGACACTAGGAAATTTAGTAGCACTACAGCAAACAAACCCAGTAAGGTTGCTTGCGTATTCCTCAATATCTCAGGCGGGATTTATTATCGCTCCACTCGCTGTATCTGGAATAACTGGAAATTATCAAGATGGTATTTTTGCAAGCGTCACTTATTTAATTATTTATGCCTTTATGAATATAGGAGCCTTTTTATCAGTACATCTTTTTACGAACTTTACGAAATCAGATAATTTTTATGAATGGGGAGGCATTGCGAAACACTCACCTCTTACTGGAGTTCTAACAACTGTTTTCTTTTTCTCTTTGGCAGGCATACCTCCGCTTGGAGGTTGGTTTGCTAAGTTTGTGGTCTTTAGAAGTCTTTTGAGTACTGGGGAAATAATTGGTGTTTCCTTAGCTATAGTAGGTGCGATAAATGCAGTTATTGCACTTGTTTACTATGCAAGAATTTCAAAAGTTATATGGATGGATGAACTAAAAAATCCTGAAGAAGAAAAATCATTTGAATTTCAAAGTCCTCTTAAAGTTGTAGGAGCTCTTACAGTTCTTATAACTTTTGTTGCAGGTATTTTTCCTGGGATATTCAGTTACCTTGGTGAAGTCTCTTCGATTTTTTTTGGTAATTAAAACTTGGAATTCAAAGAATTTAATAACTATCTTCTAAAAAAATATAAAACCAACAAAATATTTTTTGATGAATATATGGAGGAAGCTCTTTATTCAAAATATGGTTTTTTTACTAATAAAAAAGTTAGATCAAAGAAAAGTGGAGATTTTCTTACTTCTCCAGAAGTTTCTGAGTATTTTGGAAAAATTATTAATAAATGGATTCAAAAAAGCAATTTAGATTTAAATATTACTGAATTTGGTTCTGGAACGGGATCACTTATTGAACATATTAAAACTAAAAATAAATATGCTGTTGAAAAATCTTCGACAGCTAGAACTGAGTTGAGTCAAAAAAATATCCAAAATGCCTCAAACCTTGAAGAACTTACTTTTAAAAATAGTGATTTGGTTTTTGGAAATGAAGTTTTAGACAACATTCCTTGTTCTATTGCAGTATATAAAGATGGAAAATGGCAGGAAAAAATAGTTTGTTTTAATGATGGAATCTTTTCATATGATTTTGTTGATGCAAGAAAAAAGACTGTTGAGTGGATTGAATGGAACCGTATAAAGGCTGATGAAAATATAGACGTGGAAATTCAAACAAATATTGATATATTTTTAGAAAAAATAATCAGTAAATTAAGTCCAAAAAATATTCTTTTTTTTGATTATGGTTACGAACAAATGGATAGAGGTAAAAGAAAGTATAGGTCATTACTTAGGACTTATAAAGACCACCACCTTTCTGTGGATCCAATATTAGAACCGGGAAATGTAGATATTACTTATGATATTAATTTTTCTGCTGTGATAAAAAAACTAAAAACCCTTGGCTATGAATCAAGATTATCACTACAGAGAGATTTTTTAATCTCTAATGGTTTTGATGAGTATTTTGATAATTTGCAAACAAAACTTTTGCTATCTGAAGGTATGGAAAATTTGAAAATTAATAGTCAACTGTCCGGGCTTAAGGCCCTTATTGACTCAAATGGACTTGGCGGCTTTTATTGTTTGGAAGCAAAAAAAATATAATTATGACAATTTTATAATTAAATCATGAATTTTGTAAAAACTACAGTACTACTAACGTTAATGACTTTGGTTGTCTTATTTTCAGCAACTGCTTTAGGTTTTGATGTAATCTCTGCACTCTTTTTTGCTGTAATTTTTAATTTTTTTATATACTTTTTTTCTGGTAATTTAGCTATTAAATCAACAAGAGCTCAACCAATAAAAGATGGAGAATACGAAGAAGTAACCCAAATAATGTCCCATCTTATACAGAAAGAAAAAATGCCAATGCCTGAGTTATATGTAATTAATAGTGATCAACCAAATGCTTTTGCAACTGGCAGAAATCCAAAAAATGCAAAAGTAGCAGTAACAACTGGTATCTTAAAACTTTTGAATAGAGATGAATTAGAAGGAGTCCTTGCACATGAATTAGCACATATTAAAAATAGAGACATTTTAGTTTCAAGTATTGCAGCAATGTTGGCTGCTGCTATTTCCTTTATGTCCAGAATGGTATTTTGGGGTGGTGGTAACAGAAACAGAAACACTCATCCAGCAGTAATTGTTATAGCAATGATTGCGGCACCAATAGCTTCATTAATTATCAGGATGGCAATTTCTAGAACAAGGGAATTTGGTGCGGACAAAACTGGTGCAGAGATTTCTGGCAATCCTTTAGCTTTAGCATCTGCTTTAGAAAAAATTGAAAGGTATGCAAAAGTTCCAATGGATGTCAACCCAGCTGTAAGCCAGCTATTTATTTCTGACCCACTCAAAGCATTTTCTGGAAATAGTTTAAGCAAATTATTCTCAACACATCCACCTACAGTTGAAAGAGTCAGAAGATTAAGGCAGCGTCAGAGTGGTATTAGATATTAACAACACTCCTTCTGTAATGCCAGAAAATCTTGAAAATTTAATTCAACAAGGGTATCAACTTATTGATGTAAGAGAAAATGATGAATGGGATGCAGGCCATTACCAAAGTGCCACACACATTCCTATGGGAAGTATTGTTGAAAATATTGACAAGTTAATGGTTGATAAAAAATATATCTTTGTTTGTAGGTCTGGAGCAAGGTCAGGTCGAGTGACAAACTATGTTAATTCTGTAGATGTTGAATCCTACAACCTTTCAGGAGGCATGAAAGAGCTTCAAAAATTTACAAAAGAAATAGTTGATTTGGAAGGAAATCCTGGACAAATCATTTAAAATCATTTTGTGATAATTTGTATTGGAAACGCACTAGTAGATTCATTAACTCAAATAGAAGAATCTAAGATCAATGAGCTAAGTCTAAACAAAGCAAGAATGACTTTAGTTGATAAGGAACGTTCCAACTTTCTTCTTCAAAATATGGAGAACCCAATTTATGAAGCTGGTGGTTCAGCAGCAAATACTGCCTATTGGATATCTCAACTAGGTGGAGAAGTAGGTTTTATTGGAAAGATTTCACATGATGAGTTAGGTAATCAATTCCAATCTAGTTTAAAAGACTCAGGATTAAAAGATTTTACAGTTTTTGAAGAAGAGGACAACCAGACTGGGTTATGTGCTATTTTCATTACTCCCGATGGAGAAAGAACAATGAATACCTATCTTGGGGCTGGTGAATACCTCTCAGTAAATGATTTAAACGTAGATTCAATAAAAGATGCAAACATATTATATATGGAAGGATACCTATGGGACAAGCCTTCAAGTAAGGAAGCGTTTCTTTATGCTGCAAAACTTAACAAAGAAACTGGTGGAATGAATGCAATAAGCTTATCTGATGTGTTTTGTGTAGATATGCACAGGGAAAGTTTTAAAGATTTCATCAAAAGTGAAATTGATTACGTATTTTGTAATGAAGATGAATTAAATTCTCTTTTTGAGCTTAACAATATTGATGAATCCATTGAAAATTTTTTGAATTTATTTCCTAATGTCGAACAACTAATTTGCACACTTGGTTCTAGTGGTGTATTGATCATTGAAAAAGGACGATCTTATCATTTTGATGCAACGGAAGCTAACGTTGTAGATAAAACTGGTGCGGGTGATTTCTTTGCTGGTGGCTATTTGTATGGACTCCAAAAAAATCTAACTTTAGTAGATTCAGCTGAAATTGCTAATAGAAGTGCAGCTCATGTAATTAGTGAAATTGGGGTCAGGCCCAAGAATGATTTTAGCTAATTAGTCCAACCTAATACATTTATTAATTCAACCCTCTCGTCATTAACTTTTTCATAACTCAAAGGTATTTTTACTGGATTAAATAGTTTTTTCTTAGAAAATATAATCAAATTATTTTCAGAGTCTCCTGCAACAATATTGTCCCCATCAGGAGACCAGTGTAGAGATTCAAAGTAGTAATTTGATGGTGCTCTAGAATTGTAGACTTTAATAGTGTCAATTCTGTTTACATAATATACACCAATAAGCCGGGAATTGTAATCAGTTGTTTCCCAAGGCTCAATCAATTTCTCACCGTATACATTCATTCTGTTATTTTCGCTTAAGTGAGCAACATCCTTACTTTCAGATATTATTCCTGACTCGATATCAACAATTAAAACCTTACGATCATTACTTTCTTGATAGTCCCAGTATGAAAGCAGAATCTGGTCATCATTATGTATTTGTGCATCATAAAAACTTATATCATAAGAGATGTTGTATAGATCACTATTGCAAACTACTTCTTTCTCTTGCGCTGGGCTTTCAGATAAATCTATAAAAAAAATACAAGAATCCATTATGTCAGGTGCTGGAGGAATTATATTTTCCGATTGAAACTCAACATGATAAATTAACTTTCCATTAAATCCATTACCTGATGAAAAGGTTTCATATTCAGGTAATGGGACAACTCCAAATAAAGCTACAACAACAGTAGTAACTAAAAGTATTGAAATTGAAACGAGTAACAATAACCTACTTGTCATTAATTTTTTAGATTTTCTCTAATTGAATTTAAATACAAACCTACAGCTACAAGTACTCCACCAACTAAGAAAAGTATAAGTGGCGGCCAGATGTTATCCGGAAGCAACTCTGTTATTAACCTTGGTAGATTAATAACTAATCCCAAGCCACCTATGTAGAAAATTACCTGCTCTGAAAGTTGTATACTTGCCCACACAAAAATTACTGAACCAATAATTAATAAAATTATTTTAAGTAGATTATTATTTCCAAATAAATTTTCAATCAAAATTATCGAACCAATTGAAATAGTAGAAGTTGCTAATAAATAGCCAAGCCAACTAGGGCCTAAAATTTTATTAAAAGTGTATAGTCCCCAAATCAGTCCTGTTGCAATGAGGAATAAGCCACCTGCCCAGGGTTCAATATTAGGAAATATAATATTTCCAACTGATCCAAGAAAAAAGATGGAGGAATAAAACAGTGCTACATGTTGAAAAATTTGTTTAGTTCTTAAATACATAAAGAGAGAGTAAATTAATACCATAAATGAAACTATTAATATCTGGATATCTTCTGACAATGAGAATCCTGTGGTGTTATTAATTATATTTAAAGAAAATACTATTACTGAACCAAAAGAAATTGTTGAAATTAAAAACAGTACAGAAGACACCCTCTCAGATGATTTAAAAATAAAAATATTTTTATCTTCAAACTTTTCGCTGTAATTTGCCGCATATATTAAAAAAACTGTAGTTACGACTAGAAGAAGGAGTTGCGCCCAGTATGTTAAATTATCCCAAATTAAAGGAAGAGTTCCTAGTAATCCGGATAGTAAAAAAAGACTTCCTATTAAGGTTATTGCTTTTGCGACTTTTGATTTTTGTGTTGGGCTTGAATTACTCTCGAATTCTACAATTTCTTGGTAGGTAGAGCTTGTTATTAAATTGTTTTCTTTCCACTTATTTAATAAGTTGAGGATTTTTTTGTCCATAAAAATATCCTAATCATTTAAAAATTCATCTCACTAATTTTTATTTATAATCTAAACTTTATAGAGACTTTATTGTTATGCCGAGATGCCCGAGCGGCCAAAGGGAGCAGACTGTAAATCTGCCGGCTACGCCTTCGTAGGTTCGAATCCTACTCTCGGCACTAAAGCCCTCTTAGCTCAGTTGGTAGAGCACTTCCATGGTAAGGAAGAGGTCTCCGGTTCAATCCCGGAAGAGGGCTCAGAGGCTAAACTAAGTCTTAAGGCGGCGTAGCTCAGTTGGTAAGAGCGCACGACTCATAATCGTGAGGTCGGCAGTTCAAGTCTGCCCGCCGCTACAAAAGTAAGAAAGGAAAAAAATGGCGTCTGACAAAAGGCCACCAATTACTTTGGTGTGTACAGAAACTGGTGATCACAATTATGTGACTACCAAAAATAAAACAAACACACCAGATAGGCTAGAGCTAATGAAATATAGCCCTAGGTTGCGAAAGCATACTCTTCACAGAGAAAAAAGGTAGATTTATCAATTTTTAATAATTATTCTTACATTAGATAATGAAAAACGTTTCTAATATAGAAAACTACAATGATGACATCTCTAATTCAGAGTTAGTCAAAAAATCACAGTTTGGTGACAAATCTGCGTTTGAACAATTAGTTGTTAGGCATCAGGATTTAGTCTTTTCATTAGCTTACAAATTAACCGGCAACAGAGAAATGGCAAATGATGTAGCACAAGAGTCATTTATTAGAGCATGGAAAGCAATTGAAAAGTTTCGCGGAGATTCTACATTTAGTACCTGGATTTATAGAATTACCGTTAACACAGCATGGACTCTCAGAAAAAAAGCAAAGAAGCATAACACTCTTAATATTGAGGAAACTTATGAGCCAATTGTTATTGACGAAAAAAAAGATCCAGAGCTAGTTGCCATTAATTCAGATCTATCTTCTGTCTTAGTAAGTGCTTTAGATAAGATTCCAATGGATCAGAGAATAATTGTTGAGTTGAAAAACATTGAAGGTAGATCACACAAAGAGATTGCTGAGTTTCTTGGAATAAGTGTTACAGCTGCAAAAGTTAGATTGCATAGAGCTCATCAAAAATTAAGACAGATATTAGAGGAAGTAGAAAGATGAAAGATATTTTTTCAAACTTGAAAACAAATATACTTTGTAAAAGAACCAGAAATAATATGTTGTCTTCTTATCTTAGCAATCAATATTTTGGTTTCGATAACAATGCACACGCCTCTTCGTGTATTAAATGTCAAGTCTCTGGAAAAAGATATAAAGCCTTTAAAAAGGAATTAGATAATGAATTCAAAAAAGAAGTTGAAGTACCAACAGACTTTGCTTCGAAGGTAATGTCATCATTAGATAAAAAAGTAAAAACAACTACAAGTAAGAGCACAAAAATAATATTATTGACATTGCTCGGAATATTATCAATTATATTTTTAATATTTGGACGCAAGCGCTCATCTAGCAAATTAGAGAAGGAGCAATAACTGAGGGGTGTAGCTCTAATTGGCAGAGCGACGGTCTCCAAAACCGTAGGTTGTGAGTTCGAGTCTCACCGCCCCTGCTGAGGTAATTATGAATGAAATGAACAGAGAAATGAGAAGGATGTCTGAACGTGAAGAGCGTTTAGCAAAAAAGGCTGATAGAAATATTGGTAGGCATCAATCAGGCGAAAAAGTTTCAAGATTTAGAAGAATTACAAATTATTTAGGAGAAGTTAGGACTGAGCTAAAAAGAGTTAATTGGCCAAGTTATTCGACATTATCTTCATTTACTATTGTCACTGTTGTAACTATCGCTTTCTTTACTTTTTTTATTTTTGGAATGGACTTTAGTTTTAAAAATACATTGATTAACCTATTATCTTTCGGAGAATAAATGTTAGAAGATACAGCTACAACTGAAGAGGACCAGTCTACTGAAGAAGCTGAAACTGAAGAGGCTTCAGTTCCAACACATCCATATGATATGCCTGGTGAATGGTTCGTGCTTAACGCTCAATCCGGACATGAAAAAAAAGTAAAAACAAACATTTTAACTAGAATAAAAAACCTTCATTTAGAAGACAAGGTTTACGACGTTGTTATTCCTACAGATGAAGTGGTGGAAATAAGGAACGGAAAAAAAGTAAATTTAGAAAAGAAAACTTTTCCTGGATATGTCCTGGTCAGAATGGACTTGGATGATACAACTTGGTATGAAATTAGAAATACCCCTTCAATAATCGGTTTTGTTGGATCTGGCAAAAGACCAATAGCTCTCTCAAGGAGAGAAATTGAGAGAATATTAGGTTCTAATGAAGTTGAAGAAGTAAAGAAAGAATCACCTAAATTTAAACCAGATTTTGAAGTTGGAGAAACTGTAAGAGTAACTACTGGACCTTTCGCTGATTTCAATGGCATCATTGAAGAAATTAATTTAGATCAATCAAAAGTTACAGTTTTAGTTAATATATTTGGACGAGAAACTCCTGTTGAACTGGGTTTCACAGATATAGTTAAAAATTAAGGAAAAGATATGGCAAAACCAGTTAAAGCATTATTAAAACTTCAAATTCCAGGTGGCGGCGCTACTCCAGCACCTCCAGTTGGTTCTGCTTTGGGTCAGTACGGAGTTAACATTATGGACTTTGTCCAGGCATTTAACAATGATACTGCTAGCAGGCAAGGTGAAACTGTTCCTGTTGAAATTACAATATATGAAGATAACTCTTTTACATTTGTTACAAAAACAGCTCCCGCTTCATATTTAATTAAAAAAGCTATAGGCATAACCTCTGGATCTCCAGAGCCACATAAAGAAAAAGTAGCTTCAATCACAAGAGACCAGCTTAAAAATATTGCTGAAGCAAAAATGGAAGACTTAAATGCTAATGATATAGATGCAGCTATTTCTATCATTGCTGGAACAGCAAGGTCTATGGGAGTAACTGTAGAAAACTAGAAAACTTATTTTTGGGAGACTAAAAGTCGTTTGAACCAAAGGAGGAAAAATGAAAAAAATAGGAAAAAAATACAAATCAGCTAAAGAAGCTATCCCAGCTGAAAAGCAGTCAAAATCAGAAGCAATAAGTTTGTGTAAAAATAATGCTCCTGCAAACTTTGATGAGTCAGTAGATGTTGCATTCTCTTTAGGTATAGATCCAAAAGATGCTGAACAGAACATAAGAACAACAGTCTCATTACCAAATGGAACTGGTAAGGATGTTCGAATTGCTGTATTTGCTGGTGGAGAAGCCTTAACAGAAGCTGAATCAGCTGGAGCAGAAATTGTAGGTGGTAAAGAGCTTGCTACTAAAGTTGCATCCGAACAAAAACTAGATGCAGATATAGTTATTTCTACACCTGAAATGATGGCTGAGGTTGGTCAGTTAGGTAAAATTTTAGGACCACAAGGGTTAATGCCCAATCCAAAGACTGGTACAGTAACTCCTAATGTTGCAAAGGCAGTTGAGGACTTTAAAAAAGGAAAAGTTGAAATTAAGAATGACAAATTAGGCAATGTACATTTGTCTATCGGAAAAGTCTCTTTTGATGAAGCTAAGTTAGCTGAAAATTTAGACGAGGTTATTGCTGTTTTAACAAAAGCTAAACCTTCATCATCTAAAGGCGAATTCATAAAAACTGTACATATGTCTTCAACTATGGGTCCATCAATTAGTGTCGATATAAACATATAAATAATTTGCATTTATTTTTTGATATGGATTATATTTAAATCTGACAATTAAAACCAAAGACCGTTAGTAAACAATTTTAAATCTAACGCAGGTAAAGTTTACAGGTCCTTGGTATTGAAGGACTTTTTTTATGGTACGAGAAGATAAAGTAAAAGTTGTAAAAGACTTAGAAGATTTATTCAAATCTGCAAATGCTTTAGTGCTTGCAGAGTATAGAGGACTTACTGTTACCCAGCAAACAAAGCTAAGACGTGAATTAAAAAATGCTGGTGCTTCATTCAATGTAGTCAAAATGTCTTTAGCTAAAAGAGCTGCAGAAAATATTGGATTAGATTCTTTAAATGATTATTTTTCTGGTCCTACTGGAGTGGCAGTAATTGAATCTGACCCAGTCGAAGCTGCAAAAGTCTTAAAAGAATTTTCAAAAGAAAATGAAGCCTTTGTAGTTAAAGGTGGTTTGATGGATTCTGAACCATTAACTATAGACCAACTTAATGTTCTAGCTGAAATTGAACCAAGAGATGTACTTCTAGCAAAAATTGCTGGTGGCTTCAATGCACCATTGGTAAAGGTTGCTGCTGGTGCAAAAGCTGTAATAAATAAGGCTGGCTATGCATTGAGTGCTTTAGTGGATAAAAAAGCAAGCGGAGAAGAAGTTTCTGAAGCTGCTGATTCAGTTAAAGAAGAAGTAGCTTCTGAAGAGGTTAAAAAAGAGGAGGAATAGCAAATGGCAAAAATGACAACTGATGAGTTGCTTGGTGTCTTTGAGGAAATGACTGTCTTAGAACTAAAAGAGTTTTTAGATGCATTTGAAGAAAAATTTGATGTTACTGCCGCAGCCCCTGTAGCTGTAGCTGCTGCACCAGCTGGTGGAGGAGATGATGCAGTAGCAGCAGAAAAAGATTCATATGATGTAGTTCTTTCTGATGCAGGATCACAAAAAATACAAGTAATTAAGGAAGTAAGAGGCCTTACTAGTCTTGGACTAAAAGAAGCAAAAGAGCTTGTAGACGGTGCTCCATCAGACATTTTGATTGGTGTTTCTAAAGAAGATGCTGATAAAGCAAAAGAAGCTTTAGAAGGCGCTGGCGCAACTG
Organism: uncultured Candidatus Actinomarina sp.; assembly: GCA_902599555.1. Lineage (GTDB taxonomy): Bacteria > Actinomycetota > Acidimicrobiia > Actinomarinales > Actinomarinaceae > Actinomarina. The sequence continues at coordinate 43,542 of CACKFQ010000003.1, read as the reverse complement.
TAGAACTCAAATAATTTATTAATTATTTGTTTACTTAAATAAAAAGTACTAATATACTCTACCTTTCGGGTAGCTGTTATTTAATTTTTGAGGAGGCTTGTTGTCCGCTGTTCAGAATTCTAGACTTTCATTTGCAAAAATTCCTAAAGTTCTAGATATTCCAGATTTATTAATTATACAAAAAGATTCTTTCAAGTGGTTTATTGAAGAGGGTTTAAAAGAGATTTTAGATGAAATTTCTCCTATTGAAGATTTCTCTGGTAGATTTTCTTTAGAATTCTTAAATCATTACTTCGAAGAGCCATTAAAAACTCTTGAAGACTGTAAGATAACTGACTCAACTTATTCACAACCTTTATATGTAACTGCTCAATTTTTAGATCGTGAAACCGGTCAAATAAAACAACAAACAGTTTTTCTTGGTGATTTTCCAATCATGTCAGATACTGGAACTTTCATTATTAATGGAACAGAAAGAGTTATTGTTAGTCAGTTAGTCAGATCACCTGGAGTATATTTTTCTCAAGAAATAGATAAAACATCTGACAAAGAAGTCTTCATTGGAAAAATGATTCCTGGAAGAGGTGCATGGCTTGAATTCGACACAGACAAACGAGACACTCTCGGTGTAAGAGTAGATAGAAAAAGAAGACAACACATCACTGGTTTCTTGATGGCCCTTGATGTAATTGAAAATAAAGAAGATGCAATAGAGTTATTAGGAGATTACCCATCCGTAAGAAACACTATTGAACGAGATCCTGACACAACAAGAGAAGCAGCACTTATTGATTTATATAGAAAGTTAAGACCAGGGGAACCTGCAACAGTTGAATCTGCTAGAAACTTGGTAAAACAAATGTTTTACACTCCTAAAAGATATGACTTAACAAAAGTTGGCCGATACAAAGTTGAACAAAAGTTAGGAAGACAATACGGCGAAAAAGATGCTGAGTCTTATACAACTGAAGATGACGGAATGTTAAGAATTGAAGATATGATTGATTCAATTAAATATGTCATCGCTTTACACGCAGGTGAAGATAGCTTTATTAACAATAAAGGTAAAGAAATTCCTGTTCGCCTAGATGACATTGATCACTTTGGAAATAGAAGAATTAGAACAGTAGGTGAATTAGTTCAAAACCAAGTAAGAGTAGGTCTTAGTAGATTAGAAAGAGTTGTTAGAGAAAGAATGACAACCCAGGAACCGGAAGCGATTACACCTCAATCATTAATTAATATTCGTCCAATTCAAGCATCATTAAAAGAATTTTTTGGTACAAGTCAATTAAGCCAGTTCATGGATCAACCAAATCCGATTGCAGGTTTAACTCATAGAAGAAGACTATCAGCTTTAGGCCCTGGAGGTTTGTCAAGAGAAAGAGCAGGATTTGAAGTTAGAGACGTTCACCCTTCCCATTATGGAAGAATGTGTCCAATTGAGACACCAGAAGGACCAAATATTGGCCTAATAGGTACCCTTGCTACATATGGTCGAGTTAACAAATTTGGATTTATTGAGACACCATATTGGAAAGTTGAAAATGGGGTTGTAAAAACTAATAAAGCCGTGTACTTAACTGCTGCTGAAGAGGATAATTTTACAATTGCTCAGGCCAATGCTCCTTTAAAAGATGATGGAACCTTCCAAAACAAGAGAGTTCTCTCTCGACAAAATGGAGGAGAAGTTGCTTTCGTTTCAGATAAAGAAATAGATTATATGGATGTCAGTCCTAAACAAATCTGCTCAGTCACTACAGCTCTCATTCCATTTCTTGAGCATGATGATGCAAACAGAGCATTAATGGGATCAAACATGCAGAGACAGGCAGTTCCATTAGTTAAAACTGAAGCACCCTATGTAGGTACAGGAATGGAAGAAAATGTTGCAAGAGATTCTGGAGAAGCTCTTATATCTAATATTTCTGGAACTGTTGAAGAAGTATCTGGTGATGAAATCTCAGTAAAAGAAGAGGGAACTAATAAAAAACATAGATTTGAAGTTTTAAAATTCAAAAGATCCAACCAGGCTACAAGTTGGAATCAAAAACCACTTGTCAAGGTTGGTACAAAAGTTAAACCAGGAGACGTACTAGCTGACGGTCCTAGCACACAAGGTGGAGAGTTAGCTCTAGGTAAGAATTTACTTGTTGGATATATGCCGTGGGATGGCTATAACTTTGAAGATTCAATTGTAATATCTGAAAGACTTGTTAAAGAAGATGTCTTAACTTCTGTACACATAGCTGAACATGAAATAGAAGCACGAGATACAAAACTTGGTGAAGAGGAAATAACAAGAGATATTCCTAATGTAGCTGAAGAAGTTTTAATGGATTTAGATGAAATGGGAATTGTTAGAATCGGTGCTGAAGTATCACCAGGAGATTATCTTGTTGGAAAAGTTACTCCAAAGGGAGAAACCGAGTTAACACCTGAAGAAAGACTTTTGAGAGCTATTTTTGGTGAAAAAGCAAGGGAAGTTAGAGACACCTCTTTGAGAGTTCCTCATGGTGAAAGAGGAAAAGTCATAGATGTACAAATTTTAAAGCGTGATGATGGAGCTGACTTACCTCCTGGCGTCAATCAAAAAGTAAGGGTATATGTCGCAATACAAAGAAAAATTCAAGTTGGCGACAAGCTATCAGGTAGGCATGGAAACAAAGGTGTTATATCAAAAATTCTTCCAATTGAAGATATGCCTTATATGGAGGATGGCACACCTTTAGATATTATGCTCTCACCTCTAGGTGTTCCTAGCCGAATGAATCTGGGGCAAATTTTAGAGACACATCTTGGTTGGGCAGCCGACCAGGGTTGGAATGAATACAAAGGTCAAACAAAAGCATCTAGTGGTGCAAAGCCTGGAACTCTTATCTCAACGCCGGTGTTTGATGGGGCAGATGAAGATGAAATACATGAAATTTTAAGAAATGTAAATCCAAACAGAGATGGAAATTTGATGGTTGATGAAAATGGTAAAGCAACGCTATATGATGGTCGAACTGGTGAATCTTTTGATTCAAAAATTACTGTTGGGTACACATATATATTAAAGCTTATTCACTTAGTTGATGAAAAAATTCATGCAAGATCAACTGGTCCTTACTCTATGATTACTCAGCAACCATTGGGTGGCAAAGCTCAATTTGGTGGGCAAAGATTTGGAGAAATGGAAGTTTGGGCGTTAGAAGCTTATGGTGCTAGCTATGCACTTCAAGAACTTCTTACTATTAAATCTGATGATACTGTTGGTAGGGTAAAGGTATATGAATCAATAGTTAAAGGTGATAATATTCCTGAGCCAGGCATACCAGAGTCTTTTAAAGTTCTATTAAAAGAAATGCAAAGCTTGTGCTTGAATGTTGAAATTCTTTCAGCAGGTGAGGAAATTTCAATGAAAGATATAAGTGATGAATATGTCAAAACAGCTGAAACACTAGGAATTGATATGACGCGCCCAGAACAAGACGAGGCTGAGGTCTAAATATGGATAAAGTTTTTGATGAGTTAAGTATTAGTCTTGCTACCTCAGATCAAATGAGAAGCTGGTCTTTTGGTGAAGTTAAAAAACCAGAAACAATTAATTACAGAACCTTAAAGCCTGAGAAAGACGGTCTTTTTGATGAAAGAATTTTTGGACCTACAAAAGATTGGGAATGCTCTTGTGGAAGATACAAAAGAATTAGATATAGAGGAATTGTTTGCGAAAGATGTGGTGTTGAAGTAACCAGACGTGAAGTTAGAAGAGAGAGAATGGGACATATTGAACTCGCAGCACCGGTTACTCACATTTGGTATTTTAAGGGAGTTCCAAGTAGATTAGGTTATTTCTTAGACATGTCACCAAAAGAACTCGAAAAAGTGATTTATTTTGCCGCCTATTTAGTAGTGTCTATCGATTCTAAAAAGAGAACAAAAGATTTAGCTGAGCTTGAAGAAGCAGTTATTGCAGAGGTAGAAATTGTTAATGAAGATTTTGAAGAATGGGAACAAAAAAGAATTAAACAGATGGATACTGAAATTAAAGCAATGGAGAATGCAAAAATTCCTGAGCCAGAGATCCAAATTAGGAAAAAAGAAGTTGAAAAAGAAATAAAACAAAAGAAAGCTAAGTCTGATGCTGAAATAAAAGTTATCGAAGAAGCATTCTCTACTTTAAAGACACTTAAGCCAAAAACGCTTATAGAAAATGATACATTGTGGCGTGAAATGATTGACAAATATGATGAGTATTTTACTGGTGGTATGGGAGCAGAAGCAGTAAGAGAATTAGTACAACTTGTTGACTTAAAAGCTGAAATGGAAAAATTAGAAACAGACTTAGATTCTAAGTCAGCTCAAAGACGCCAAAGAGCTATTCAGCGTATGAAAGTTATTAAGCCTTTTGCAGATGGAAAAAATCCACCAGAAGCAATGATACTTGAAGTAGTTCCTGTTATACCTCCTGAACTTCGCCCTATGGTTCAGTTAGATGGTGGTAGATTTGCTACTTCAGACCTTAATGACTTATACAGAAGATTAATTAACAGAAATAACAGGCTGAAAAAACTTATTGAGCTTGGAGCTCCAGACATAATTATTAGCAATGAAAAACGAATGTTGCAAGAGTCTGTAGATGCCCTGTTTGATAACGGTAGAAGAGGGCGTGCTGTTGCGGGTGCAGGTGGACGTGGACTTAAGTCACTTTCAGATATGCTTAAAGGAAAACAGGGAAGATTTCGTCAGAACCTACTTGGTAAAAGAGTTGACTACTCAGCAAGATCTGTAATTGTAGTTGGTCCTCATTTAGAACTTCAACAATGTGGTCTTCCTAAAATGATGGCGCTAGAGTTATTCAAACCGTTCGTCATGAAGAGGCTTGTTGAGCTTGGGCTTGCTCAAAATATTAAATCTGCGAAAAGAATGGTTGAAAGATCAAGGGCTCAAGTCTGGGATGTACTAGCTGAAGTAATTGAAGAACACCCGGTTCTTTTAAACAGAGCACCTACTTTACACAGGCTTGGCATTCAGGCATTTGAACCGATCCTTGTAGAAGGAAAAGCTATTCAGGTCCATCCTTTGGTTTGTGAAGCTTTTAATGCTGATTTTGATGGAGACCAAATGGCAGTCCATGTTCCACTTTCGGCAGAAGCACAGGCTGAAGCAAGAGTTCTTATGCTATCTACAAATAATGTTTTGTCCCCAGCTTCTGGAAACCCTATTGTTTCACCAAGCCAAGACATGGTTATCGGACTTTATTACATTACTGAATGTCATGAAGATTTAGAAACTGCAGAATTTAATTTTGTTGATTTCAATGAAGCTCAAGTTGCTTATGAAAATGGCCATATTGAGTTGCAAACACCAATTAATGTAAGGGTTGGAGATTTGGCTGGTAATTCAGAAATGCACTCTGAATTAAAAGGAAGATTCTCCGAACTGTTAACTGATCAACCAATTGACGGCAAACAGTTGATGAAAACAACGCTAGGAAGATTACATTTTAATTCAATTATGCCCGCTGATTTTCCTTATATTCAGGCTTCTGTCAGAAAACCAGAAATGAAAAAAATTATTTCTGAAGTTATTGAGCGCTACAATAAAGCTGAACTCAGAATATTTTTAGACTCAATGAAATCTGTTGGCTTTACATTTGGTGCTAAAGCGGGCTTGACTGTTGCCATGAACGATGTGAAAACACCTCCAACCAAAAATCAAATACTAGAAAAATATGAAGCAGAAGCTGAGAAGGTTGAAAAATTATATTTAGATGACATTATTACTGAAGCTGAGCGTAAGCAAAAAATTATTGAGATATGGAATGAAGCTACAGACCAAGTTCAATATGCTATGAGTGCTGAGCTTGAAGCAGAACAGTTCAATCCAGTAGACATGATGGTTAAATCTGGTGCTCGAGGAAACATGATGCAAGTAAGGCAATTGGCAGGAATGAGAGGCTTAGTTGCGAATCCTAAAGGTGACATAATTGAACGACCAATAAAAAGTAACTTCAGAGAGGGTATGTCAGTACTTGAGTATTTCATATCTACTCACGGTGCTAGAAAAGGTCTCGCCGATACAGCTCTTAGAACTGCAGACTCCGGTTATTTAACAAGAAGGTTAGTAGATGTTGCTGCAGGAATTGTAGTTAAAGATTTAGGCGATGAGAATATTGATTGGCGCGGTACAAACAAAAAAGTTGTTATTGATGGAAAGTTAAGTCGATACCTGCACTCAACATTGTATGGTCGTGTTTTAGCTGAAGACATAAAGGTAGACAAAAAAGTAGTTGAGATGGAAAATGGCACAAAGCTTACTAAAGGTACTTATATAGACGCTGAGGTCCTTGATGGAATAGCAAAGTCTGGTGTAGAAGATGTTAATGTGTTGACTCCATTTAACTCTCTTAATCCAGAATCTATGGATCCTTTATGTTATGGATTTAGTTTGGCAACAGGAAAACCAGTTGAAGTTGGTGAAGCGGTAGGAATAATTTCAGCACAGTCAATTGGCGAGCCTGGAACACAATTAACAATGAGAACCTTCCACACAGGTGGTGTTGTAGGTTTGGATATTACATCTGGATTACCAAGAATCGTAGAATTATTTGAAGCAAGAACTCCAAAAGGTAAATCAGTGCTTTCTCCGATACAAGGAAAAGTTAAATCTGTAGAAGTAACACCAGAAGGCAACAGAAATGTAATCATTGGAAATGAAAAAGAAGATGTAGAATTACTAGTCTTAAGAAGACAGACCATGCTTATCAATCAAGGAGATATGGTTGATGCTGGACAATCTTTAACAACAGGTCCTAAAGATCCAAAAGAAGTTTTACAAATTAATGGTGTAAGAACTTGTCAAGAATACTTGGTTGATGAAGTCCAAAAGACTTATAGAGATCAAGGAGTTGAGGTTCATGACAAGCATGTTGAAATGATAGTTCGCCAAATGTTAAGAAGGGTAAGGATTGTTAAATCAAACAATTCAGACTTTTTACCAAATGAACTTGTTGATTCAACTTTATTTAGAAAGACTAATCAAGAATTAGTCAAAGATGGGAAAGTTCCTGCTGAAGGAAGACCAGAGCTTATGGGTATCACAAAAGCTAGCCTTGCAACAGACTCATGGTTATCAGCTGCATCTTTCCAAGAAACTACAAGAGTGCTCACTGAAGCAGCAATGAAGAGAAGTAATGACTCTCTTTCAGGCTTAAAAGAGAATGTTATTATTGGAACACTAATTCCTGCTGGAACTGGTTCTAACGCTTATCAAAGTATGAAACCTTCTCTTCCAGATGCTCCTGAAGTTTCTGAATTAGGATTTATGGCTTCAACTTCTGAGGATTCAGAGGACGAAGCTTTGCCAAATCCTGCACAATGGCTAGCTATGTTAGGTGATGAAAACGAAGTGAGGGATGAGTAAAAAACTTATAAAAATAAGGTTGTTGTAAGTTTAAATTCGTCATATACTTCTTTTTCGGTAAGCCAAATAAGTAAATTTTAGATTGGAATAACTATGCCTACAACGCAACAGTTGGTAAGAAAAGGTAGAAAGTCTAAAGTGTCAAAAGAAAAGACACCAGGACTAAAAGGATCGCCTCAGCGTAGAGGGGTATGTACCCGCGTATATACTGTTACTCCAAAAAAACCAAACTCTGCTTTGCGTAAAGTCTGTAGAGTTAGGCTTTCTACAGGTACAGAAGTGACTGCCTACATACCTGGTGAAGGACACAATCTTCAAGAACACTCAATAGTTTTAGTTAGAGGTGGAAGAGTTAAGGACTTGCCTGGCGTGAGGTATAAAGTGATTAGAGGTGCTTTAGACACAGCTGGTGTGACAGAAAGAAAACAAGCTAGATCAAGGTATGGAAGTAAAAAGGGTTAAGTAAATGAGAAGAGGACCATCACTTAAAAGAAAACCAGAACCTGACCCAATCTACAACAGTTTGTTGGTCTCTCAACTTATAAATCAAGTTTTACTAGATGGTAAAAAAGACTTAGCTAGCAATATAGTTTATTCTGCATTAGAGCTTGTTGAAAAGCAAACCGGATCAGATCCATTAAATACACTAAAAGATGCTTTTGAAAATGTCAGACCTCAAATAGAAACAAAATCCAGAAGAGTAGGTGGAACAAATTATCAGGTTCCTATGGAAGTTCCTCAAAGAAGAAGTACTACTTTAGCAATACGTTGGATGGTAGATTCCTCTAGAAAAAGAGGTGAAAACACCATGTCTGAAAGACTTGGAAGAGAAATTTTAGATGCTAGCAATAAAACCGGTGCTTCAGTTAAAAAAAGAGAAGATGTTCATAAAATGGCAGAGTCAAATAGAGCCTTTGCTCACTACAGGTGGTAATCAATGACTAGAGAAGTAGATTTAAACAATTTAAGAAACATTGGAATTATGGCTCATATTGATGCTGGTAAAACAACTCTCACTGAAAGAATCTTGTATTACACAGGTAAAACTTACAAGATTGGTGAAGTCCATGATGGAGCCGCTGTTATGGATTGGATGGAGCAAGAGCAAGAACGAGGTATAACTATTACTTCAGCTGCAACTACATGTAGTTGGAACAAGCACACTATTAATATAATTGATACCCCAGGTCACGTTGACTTTACCGTCGAAGTAGAGAGATCATTAAGAGTCCTTGATGGAGCAGTTGCAGTATTTGATGGTGTAGCAGGAGTTGAGCCGCAGTCAGAAACTGTTTGGAGACAGGCAGATAAATATAATGTTCCAAGGATTTGTTTTGTAAATAAATTAGACCGAACTGGTGCAGATTTCGATTTTGATGTTCAGTCAATCATAGATAGGTTAGAAGCGAAGCCAGCAGTTCTCCATATTCCAATTGGTTCTGAAGCAGATTTTGTTGGTGTTATTGATTTAGTAGAAATGAAATCTCACACATGGTCTAAAGATGACGGTTCGGAATGGGACATTAGCGATATTCCCGAAGACATGCTCGACGAAGCCAATTCCAAAAGGCAAGAACTTTTAGATGTTGTGGCTGAAGCAGATGATGATGTGTTAGAAAAATATTTTGCTGATGAAGAGCTCACCGTTGAAGACATTAAAAAAGCAATTAGAAAAGGTACTTTAGAAGGTATGTTTGTTCCTGTTCTTGCCGGAAGCGCATTTAAAAATAAAGGAGTCCAGCTCTTACTTGATGCAGTTGTTGATTACTTACCATCTCCCTTAGACATTGAAGATGTAACGGGTTTTAAACCTGGAGATGAAGAAAATGAGCTTTCAAGATCTCATAGTGATGATGATCCTTTTTCTGCATTAGCTTTCAAAGTAGTTAGTGACCCGCATGTAGGAAAGCTTACATATTTTAGAGTTTATTCAGGAACTCTGAATAAAGGTGACAAAGTAACCAACACCACAACTGGAAAAGAAGAGAGATTAGGAAGAATTCTAAGAATGCATTCTAATTCAAGGGAGGATATAGATTTTATTTGTGCTGGAGATATTGTTGCAGGCGTTGGTTTAAAAAATGCAAAAACTGGAGATACTTTATCAGATTCCTCCCAATTAATTCAGTTAGAGTCAATGACTTTTCCTGAACCTGTTATATCTGTCGCTATTGAGCCAAAATCAAAAGCTGATGAAGAAAAATTATCAGAAGGATTACAAAAACTAGCTGAAGAAGATCCAACATTCCGTGTTCAATCTGACGAAGAAACTGGTCAAACAATAATATCTGGAATGGGAGAATTACATCTAGATATATTAGTGGATAGATTAAAAAGGGAATTTAAAGTCGAAGCAAATATTGGAAAACCCCAAGTTGCTTATCGAGAGGCTTTAAAGAAGAAAACAGATGTTGAAGCAAAATATATTAGACAAAGTGGTGGTCGTGGTCAATATGGTCATGTAATTATGGAATTAGAACCTATAGATGATGGATATGAATTTGTAGATTTAATCAAAAGTGGAAGAATACCTAAAGAATACATACCATCTGTTAATGCAGGAGTTGAAGCTGCTATGGAAACTGGAGTTTTAGCTGGATATCCATTAGTAAATATAAGAGCGACCCTTAAGGATGGAACTTATCACGATGTTGACTCTTCTGAAATGGCTTTTAAAATTGCTGGATCAATGGCACTTAAAGACGGTGCAAAAAAAGCTGGTGTTAAATTGCTTGAACCAGTTATGACTGTAGAGGTGGTAACACCAGAAGATTTCATGGGAGATGTTGTCGGAGATCTTTCCTCAAGAAGAGGAAAGATAGCTGAAATGGAGCAAAGAGGATCTGCAAAGGTTGTCAATGCTAAAGTACCGTTATCAGAAATGTTTGGGTACGCAACTGATTTGCGTTCTCGAACTCAAGGCCGTGCAACATTTACGATGCAGTTTGATAGTTATGAAGACGTACCAGACAGCATAACTAAAGAAATAACTGCGAGTATTCGTGGAGTAGAGGTAGAAGTTTAAGCCTTAAAAAGGTTTAAATTTTAACAAAAAAGGAGAAAATATGTCAAAGGAAAAATTTGACCGTAGCAAGCCTCATGTGAACGTTGGTACAATGGGACACATTGACCACGGTAAAACCACATTGACGGCCGCTATTACAAAAGTCTTATCGGAAGCTGGTGGAGGAGACGCTACTGCTTTTGAAGATATTGACAAAGCCCCTGAAGAGAGGGAAAGAGGAATCACAATTCAAATAGCTCACGTTGAGTATGAGACTGAAAATAGACATTATGCTCACGTAGATATGCCTGGTCACGCAGATTATGTAAAAAACATGATTACAGGTGCGGCACAGGTTGATGGAGCAATTTTAGTTGTTTCTGCAGCTGATGGTCCTATGCCACAAACAAGAGAACACGTTCTACTTGCTAGGCAAGTAGGTGTACCAGCTATTGCAGTATTCCTTAATAAAGTCGATCAAGTTGATGATGATGAACTTTTAGATCTTGTAGAGATGGAAGTAAGAGAATTATTAAACGAATATGACTTTCCAGGAGATGATGTTCCTGTAGTTAAAGGATCAGCACTTGCTGCTCTTGAAGGGAAAGAAGAAGGCGTCAATGCTGTTAAAGAATTAATGGAACAAGTTGATTCTTATATAGAAGAGCCAACAAGAATTGTTGACAAACCGTTTTTGATGCCTGTTGAAGACGTGTTCTCTATTACTGGTAGAGGTACTGTTGTAACAGGAAGAATTGAACAAGGTATTGTTAACGTAAACGAAGAAGTTGAGATTGTTGGAATTAGAGAAACATCTAAATCAGTCTGTACTGGTGTTGAGATGTTCAGAAAACTTCTTGATGAAGGTAGAGCAGGTGACAACGTTGGTCTTCTCTTACGTGGAGTTGACAAAGATGATGTTGAAAGAGGACAGGTTATTGCAAAACCTGGCTCAATTACACCTCATACAAAGTTTGAGGCAGAAGTTTATGTTCTTACTAAAGAAGAAGGTGGAAGACACAATCCATTTTTTAAAGGATATAGACCGCAATTCTATTTCAGAACTACTGACGTTACTGGTGAAGTAACTCTTAGTGAAGGTACTGAAATGGTTATGCCTGGTGACAACGTTTCTATCTCTGTAGAACTCATTTCTCCAATTGCAATGGAAGAGGGAGTGAAGTTCGCAATTAGAGAAGGTGGTAGGACTGTTGGAGCTGGTCAGGTGACAAAAGTTATCGAGTAATAAAAACTAACCGGGAGTAGAATTCATACTCCCGGTTTTTTTTGAGGAAAAAATGGCAAAAGGACAACAAATTAGAATAAAGCTTAAAGCTTACGACAACTATGTTGTTGATGAATCTGCACGTAAAATTGCTGAAACAGTTCTAAAAACACAAGCAAAAGTTAAAGGTCCGGTTCCGTTACCAACTCAAATACATAGATACTGCGTAATCAGGTCACCTCACGTAGATAAAAAGTCTCGTGAACATTTTGAAATGAGAATTCATAAGCGATTGATTGATATAGTTGAACCTACTCCAAAAACAGTTGACTCTCTTATGAGACTCGATCTACCAGCAGGCGTTGAAGTAGAGATTAAATTATGAACACTTTAATAGCTAGAAAAGTTGGTATGACTCAGATATTTGATGAGAACTCAAAAGCCCTAGGAGTTACTGTTCTAGATGTTTCAGATTGTAGAGTAGTTCAGATAAAAAACAACGAAGTAGATGGATATAGTGCAGCACAGCTTACAATAGGAACCAAAAAAAACTCTACTAAACCTCTCCAAAATCATTTCAAAAAATATAACTCTGAACCAGGGGAAATTGTTTTCGAAGTCGAAGTAGACGAAAGTTTTGAATTAGATCCTGGTGCTGTAGTGAAAGTTTCAGACGTTTTCGAAGTTGGACAAAAAGTAGACATTTCAGGCATTTCAAAAGGAAAAGGATTTGCTGGAGTAATGAAAAGACATAATTTTTCAGGCCAAAAAGCTAGCCACGGTGTTCATAAAGTGCATAGAGCAGGTGGTTCTATTGGTAATGCTTCATATCCAGGACATGTATTTAAAGGTCAAAAAATGGCTGGAAGAATGGGAAATGAAAAGTCAACAATACAATCAGTTACCATTGTTGGTCTAAATGAAGAAAAAAATTACTTATTGGTAAACGGTTCAGTACCTGGCAATAAGGGGAATATTGTAAAAGTTCAAAAGGCTGTAAAGGTTAAGCAATGAGTGTTAAATTAGATACCTTAAATACAAAAGAAAACAAAGTTTCAAAAAAACAGTATAAATTTGAACCAATTGAAGAAATAAATGTTGGCCTTTTACATCAAGTTGTAAAGGGAAGTAGAACAAACTTTAGAAATAATACTGCATCGGTTAAAACAAGGGCGCAAGTTTCTGGTACTGGTGCTAAACCTTGGGCTCAAAAAGGAACAGGACGAGCACGTCAAGGTTCTTTAAGATCTCCACAATTTGTTGGTGGTGGTGTTGCTCATGGTCCTGGAACTAGGGTATACAAAGACAGGACACCAAAAAAAATGAAAAGCAAGGCATTAGCCATGGCGATTTCTCAAAGAATTTCAGAAGAATCAGTTTTTGTGATCGATGGGAATGGTATAGAATCTCCATCAACTAAATTAGCTGCCTCAGCTATAAAAGAATTTGATATTAAAAGAAGCTTTACATTGGTTTATGCTGATGAAGATGAAGTTTTATTCAAGTCATTCAGAAACCTAGAAGACTCAAAATTAGTCTCTGTAAATAAAGTTGCTGCAATAGATATCATATCAACAGATGATACAATTTTTTCTACAAATGCTATTTCGAAATATTTGGGGGATGAATCGTGAAGTACCTCGAAGATGTTTTGATTGCGCCAGTTATTTCAGAAAAATCCTACGATAGAATTGCTGACTCAAATTCTTATACATTTTTTGTTCACCCAAAAACTGATAAGCCTCAAATCAAAAAAGCCGTTGAACAGATGTTTGATGTAAATGTACTCAGAGTTAACACAATGTACCGCAAAGGCAAGAAGAAAAGATTTGGATATGTATTTGGCCAACAAAGTACTAGAAAAATAGCAATAGTTACACTTTCTGAAGGTGATACTATCGAGGCTTTTGGAGTTTAATTATGGGTTCAAAAAAAATTAGACCAGTTACTCCGGGCATGAGAGGCCAAGTTTCAACAGACTTTAAAGATATTACAAAAAAGAAGCCTGAAAAGTCATTATTACAGTCTAAAAAATCATCTGGTGGAAGAAATAATAAAGGTCGAATAACATCTCGTCATAGAGGCGGCGGACATAAACAGAAGTATAGGGTTATAGATTTTAAGAGAATTAAAGATGGAATTCCAGCAAGAGTAGCCGGAATAGAATATGATCCAAACAGAAATGCAAGAATAGCACTACTTCATTATGTTGATGGTGAAAAAGCTTATATTATTGCGCCAGATGGAGTTGAAGTAGATTCAATTATTGAGTCTGGTTCTAAAGCAGACATAAAAGACGGAAACTGTCTTCCATTAAGAAACATTCCCGCTGGTACATTTGTTCATGCTGTAGAGTTAAGACCTGGTGGAGGGGCCAAAATGGCTCGATCTGCAGGATCTTCAGTGCAGTTAATGAGCAAAGAAGGCGACACAGCACTATTAAGACTTCCATCTGGTGAGATGAGAAATGTTCCTATGGACTGTAGAGCAACTGTCGGAACTGTAGGTAATGCAGAGGCAGAATTAACAAAGTTAGGAAAAGCAGGACGAAATAGATGGAAAGGTGTAAGGCCACAGACTAGAGGTGTTGCTATGAACCCTGTTGACCACCCACTTGGTGGTGGAGAAGGTAAATCTTCTGGAGGTCGTGTTCCTGTAAGCCCATGGGGAAAACCTGAGAAAAAGACTAGAAAGAAAAATAAATATAGCAATAAATCAATTGTGAGACGTAGATCTCAAAAGGGAAGAAACTAATATGTCAAGAAGTTTAAGAAAAGGACCATTTGTTGATGAACATCTATTAAAAAAAGTAGAAGAAGCTCAAAATACAGGCAACAAGGGAGTCATAAAGACTTGGAGTCGTCGCTCAACTGTTGTCCCTGAAATGGTTGGTTTAACAATAGCTGTACATAATGGAAGACAACACTTACCAGTATTCATAACAGAAGCAATGGTTGGTCACAAACTCGGAGAGTTTTCACCAACAAGAACATTTAAAGGACACCCAGGACAAAGCTAATGGAAAAAACAACCGTAAAAGCACAAAGTAAATATTTAAGGCAATCTCCTTATAAAATGAGACTTGTTTTAAATCTCATTAGAGGGCTTGATGTCCAAGATGCTTTAAATGTATTAACTTTTACAAAAAGAAAAGCAGCTACTGAAATTAAACAACTTCTCGAAAGTGCTATTGCTAATGCTGAAGCAAACTATAATTTAGATTCTTCTGATCTTTATATTTCAAAAGCAATTGCTAATGAAGGGCCAACACTAAAACGTTTCAGACCACGTGCAAGAGGTAGGGCTGGAAGAATTAATAAAAGAACAACTCATTTACTAATTGAGCTAGAAAGTGTGGGTGAATAATGGGTCAAAAAACACATCCTTACGCATTTAGAATTGGTATTGTAAATGATTGGAAATCTCGTTGGTTCAACAGCAAAGATTACAAGGACTTAGTTAATCAAGATTATCAAATTAGAGATTTTCTATCACAACAGCTTCCTAAGGCTGCTGTATCTCGTATCGACATTGAAAGAAGAGACAAAGGTGGAACACTGACTGTTGATATACATACAGCCAGACCAGGAGTAGTAATCGGCCGTAAAGGTGTTGAAGCTGACAGGTTAAGAAAAGGTATTGAAAAGTTATCTAAGCAACCAGTAAAGCTAAACATTATTGAAATCAGAGAAGCAGAATTAGATGCTCAACTTTTGGCTAGAGGAATAGCAGATCAATTAGAAAACAGAGTAGCTTTTAGAAGGGCTATGAAAAGAGCTGTTACCGCTGCATTAAAAGCTGGTGCCGAAGGTGTTAGAGTTGAATGTTCTGGAAGACTTGGTGGAGCAGAAATGGGAAGAAGAGAGTGGTACAGAGAAGGAAGAGTTCCTCTCCATACATTACGTGCCGACATAGATTTTGGAAGAGCAGCAGCACACACAACAGTCGGAGCAATCGGTGTAAAAGTTTGGGTATACAAAGGTGATGTTGTTGGTTCAAACAAGCTTAGACAAGAAAAAATATCTGCGGAAGCAAACTTAGCTAGTGGTGGTCCAGCAGCTGGAAGAGTTAAATCAGTTAAATCAAGAGCGGAAGCTGCTGTTGGAGAAAATAAAGAATCAAAAATTTTAGAAGCTGGTGGTGGTAAAAAAGCTAATGAGGAACAATCATCAAAAATAGTTGAAGCTGGTGGTGGTAAAAAAATTACTAAAGAAGACGCTCAAGCAAAGTTTGAAGAAGAAAAATCAATTTTAGAAGAAGAGTAAATATATGTTAATGCCAAAGAAAACAAAATATAGAAAGTCTTTTCGAGGAAGACGAAAAGGTAATTCAAAAGGTGGTAACGTTGTTGCATTTGGTGACTTTGGTATACAAGCAGTCGAAACCTCATATGTCACTGCCAGACAAATAGAAGCTGCAAGAATTACAATTACACGAACCATGAAACGTGGCGGTAAAGTATGGATTAATATCTTTCCTCACAAACCAATTACAAAAAAACCTGCAGAAGTAAGAATGGGGTCTGGTAAAGGAAATGTTGAATATTATGTGGCGGTGGTTAAGCCGGGTCGTATACTATTTGAAATATCCGGTGTGTCGGAGGATGTTGCTCGTGAAGCAATGAGAAAAGCTGGTCACAAGCTACCTATGAAAACTAAATTTGTTATGAGGGACAACGTATGAGTGTTAATGATTTAAGAGAACTATCTGTTCAAGAATTAGAAAATAAAATTGTTGATTTGAAAAAAGAACTTATGGATTCTAGGTTTGCACTTGCAACAAGCCAAATAGAAGACACTTCCATTTTTAGAAAAATTAAAAAAGAGATTGCACAAGCAAACACAGTTTTAACTGAAAAACTAAGCGAATTAAATAATGAGGTAACTGAATAATGGAAAGTATGGAAAGATCATCAAGAAAAGTAAGGACCGGAATAGTTGTTTCTGATGCTCGTGAAAAAACCGTAACAGTTGCAATAGAACTTCAATTTCCTCATCCAAAATACAAAAAAATTGTTAAAAAGACAAGAAAATTACATGCTCATGATGAAAGTTTTGAAGCAAAAGTAGGCGATACAGTCAAAATAATGGAAACTAAACCATTTTCTAAAACAAAAAAATGGCGTGTAACTGAAGTGGTGGAGAGGGCAAGATGATTCAAAAAGAATCTAGACTTAAAGTTGCTGACAACTCTGGAGCAAAAGAAGTACTTTGTATCAAAGTTAAAGGAAGCTCTCGAATTAGATATGCTGAACTAGGAGATACTTTTGTTGCTACAGTAAAAGACGCTATTCCAGGTGGTCAAATCAAAAAAGGTGACATCGTTCAAGCCGTTGTTGTTAGAACCAAGAAAGAAACTAGAAGAAAAGATGGAACTTATATACGTTTTGACGAAAATGCGTGTGTAATTATTAATGAACAAGAGCAACCTCGAGGAACAAGAATTTTTGGACCAGTAGGTAGAGAATTAAGAGAAAAAAAGTTTATGAGAATAGTGTCTTTAGCTCCGGAGGTTTTGTAATGAAAATCCAAAAAGGAGACATGGTAAAAGTAATATCAGGAAAAGATGCTGGAAAACAAGGAAAAGTTTTACAAGCATTTCCAAAAAAAGGAACTGTCCTAGTTGAGGGAGTGAATGTTAATAAAAAACATCAAAAACCACAGGGTCAAACAATGCAAGGCGGAGTTATTGATAAAAGTATGCCAATAAACGTGTCCAATGTTGCATTAGTTGTAAAAAAGAAATCGGGACGAGTTGGATATAAGTTTGATAAAAATGGCAAAAAATATAGAGTACTAGCCCAGACAGGTGATGAAGTATGATTCCTAGACTAAAAGAGCAGTTTAATACCGAGTTAAAGCAAAAGATTATGTCTGAGCTTCAATTGAGTAATGTAAATGAAATACCAAGTCTTGAAAAAATAATTATCAATATCGGTGATGGAAAAGCAGCTACAGATGGTAGAGCGCTTGAGTCTATGGTTAATGAACTAACTGCAATTTCTGGACAAAAACCTGTAATTAGAAGAGCAAAAAAATCAATTGCTGGATTTAAAATTAGAGAAGGTATGCCAATTGGTACATCTGTCACTTTAAGAGGTGACAGAATGTGGGAATTTTATGACAGGTTTGTACAAGTCGTTGTCCCAAGAATTCGTGACTTTAGAGGTTTTAATAAAAAATCATTTGATGGAAACGGAAATTACACACTTGGATTAAATGAACAGTTGGTTTTTCCTGAAGTTGAATATGACAAGGTTAGAGATATTAGAGGAATGAATATTACAATTTGTACTTCTGCTAACGATAACGAAAAAGGTTATGTATTATTACAATCGCTAGGATTTCCATTTAGGGAGAATTAATTATGGCAAAAACGAGCAAAATAGTAAAAAACAATCAAAGAAAGAGAGCAATCTCAGTTTATGCTGAAAGACGCCAAGAATTGCTTAAGGTCATTAAAGATCCTAATACATCATATGATGAAAAACGTGAAGCTCAAAAAAAGATTGCAAAAATGCCGAGAGATGCGTCTGCTACAAGACATCGAAACCGATGCGAAGTAACAGGTAGACCTAGAGGTACCCTCAGAAAATTTGGAATGTCAAGAAATACATTTAGAGATTTAGCATTAAAAGGTGAGTTGCCTGGTATTAAGAAAGCTTCCTGGTAAAAATGAATTCAGATCCAATTTCAGATTTTCTTACAAGAATAAGAAATGCATCAATGGTCAGCAAGCCATCCGTTTTGGTACCTCATTCAAAGTTCAAACTAGAACTTTCAAAACTTTTAAAGGATGAGGGGTATATTAGTGACGTTAAAGTTTCTGGAGATGGTTCAAATAAACAGATAGAAATAGATTTAAAATATTCTTTAGATGGTTCACCAGTTTTAGCTGGCTTGAACAGACTCAGCAAACCAGGAAGAAGACTTTATGTAGGTTCTGATTCACTCCCAAGAAATAATGGTGGGTTGGGAACTGTTGTAGTTTCAACTTCAAGAGGCTTATTACCAGATTCTGAAGCTCGAAAAAGAAAACTTGGTGGAGAATTAATTTGTGAGGTCTGGTCATGAGTAGGATTGGAAACAAACCAATTGAAATACCTGAAAAAGTAGAATTGAAAATCGAGGGAAATTTAATTTCTGTTAAAGGTCCTAAAGGTGAGCTAACAGTTGAGATAGTTGATGACAGAATAAATTACGAGATTAATGAAAAAATTTTAAATTTTTCTAGAAGTTCTGAAGTTGCTGAAGTTAGAAGCCTTCATGGATTGTATAGATCTTTAATTGCGAACAATATTCAAGGAGTTTTGGAAGGTTATAAGAAGACCTTATTATTACAAGGCGTTGGACATAGAGTAACTTTGAAGGGTAATGATATCGAAATCCTTTGTGGATTTTCACATCCTGTAATTTTCAAAAAAGTTGAAGGTATAAATTTTGAAGTTCCAGATCAAAATACAATTATTGTTTCTGGAATAGACAAGGCACTTGTTGGGCAAGTGTCAGCAAATATTAGAGCTATTAAACCACCTGAGCCATATAAGGGTAAAGGTATCAGGTATGAAGATGAATATGTTAGAAGAAAAGCAGGTAAAGCTGCTGTAACCGCTGGAGCATAAAAAATATTATGAAAATTAAAGACAAAAGACAACACAGAAAAATAAGAATTAGAAAAAAAATCAACGGAACAGCTTCTGTTCCGCGTATTGCTGTTTTTAAAAGCAACAACAATATATACGTACAGGCTATAGATGATTTAAATCAAATAACTATAGCATCAGCTAGCACTCTTTCAAAAGAAGTTAAATCTAAAAATCTATCAGTCGACGCCTCAAAAGAGGTAGGAGAACTTATGGGTAAAAAGCTAAATGACCTTAAAATTTCAAAAGCAGTTTTTGATAGAGGTGGCTATGTTTACCACGGCAGAGTCAAATCTTTAGCAGATGGAATTAGAGACAAAGGAATTGAATTTTAATGGCTGAGTTAGAACTTCAAGAAAGTGTAATCCACATTAATAGAGTGGCCAAAGTGGTAAAGGGTGGAAGAAATTTTGCATTTACTGCTCTTGTAGCAGTTGGAGATGGAAATGGAAAGGCTGGCATTGGGTATGGAAAAGGATCTGAAGTTCCACTAGCTATTCAAAAAGCTATTGAAAATGCCAAAAAAAATATTCAAGATATTCCAATGGCAGGTTCAACAATTGTTCACTCGATAATTGGAAAGCATGGATCTTCACGAGTTCTTCTAAAACCAGCAGCTCCAGGTACAGGAGTTATTGCTGGAGGTGCAGCTAGGCAGGTACTTGAAGTTGCTGGAGTTAAAGATATACTGGCAAAATCCCTAGGTTCACCTACTCATCTCAATGTTGCCAAAGCAACAATCAATGGATTGTTAAATCAAAGAACACCAGACATGGTTGCTGTACTTAGAGGAAAAAAACCATCAGAGGTCGCACCAGCTGGGTTAGTTGAGGCATATGAAAAAACTAAAGCTGAAAAAAAAGTAAAGGTAGCAGATGAAAGTTAAAATTACTTTAAAAAGAAGCTTAATTGGACAAAAACCAAAAGCTCGAGAGACTGTAAGAAGTTTAGGTCTTAAGAAAATTAATTCTTCAACTGAAAGAGAGCTCAATCCAATGGTTGAAGGAATGCTTCACAAAATTGAACATTTAGTAGAAATAGAAGAGATTAAATAATATGAAAAAACTAAGATTTCATCATTTGAAACCAACACCTGGATCTACAAAGCAAAAATTAAGAAAAGGTAGAGGTGAATCAGGTAAAAGAGGAAAGACTGCTGGTAGAGGAACTAAGGGTACAGGTGCAAGAAAAACCGTCCCAGCATATTTTGAGGGTGGTCAAATACCTTTATATAGGCGTATTCCTAAAGTGAGGGGTATTGGAAATGCTGCAAAAATGTCATATGTTGTTGTCAATGTCAGTGAATTAGAAGAAAAGAATTTAGAAGGTGAAGTTACTCCTGATATCCTAAGAGAGATGGGACTAACTAGAAAAAAAGGTTTGGTAAAAATATTAGGTGATGGTGAAATTACCAAAAAAATAGATTTGAAAATTCATGCTATAAGTGAAGTCGCTAAAAGCAAAATTGAAAGTGCTGGCGGTACTGTAGAAATTATTAACGAGTAATTATGAAACTATCTATTTTTAGATATATATTCAAAATTCCAGATTTAAGAAAAAGAATACTTTTTACTCTTTTCATGTTTGCTGTTTATAGATTGGGAGCTGCTGTACCAGTACCAGGAGTAGATCTTGATGCTGTACAACGACTTACAGATTCTGGATCACAGGCTGGTATATACGGGTTGCTTAATTTATTTTCTGGAGGAGCATTAGAGACTTTTTCAGTATTTGCTCTTGGAATAATGCCTTACATAACTGCCAGTATTATCCTTCAGCTATTAACTGTTGTAATTCCAAGGTTGCAAAAACTTCAAGAAGAGGGTGAGTCTGGTAGAAAAGTTATTACACAATGGACAAGATATATAACTGTTGTTTTAGCCCTATTGCAATCCACAGCACTTACTTACTTATTTTCTAGAGGAAGTTTAACTGGAGGAATCTCATTGATTCCAAACTATACACCATCTCGAGTTGGGCTAATAGTCTTAACAATGACTGCTGGTACAGCGTTTATTATGTGGATCGGCGAGCTTATTTCTCAAAGGGGTGTTGGAAATGGTATGTCTTTAATAATTTTTGCAAGTATTGTCAGTCAATTACCATCTCAGTTTGGAAGTTCTTATCAAGTAACAGCTGGTCAAGGAAGGTTAGGTCAATTCGTGTTTCTTATGGTTATGTTCATACTTATGATTGTTGGAATAATTTATGTAGAACAAGGTCAAAGAAGAATTCCTATACAGTTTGCAAAACGAGTTAGAGGAAGAAAAGTTATGGGCGGACAAAGCACATATATTCCATTGAAAGTAAATAGTGCTGGAGTTATTCCAGTAATATTTGCAACTAGTATTTTGTTCTTCCCTGCTCTGGTAGCTACTTCTCTTCCACAAGACAATAATGTTACAGCCGCTATTAGAAATTGGATTGACATTAATTTAGCTAACTCTCAAGGGACAACGTGGTTTTATGTTTTCTTTCTTGGTATATTGATAATTTTCTTTACTTATTTTTATACAACAATCCAATTTGATCCTGTTCGTCAGTCAGATATGATAAGAAGACAGGGTGGCTTTATACCTGGAGTTAGGCCTGGAATTTCTACTACCAATTATCTTTCACATATTATTAATAGAATTACTCTTCCGGGATCTGTATTTTTAGCGTCAGTTGCGGTCCTTCCTTCAATAGCATCTGTTATATGGGATATACCTCTGGGATTTAGTGGTATTTCAATTCTTATTACAGTTGGTGTAGCTTTGGAAACTATGAAGCAAATTGAGAGCCAATTAAGTATGCGAAATTATGAAGGATTCATTGATTGAGCAATTTAGTAATATTTCTAGGACCACCAGGTGCTGGAAAAGGCACTCAAGCAGTAACATTAGCTAAAGAAAAAAATCTTGCTCACATATCAACAGGCGACATGCTTCGTGGGCATGTAAGCAATGAAACTGAGCTTGGCAAAATGGCAAAAAATCTACTTGATGAAGGTAAGCTTGTTCCGGATTCTTTGGTCATTGAAATGCTGCAAGAAAGGCTTCTATCTAATGATTGTGTTAACGGAGCAATATTAGATGGCTTTCCTAGAACAATTGCTCAAGCAGAAAGTCTAAATAAAATCAGTGAAGAATTTAAAATTTCCAAAGTTATCGTTTTTGAAGCTGACCGAGATGAGCTAATAAAAAGAATTTTAAATAGAGGTGAAACTAGTGGCAGGAGTGATGACACTGAAGAATCCGTAAGAGTTAGGCTTGAAGTTTATGAAAATGACACAGCTCCTTTAATTGAATACTACGAACAAAAAAAATTAGTTTCAAAGATAAATGCTGTTGGTGAAGTTGAAAGTATATACAACTTAATACTGAAGGAATTTGAATAGATAATGCTTACATATAAAACTTCTGAAGATTTTAAGAAGATGGCAAAAGCAGGTAAAGTAGTTTCAAATATACATTACGAAATTTACAATTCAACTAAACCTGGGATGACTCTCAAAGATCTAGATATTATTGCTAAAAATATTGTAGAAAATTCAAACGTTCAATCAAGCTTTTTTGGCTATGCGCCCCCTGGACACGATCCTTATCCTGCTTACATTTGTGCCTCACCAAATGACGCAATAGTTCATGGGATACCTAACGATACAATCATACAGGAAGGTGACTTAATTTCTATAGATGTTGGAGTATCATTTGAAGGTTTTCATGCTGATGCTGCATTTACTTATGGTGTTGGAGAAATCTCAAGTGAAGATAAGTTTCTAATTGAGACTACTAAGCACGCGTTAAACGAAGCAGTAAAACTAGTTGAAGACGGGCAAAAATTAGGAACAATTGGATATAAAATTGACAAAATAGCAACACGTAAAAATCTTGGTAATGTAAAAAACTATGTTGGACACGGCATTGGTCAAGAAATGCATGAAGAACCACAAGTACCTCATTATGGTAAAAAAAATACAGGCTTTGAGTTAAAAACAGGAATGGCTATTTGTATAGAACCTATGTTTAACTTAGGGTCTGAAGAAACGATGGTAGATGAAGACGGATGGACAGTTAAGACAATAGATGGCCAAAATTCAGCCCATTGGGAGCATACAATAGGATTGACAGAGGAAGGAACACGTGTTTTTACAGAAAACTTATTTTAATTTTGTGTTTGTAATAGTTTCAAATCGCACTAATCTAGTAAATCGGTCACATAATCAAGGCTAATTTTGGTAGAAAAAGAAAAAAACATAATTAAAGTTCAAGGAACAGTTATGGAAACTCTGCCAAACGCCTCATTTAAGGTACAACTTGAAAGTGGTGCAGAAATTTTAGCTCATGTGTCTGGAAAAATGAGAATGAGGTACATAAGAATTTTACCTGGGGATACTGTTGAAATGGAAGTTTCACCATATGATCCCACAAGAGGTAGGATTATTTGGAGACATAAATGAAAGTTAAATCAAGCGTTAAAAAGAGAGGCCCTAACGATCAAATCGTTAGAAGAAAAGGCAAGCTTTACGTAATAAATAAAAGAAATCCTCGTCACAAGCAGAGGCAAGGTTAAGTTTTAATGGCGCGTATTTCAGGCATTGACATTCCAAGAGAAAAAAGAGTTATTGCGTCACTGCGTTATATACATGGTATCGGAGCAAAAAGAGCAGATGATATTTGCACAGACCTCAATATTGATCCAAGTACACGTGTCAGCAATCTTACAAACGATGAGGTTGCACAAATTAGAAAATACATTGAGGCAAATTTCAGAGTAGAGGGTGACCTTAGAAGAGACGTATCACAAAATATTAGAAGAAAAACTGAAATCGGTACTTACCAAGGTTTAAGACACAGAAAAGGACTCCCTGTTAGAGGTCAAAGAACCCATACAAATGCAAGGACAAGAAAAGGTCCTAGATTCGCTATAGCTGGTAAGAAGAAAGCATTGAAATAATGGCTGAGCAAAAAACTAAAAAGAAAGTCAAAAAAAACGTACCTGCTGGAGTAGCGCATATAAAGGCAAGTTTTAATAATACAATTATAAATATATCGAACCCGTCTGGTGAAACTATAGTTTGGACATCTGGTGGCTCTGTTGGCTTCAAGGGTTCTAGAAAGTCTACTCCTTATGCTGCACAAGTAGCAGCTGAGGAAGCTGTTAGAAGAGCTACTGAATACGGAGTTCAAAAGTTAGACATAATAATCAGTGGTACAGGTGCAGGTAGAGAAACCGCTGTAAGAACTTTACAAAACATGGGTATGGATGTTGGAACAATCAAAGACATAACACCAACACCTCATAATGGCTGCAGACCAAAGAAGAGAAGAAGAGGATAATGGCAAGGTACACAGGACCCAGAGTTAGAGTTTCAAGAAGAATAGGCTTTAATGTTTTTGAGAATAGAAAAGGCGATAAAGCGCTTCAGGATAGGCCATACCCACCAGGTGAGAATGGCAGAAAACGAGTTAGAGAAACAGATTACGGAACTCAGTTAAAAGAAAAACAAAAAGTACGATATATGTATGGTGTCCTTGAAAAACAGTTTAGAAATTATTATAAAGAAGCTACAAGAATGCCTGGTATTACCGGTGAAAACCTCCTTGTACTTCTTGAATCAAGATTAGATAATGTTATTTACAGAGCTGGATTCGCTTCAACCAGGCCTCAAGCAAGGCAGTTAGTTTCTCATAGACACTTTAAGCTAAACGGTAAATTTGTAGATGTTCCATCACATAAGGTAAAACCAGGAGATGTGATTGAGATTAAAGATGCAAGCAAAGATTTAATTATTATCCAACATACTATTGATACTGGACAGGACTATGTAATACCTAGCTGGTTAGATGTAGATAATAAAAAGAAATCTGTAAAAATTAATGCTGAACCTTCTAGGGGTGATGCAAGTTCACAGATTGAAGAACAGTTAATAGTAGAGCTTTATTCGAAGTAAACATTTGAGAGGAGAAATAAAATGTTAATGCTACAAAGACCAGAAATTACCCAAGAAGAGCTTGGTAAAAACAGAACACAGTTTGTAATCGAACCATTAGAACCAGGATTTGGTCTTACTTTAGGCAACACAATGAGAAGGGCGCTACTTTCTAGAGTTCCAGGAGTAGCTGTAACTGGAATCAAAATTGATGGAGTAAATCATGAATTTACATCAATTCCGGGAGTTGTAGAAGATGTTTTAGACTTACTTCTAAATTTAAAAAGACTTGTACTAAAGGTTGATGATCAAGAAAATCATACACTTACTGTTAAGGCCAAAGGCCCAGGAGATGTTCTTGCAGCACAAATCCAATGTCCTGCTGGAGTCGAAGTTGTAAATACTGATTTGAAAGTATGTACATTGTCAGACAGTTCTACTCTTGATATGGAAGTTTCAATAGCACATGGAGTAGGATACAGATTGGCTGATAAAAATAAAACAAGTGACTCAAATTTCATACCAATTGACTCTATTTTTTCTCCAATTGTAAAAGTAAGTTATGCTGTTTCACCTACACAGGTTGGTCAAGTAACTGACTATGATAAGTTAACTTTAGATGTTGAAACTGATGGTTCAATTGAGCCAAGCGAAGCAATTTCATCAGTAGGAAAAACTCTTGGTGAATTATGGAAGCTTTTTGCAGATATTGATGAAGGAGTTGGACTAGAACTAGGAGAATTAACAATTTCTGAAGGAAGTTCTCCAGATCTTTCATTATCTGTTGATGCTTTAGATTTATCTGAAAGACCAAGAAATTGTCTTGGTAGAGAAAATATAACCACAGTTGGACAAATTCTTGAATATACAGAAGATGATTTGCTCAATTTAACAAACTTTGGACAAAAAAGCTTGGATGAGTTAGTTGCAAAGCTTGATGAGCTTGGACTAAGTCTTCCAACAAGTTCTGACTTAGACTCAGGAGATATGGCTGATGCCTAAACCTACTAAAGGTAAAAGGCTTGGAGGTTCTTCCTCACATGAGGATCAAATTATTAGTAATTTGATAAGTGCTTTAATTGAACACGAAAAAATTGAAACAACAGTAACAAAAGCTAAAACTGTAAAGCCTTATGCAGAAAAAGTAATTACAAAAGCAAAAAGCGGTACTCTTCATGATAGAAGACAAGTGTTAAAAATGATTCAAAACAAATCTGTTGTTGCAAAACTTTTTGATGAAATTGGTCCAAAGTATGAAGACAGAAATGGTGGATACACTAGGATTACAAGAACTACATATAGACAAGGTGATGGCACAGAGCTAGCTGTATTAGAACTAGTTTAAATTTGAATTCTTTAAAAGATATCTGGTCACAATTTCAAAAATTCATTAGATTAAATCAAGATGTGTTTATCAGATTCAGTAATGATAGATATGAGTCTGGAAATTCTCTTATAGTAGTGTTGGCAAGCCTTCTAAGTATTTATATCCCATTCATCCTGAACGCAAGCTCAACCAACATTAGCGATATTGTTTTTTACGGATTAGTAGATGGTATATTTGCTTGGTTGTTTGCCACTCTGGCTTCATGGTTTTTATTAACAAGGGCATTTAATACGATAATTGAAATTACTAACCTATTAATTTTTACAGGTTACACCCATGGGATTCTTGGTATTTTTGGAATAATTATTCTTGTTAATAATTACATTTCAATTCCGCAAAATATATTTCAACTTTTGACTTTATTAATATTTGGTTGGATGTATTTTGTATTAACAAAAGCACTTGCAACGGCCTTCCTACTTGACAAAAGAACATCAAGTATTGCCTCTGTAACATTTTTAGCTATTTTAATATTTTTTTCTGATCCAATTCGTATTTTTGTTTAATGAAAAACTACAAGTTAATTATTTCCTATGATGGAACTAATTTCCACGGTTTTCAAATCCAAAAAGATAAAACAACGGTACAAGGAGAATTCCAAAAAGCACTAGAAATATTTACTGAAAAATATGAATTGAATTACTCTGGCAGAACAGATTCAGGGGTTCATGCTAAAGCTCAAGTTATAAATATAAAAACAGAATTAGCTATAAATTACAAAACAATAAATTCTTTAAATAAAATTTTAGGTTCCAAAATCTCTATAAACTCTTTTAAGACAGTAAAAGATAGCTTTCACGCTAGGTATGACGCATTTGAGAGAACTTATAAATATTTTGTGTCAGATATAAACCAGCAATATCCTTATCTAAGCAGTCAATCATATATTTATCCAAAGAAATTAGATTTAAAAAAACTAAACTATATAGCAGAGCTGTTTGAGGGTGAACATAATTTTTCTTCTTTTTCAAAACATGACGTAAATAAAAATCCAAATAGACAAATATACAAGAGCAACTGGGTAAAAAAGCGTGATTATTTTGAGTATACAATTACTGGTAACTCTTTTTTAAGAAACATGGTGCGTAATTTAGTTGGTGTTCAAATAGCTTATTGTGAGGATAAAGTCACGTATGACGAAGTTTCTAAAAATCTTCTTAATCCTAAAGAAGATAGGCTAAACTTCATAGCTCCTCCAAATGGCTTAGTCCTTTGGAATGTTAAATACTAGTTTTCATAAATATAAATGCACTTTATACTAGTAGTTCGTTACAATTCAAAAAGATTGATAAATGAATACTAAAACAACTTTTAATGGCATAGAGGCTTCTGAGCGTGAATGGCACTTAGTTGATGCATCTGGACTACCTATTGGTCGCTTAGCAAGTGAATTAGCTCAAATATTACGTGGTAAGCACAAACCACAGTATGCTCCCCATTTAGATGTTGGTGATCATGTTGTTGTAATAAATGCAGGAAAAATTGCAATTACTTCAAAAAAACCTGAACAAAAAATGTATCATTCTCATTCTGGTTATCCTGGAGGAATCAAGTCCGAAAGTTTTAATTCATTAAGACAAAGAAAGCCTGAAAAAATAATAGAAAGGGCAGTATGGGGCATGCTTCCAAAAAACCGATTAGGTAGAGCTGTATTAAAGAAGCTACATATTTATCCTGATGCAAACCACCCTCACCAAAGCCAAAATCCAAAAGAATTAGTTTTTAATATAAAGAAAGTAGAAGAAAATGCCTGATAATTTTTATGGAACAGGAAGAAGAAAATCTTCTGTAGCAAGAGTAACTATTACTGAAGGAAATGGTAAGTTTTCATTCAATGGAAAAGATCTAGAACAATATTTTCCAAGCCCATCAATGAAAATGACAATAGAAAAACCGTTTAAGGTGGTTTCTCTTGAAGGAAAATTTGATATGGTCGTCAATGTAAACGGAAGCGGTCTTTCTGCACAATCAGATGCTGTAGCTCTTGGAATATCCAGAGCATTAATCAAAATGGACCCTGAACTAAGGCCAAAGCTTAAGAAGGCAGGACTTCTTACACGGGATGCTCGTAAGGTCGAACGAAAGAAATACGGTCTTAAAAAAGCTAGAAGAGCTGAACAGTTTACTAAGAGATAAAAAACAAATTGAAGAAATATTTCGGTACCGATGGAATCCGAGGTATTCCAAACAAAAATTTAACTAACGAAATAGTTTCTAATGTTACTTGTTCTGTTGAGGACATCCTAAAACCGACTTCTGTTGCCGTAATTTTAGATACCCGTCATTCTTCATTAGAAATTTTAGATTGGATATGTGAAGGATTTTCAGAAAATATCGAAGTAATTAATTATGGAATATTACCTTCAGGATCTATGCCAGTATTGCTTGAAACTTTTGGACATAATCTAGGTATCATAATTTCAGCTTCACATAATCCAAGCGAGTATAACGGTATTAAATTAATTAATGAAAATGGTTCGAAGCTTCAAGATGAAATTGAAATTGAAATTGAAGCAAACATTGAAAATATTTCTTTACCAAGTGTGCACACTACTTATAAAGAATCTGAAGAGGGATTTAAAGTTTATTTCGAATTTCTTAATCAGATTCTTGATTTTGATTTAACAAACTTTGATTTGCTTATTGATAGTGCAAATGGTTCTGCTTACAAAATAATAGATGAGTTATTAAAAGATAATGATTCTAAATTTAAAATGATTGCAAATGAGCCTAATGGAGAAAATATAAACTTAGACAGTGGGGCTACGCATACTGAAAATTTAATAAAAAATCTAAAAAAAGGAGAGATTGGTGCTGCATTCGATGGAGATGCAGACAGACTCATTATGGTTGATGAAAACGGTATTACTTGTAATGGAGATGTCTTGATATTATTAATCGCAAAATATTTATCCTCTACCAATCAACTTAACAATGATGTTGTTGTTTCAACTGTTATGTCTAATTTTGGATTTAAAACTGCAATGGAAAAAAATAATTTTAAAAATATTGAAACAGCTGTTGGAGATAAATATGTTGCCGAAGCAATGTTAGAAAGCAACGCTTCTATTGGTGGAGAGCAATCTGGACATATTATAATTTCTGACAAGCTTCCGGTAGGTGATGGTCTTCTTACTTTAATATATTCTTTAAAAGCTTTATCATTTTTTAAAACCACTTTATCTCAATTTCGTGAGGACAATATTAAAGAATATCCGCAAAAGCTAATCAATATAGAACTAAACAGTATGCCGGATATAAAGCAACTAGAAAAATTAGATAATATTGGAAGGAAATTGTCAGAGGAAGAAAATTTAGACGGTAGATACTTAATAAGAAATTCTGGCACAGAACCCCTTCTTAGAGTGCTTGTCGAGGCTAGTGAGGAAGAATCTGTTGAGAAATTCAGTGAAAATTTAGTCAACAAAATTAAAAACTTCTTACAAACTTAAATAAGTTTCTTATAATTGTAATAACGAGCAATTAGCGCCAGGCCTTGAAAAAGGTGACGAGGAAGTATGTTATCGAAACATTCGGCGGATGCATACTCGGCTCTGCAGTCGTAATAAATTGTTTAAAAACATAGAGAAATCTGTGAACAGAGACAATTTACAGCAGTCTTTGTTTTAACCTGCTCGTTGGAATGGAGATATAATGTGTGGAATAGTCGGGTATTCAGGCCCAAAAGAACCATTACCAATTCTAATTAATGGTTTATCACGTTTAGAGTATCGAGGGTACGATTCAGCTGGAATTGCAATTTCTGATGGTAACAAAATTACTGTTGAAAAAAAAGAAGGTAAACTGGACGTTTTAAAAAATCATTTAAAAGATAGTAATATTAAAGGCAATATAGGTATTGGTCATACAAGATGGGCAACTCATGGAGTTCCAAATGATGTTAATGCTCATCCACATTCTGACGATAGTGAAGAATTTGCAATCATTCATAATGGAATAATCGAGAACTATGCAGAAATTAAGAAAGATCTTTTAGAAGAAGGTTTTGAATTTAAATCTGATACTGACACAGAGGTTGTTGCAGTTGAGTTAAGTAGAAAATGGAATGGTCAATTGTTGAAAACTGTAACTGATGTAGCAAAAACTTTAGAAGGCACATATGCTCTTGTTGTAACTACTACAAAAGAAGAAGGAACTATTGTTGCAGGCCGTTTAATGAGCCCTCTTGTCTTAGGTGTTGGAGAAAACGAAGTATTTTTAGCATCTGATTCAGCAGCTATTTTAGAACACACAAATAAAATGATTTTTTTGGAAAATGGAGATTTTGTAGAAATTAAAAATGGTCAATATAAGTTGTTTGATTCAGAATTGAACCAAATTGAAAGAGAAATTCAAGAAATAGACTGGGAGGTTTCCGAAGCTGAAAAGCTTGGGTATGACCACTTTATGTACAAGGAAATACTTGAACAGTCAGAAGTAATAGAACGAACCATTTCTGGAAGACTTGAAACAACTTCTAAAGAGATTCCAATTAAACAAGATGAAGCATCAAAGTATGAAAAAATTTGGATAGTTGCATGCGGCACTGCTTACCATGCTGGTTTATTCGGAAAAGACCTTTTTGAAAAAGTTTTAGGAGTTCCCGTCAGTGTCGAACTTGCTTCGGAATTTAGATATAGAGAACCAATAGTTGGCAAAAACGATTTAGGCATTGTAATTTCACAATCTGGTGAGACCATGGACACCATTGCTGCAACAGAGCTTTTAAAGGAAAATGATGCTCATGTGCTTGCTTTAGTGAATGTTGTGGGCAGCTCGTTAGCAAGAATGGCTGACAGTGTTTTTTACTTACACGTTGGCCCAGAAATAGGTGTAGCTTCAACTAAAGCCTATCTTGGAATGTTAGTTGGACAATTACTGTTAGCTAAACATTGGGATTCTCAAAATAAATTAGATGTTTCTTTTGATGAGATTGCCGAACTACCAAAATTGATCGAAGAGACTATGGATTGTGAGAAACAAATAAAAGATATATCTGAAAAAATTTATAAAAAGAATGATATTTATTTTATTGGTAGAGGGCTAGATTACGCACTTGCAGCAGAGGGTGCTTTGAAATTAAAAGAAATTTCTTACTTACATGCAGAAGCGTTGGCAGCTGGAGAACTAAAACACGGAACTTTAGCTTTAATTGAAGACGGAACTCCGATAATTGTAACTGCTAGTCAAAATCACTTGTTAGACAAAACAACTAGTAACGTACAAGAGGTTATTGCTAGAGGAGCTTATGTCATAGCAATTGGTGATAATCAATCAGAAAAATTAGAAAATATATCTGACGAATATGTCACCCTTCCAGATAGTAATGAAATTTTAACTACAGTCATATCCATAATTCCACTCCAGTTCATTGCTTATCATGTTGCTAACCTTAATGGTGAGTCAATTGATCAGCCAAGAAATCTAGCAAAATCAGTGACAGTGGAATAAAAATGAATAATAAATCAACAAATTCAAACAACGTTGGAAATTGGATTGGTGTTTGCACAGCAATAGGGGTTGCACTTTTTGCTGCTACAAATGAACCAACATGGATAGCTGTAGGGGTTGCAATTGGAGCAGCGCTTGGTTCACGAAAACCAAAAAGCGAAAAGGATTCAGAATAGAAAAATAAAAATGGATAGAGGGTATATATACCTAAATAAAAAAAGTTTTCTTCATAATTTAGAAGTACTTAAAAATTTATCTAGAAAAGAGCTTTGTTTAGTTGTCAAAGCAAATGCTTATGGCCATGGTCTGGAGTGGGCCGTAAAAAATGCAAAAGAATCTGGTATTAAATGGTTTGCTGTTGCTTCTGTTGACGAAGGAATACAAGTTAAAAAAGTATATGAAGAATCAAGGGTATTATTACTTGCTGAGCCATCAAAAAGTCAGTTAGAAAATATAAAGGAAAATGATATTAATCTTACTGTATACAACGAGAGCTTTATTGATACTTTGATTGAGACAGGAGATGAATATAGCGTTCATCTCAAAATTGATACTGGAATGCACAGATTAGGATGTCCTCCAGAAAAGTTTTATGACTTATATAAAAAAATAGTTGACTCAGATTTAAATCTTATAGGAATATGTACTCACTTTCCTATGGCGGATACTGATGAAACCGAGACTAAAAAATCAATTGAATTATTTGAAAAGACTATTTCAGATATAGATTCAACCAACATGCTTTTACATGTAGATAACTCAGCATCAACTTTATACAAACTAGATAATTCTTTTAATATGGCAAGAGTTGGGATTGCTGCATATGGTGTTCAAATTACAGCAGTTGAAAATAAAAACGATCTGATACCAACTATGGAAATCAAGACAAGAATTTCTAATTTACAAGTAAGAAAAAAAGGTGAGGCAGTTTCTTATGGAAAAGCTCAAAGACTATCCAGAGACTCAATTATTGCGACTGCACCTATTGGATATGGTGATGGGTATCCTTGGAATTCATTTCCTGATGGAAAAGTCATTGTAAATAATCAATTTTGTAATTTAATTGGCCGGGTCACAATGGATCAAATATTATTTGACGTTACGGATGCAAATGTTCAAATTGACGATGAAGTGACTGTTTTAGGCAATTCTATGGACGGAAAATTGAATATTTCCGTATCTGACATAGCTCAGTGGAATAAAACAATTGAGTGGGAAATTTTGACTAATATGTCTAAAAGACTTGAAAGATTTGAAGTTGAGTAATCTAATTAAAGAAGATGATTTAGATAGCTTTCTTGACAGTTATTTAAAAAGTTTAATTCTTCCAAAAATAATTGGATTGTCAGGTCCTCTAGGAGCGGGTAAAACTACTATCGCAAAAAAAATTATAAAATTCTTTGGATGCAATGATGTTGTTACTTCTCCAACTTTTAATATTGTCAAAAATTATGAAGTTGGCGAAATTAAAATATTCCATGTAGATTTGTATCGCCTTGGTAGTTGGTCCGAGTTTATTGATTTAGATTTACCATTAAATGAAGAAAATACTTTAGTAGTAATTGAGTGGGCAAATTTAATGGCTGAAGCAAATATTCCTATAATGGATTTGATTGAAATTAATGTAGTCGATGAACACACTAGAGAGATTTTTATAAATGTATAGCTTATCCATTTCAACTTCAGGCAAATATATTTCTGTAGCCATTCACGATGATAAGTTGATTTCTACCAGCTCAGTTTTATCAGAAAATGGTACTACAAATTTATTGATGAAATCAATCGATGAAATAACAAAGAAGTCGAGAATAGAAAAGTCCGACATTAGTGTAGTGTATCTTGATATTGGTCCTGGTTATTACACAAGCCTAAGAATTGGTTTAGCAGTAGCACAGGGAGTATGTGGCAGCCTAGGAATCCCATTGGTACCTGTAAATGGACTAGACGCATTAGCTTTTGCAGCACACACTGGTCATAGAAAAATTTGTACAATTATTGATATTAAGAGAGAGGAATACGCTTTTTGTTTATATAAGCCAGTACCGGGTGGAGTTGTTAGAGATTCTGAACCTGAGGTTCTAAATGCTGAAATACTAAAGATTAAATTAGAAGAAGATAATGATAAAAAACTTGTAGTAGGTGATTGGCACAACTTGAATGAAAATTTATTCGGTGAAAATTCATATATTAAATTTGGTTCTCCAGAACATGTCTCGTCTGAAAATATTTTTAATATTGGAAAAGAATTATTTAAAAATAATGATTTTCCAAATTTTAACGAAGTCAGGCTTGAATATATGCGAGAACCTGACGTATCCTTTTCAACAAAAAGTTTAGAAGGCAAGGTTAACTTCCATGATTAAGAAAATTGAAAGATCAACAATTGAATTAGCAGATAAGTTAGCAAAATTAGAAAAAAGTTTATTTGAGACTGCTTGGGATAGTGTTGTGATTAACAACAAAATTAATAATGGAGAGTTTGTATATTGGGTTTTTGAACAAGACAATCAAATTGTTGGGTATCTTGCAATTCAAAAAACGTTTTTTGATATTCATATTTTAGGAATCGGAGTTTTGGAAAGTCATAGAAATAATTCAATTGCAAAAAAACTTACACAGGAGCTAATTTCTTATTTTGAGGTATCTGATTTTAACAAAATATTATTGGAAGTCAGGCAGTCGAATGATATAGCTATGAGTTTGTATAAGTCTTTTGGATTCAAACAGTATGGTGTTAGAAAAAATTATTATGTAAATGAAGATGCTAACTTATTTCACTTGGAGAAAATTTATGCTTGACGACCAAATAATTCTTGGATTTGAAACATCATGCGATGAAACAGCTATTGCGATATTAAAAGGTGACGAATTGTTAGTAAATACTATTTCATCACAAGTAGATATACATGAAAAATTTGGAGGTGTAGTTCCTGAAGTTGCATCAAGAGCACATGCTGAGATGATAAGAAATATATTTCATGCGTCATTAAATAGTGCAAATTTACAAATTTCAGATATTGATATAGTTTCAACTACAGATGGCCCCGGTCTCGTTGGAAGTCTTGTAGTAGGATATAATTTTGCTAAGTCAGTAGCTTGGTCCATAGATAAACCATTTCTAACTGTTGACCATATGGTAGGACATTTGGCAGCACCATTAATTGAAAATAGAACAATGAAACCACCATTTATGACACTTTTAGTTTCAGGTGGCCATACACAAATTGTACTAGTTGAAGAGTGGGATAATTACCAATTATTAGGTACAACGATAGATGATGCAGCGGGTGAAGCCTTTGACAAATTATCTAGGTTTTGTGGATTCGGTTTTCCAGGAGGTCCTGCTATTCAAAAAATAGGTGAAGGTGGAGATCCTAACAAAATAGAGCTTCCCCGACCAAAAACAAAGCATGAGTATAACTATTCATTTTCAGGCTTAAAAACTGCTGCAACAAATTTTTTGAACAATCTAGATCCAAATGACAAAGTAACAAAAGCTGACTTTGCTGCATCTTATCAAGAGGCTATTGTTGATTCATTATTATCAAATTTTGTTAAAGCAGTTAATGAAACGGGTGTTAAAAATATTTCTGGCGGTGGAGGAGTGATGGCTAATTCAAGACTCAGGGAAAAAATGAATATTTTTGCAGAAAATAATGACCTTAATATCTACTTACCAACACCAAAGTTATCTACTGATAATGCTGCAATGATTTGTGTTGCTGCTCAAAATAA
Source organism: uncultured Candidatus Actinomarina sp. (assembly GCA_902599555.1). Lineage (GTDB taxonomy): Bacteria > Actinomycetota > Acidimicrobiia > Actinomarinales > Actinomarinaceae > Actinomarina. The sequence continues at coordinate 7,777 of CACKFQ010000003.1, read as the reverse complement.
TTTAATAACAAATGACATAAATGCTGATGATGTCCGTTTAAGCTCAATAATTGCTTAATTTTTAAATAATTTATTTACATATATAAACAAGACAGTATTAAATTCACAATGTAGATATTTATTTAGGAGGTAAATATATATGAATCTTCAACCACTAGGAGACAGAGTTGTAGTAAAACCTTTGTCAGAAGAAGACAGTAAGACCCCATCAGGGATCTATATACCTGATACTGCGAAAGAAAAACCACAAGAGGGTGAAGTTGTAGCAGTTGGTCCAGGAGAGCCAAATGATAGTGGCGAAAAAATTAAACCAGATGTTGAAAAAGGCGACAAAGTCGTTTACTCAAAATATGGTGGTACAGAAATTAAAGTTGAAGGCACAGAGTATCTTATTCTTTCAAGTAGAGATATTCTTGCAAAAGTAAGTAAGTAAGAGGAGAAGTTCATGGCTAAAAAGACATTAGTTTTTAATGAAGTAGCAAGAAAAGGACTTGAAGCTGGTGTTAATAAACTAGCAGATGTTGTAAAAGTAACACTTGGTCCAAAGGGTAGAAACGTAGTTTTAGAAAAAAAATGGGGTGCTCCAACAATCACTAACGATGGAGTAACAATTGCAAAAGAAGTTGATCTAGAAGATCCATATGAAAACATGGGTGCTCAGCTCGCAAAAGAAGTTGCATCTAAAACTAATGATGTAGCTGGTGATGGTACAACAACTGCTACAGTGCTTGCTCAAGCAATGGTAAATGAAGGCATGAAAGCTGTTGCAACAGGTGTAAATCCCATGGAAGTCAAAAGAGGCATGCTAGAAGCATCAAAAGCTGTAACAGACTTCATTGCTGGATTTTCAAAGTCAATAGGTGGAAAAGATGAAATTGCTCAAGTAGCATCAATTTCTGCTGCAGATACTGAAATCGGTGAAACAATTGCAGAAGCAATGGACAAAGTTGGTAAAGATGGAGTTATCACTGTTGAAGAAGGCCAAACTTTTGGTATGGAGCTCGAATTCACAGATGGAATGCAGTTTGACAAAGGATTTATATCTCCTTATTTTGTAACTGATGCTGATAGGCAAGAAGCAGTTTTAGAGAATCCATATATTTTAATTGTTAATTCCAAAATAACAGCTGTAAATGACTTATTGCCATTACTTGAAAAAGTAATGAATTCAGGAAAGCCACTTTTAATCCTCGCAGAGGATGTTGAAGGTGAAGCGTTAGCTACTTTAGTAGTTAATAAATTAAGAGGAACATTTACCTCTGTAGCAGTAAAAGCTCCTGGATTTGGTGAAAGAAGAAAAGCAATGTTACAAGATATTGCTATTTTGACTGGCGGAGAAGTTATTTCAGAAGAACTTGGTTTGAAGACTGAAAACACAACTGTAGACATGCTAGGTGAAGCTGCAAGAGTTGTTGTGAAAAAAGATGCCACAACAATTGTTGACGGCAAAGGAAAGAAAGCTGATGTTGAAGGCAGAGTTAAGCAAATTCAAGCTGAGATTGACGAATCAGACTCTGACTGGGATAAAGAAAAACTTCAAGAGAGATTAGCAAAATTATCTGGTGGAGTAGCTGTTGTTAAAGTAGGAGCTGCAACCGAGGTCGAGCTAAAAGAAAAAAAGATGAGAATTGAGGATGCTCTAGCTGCTACTAGAGCTGCTGTTGAAGAAGGAATAGTTGCTGGTGGAGGTGTCACATTAATTAGGGCACAAGATTCAGTAGATAAGATTTCTGGCGGAACAGAGGGCGAAATAGTTGGAAGGAACATTGTTCAAAAAGCTCTTGAAGCTCCACTAAGACAAATAGCGGTAAATGCTGGCTATGAAGGTGGCGTTATGGTTGAGAAAGTTAAATCTGAAAAAGGTAATGTAGGACTTAATGCTGCAACTGGTGAGACAACTGATCTAGTTAAAGAGGGTGTAATTGATCCTGCCAAAGTAACAAGATCAACTGTACAAAATGCAACTTCAATAGCTTCTTTGGTATTAACGACAGAAGCATTAATTGCAGAAGAGCCAGAAGATGAACCACCAATGCCTCCAGGTGGAATGGGCGGCATGGAAGGTATGATGTAATCAATTTATATCTAAGAATTAAAAAAGAGTGGACATCAGTCCACTCTTTTTATATAGTAAACAAATATTATGAAAAGCATACGTGGAGCAATTGCAGTTGTAAAAAACAATGAAGAAAGCATTATGTCTTCTTCAAAAAAACTTATTAATGAAATTCTAATTAATAATGCAATAACTGAAAATGATATTGAATTTGTTATTTTTACAGTAACTAATGACATTACTGAAGCTTTTCCAGCAAAAGCATTTAGAGAGCTTGGAATGACATCTATTGCCGCTATAGATACTCTTGCACCAAATATAAATAGTGACCTTTCAGGGTGCATTCGCATATTGATCTACATAAATAAAGATTTAGAAGTAATTAATCATGTCTATTTAGACGATGCAAAAAAGTTAAGACCTGATAGATAAAAATTTATTTGCAAAGCTATATAGTCTGCTAACATACTTGTTAATGAAATTAAATAACACATACTTTTACTTTAGAGAGCACATATAGGTTGCCCTAAAGTACGTTGTGTGAAATCGGGCAAAAGCCCGATTTTTTTATTTTGAGGAGGAAAATTGATAGTAGTAATGAAGCAGTCTCATACTGATGAAGATATTGAAAAAGTAAAAGAAAAAGCCATACAGCAAGGACATGAACCACTTGTTATCAACGGTGTTGAAAGAAGTGTTGTGGCAGTTAGTGGAAAAGTGAATGATGATCACCGAGCCGTGATGAAGCTTTTACCAAATGTGAGTCGAGTTATTCCAGTAGGAAAACCATATAAACTTGCGAGCAAAAACTACAAAAAGAAAAATTCCATTATTCAAGTACAAAACCTAACCATTGGTGGTGATGAAATCGCAATTATTGCTGGCCCAGACAGTGCGGAGACACAGGAACAAACAATTGAAACTGCAATGGCTGCAAAGGATGCAGGATCAAATGGTTTGAGAGGTGGTGCATTTAAGCCAAGAACTTCTCCATATAGTTTCCAGGGATTGGGTGAAGATGGATTAAAAATGCTAAAGGAGGCCTCCGAAATAACTTCATTACCTCTCTTTAGTGAAATAATGGATGCGCAACATTTATCAATGATGGAAAAATATGTAGATGTTCTACAAATTGGTGCAAGAAACATGCAGAATTTCAAACTCCTCGAAGCTGTTGGTGAATCAGAGCTTCCTGTTTTGTTAAAACGAGGAATGTCTGCAACATTGGATGAGTTATTACTTGCAAGTGAATACATCTTATCTAGAGGAAATGAGAATGTTATGTTGTGTGAAAGAGGGATTAGAACATATGAGACAGCCACAAGGAATACATTTGATATAAATGCTATTCCTTTTTTGAAGCAGAACAGTCATTTACCTGTAATTGCTGATCCTAGTCATGCGACAGGTGATAATACTTTAGTTGAACCAGTTGCGTTAGCAGCTATAGCTGCTGGGGCTGATGGGTTATTAATTGAAATTCACCCAAGGCCGGAAGAAGCTTTATGTGATGGCCCACAAGCGTTACTACCTAGCGAATTAGAAACTTTGATAAGCAAAGCATCGATTGTCGCAAAGGCGGTCGGAAGGTCACTTTAATGCTAAATAAAGTTCATATTATTGGTCTTGGTTTAATGGGAACTAATTTGGGAATCAAGTTGGTTAATAGTGGCATTAAAGTAAGTGGATCTGATATTTCAGAAAAAAATGTAGGGCGTGCAAAAGAGCTCGGTGCTCTTTCGCTGGATCATAAAGAATCAATAGATTATGATCTTACCGTTTTGGCTACACCTATAAATGAAATTATCAACTATTTTGATTCACCATTATCTCTGAAAACAAAAGCTATTGTTGACCTGGGAGGTACAAAAGAGCTTATATGTAAAAAAATGGATACATCTACCATTCCTTCAATAGGTGGACATCCATTATGTGGTGTTGCTGATAATAGTACATGGGTGCCGACTCCTGAAATGTATGAAGGTGCACCATTTTTGCTATGTGAAACAAAGTCAACAGATGAACAAAGCAAAGCAATAGTTTCAGAATTTGTACGAGCTATTAAATCTAAAGAGATATGGATTGATCAATCTAAACACGACGAGTTAATTTCATTGACAAGTCACTTGCCGCATATTCTAAGTTCAGCCTTAGTGTCGCTTGCTATGAAAGAACAAGATTTAAACGAATTGATAAATTTAGCTTCCGGGGGTTTTGATGGAGCTACTCGTCTATCTAGGACTTCACCAAATATGATTTCTGATATGTACTTAACAAATGTTGACAATGTCAAAGATTTAATTGATAAATTAATATCAGAACTTGAAAAAATTCAAAAAATTAATGACGAAAAAATTATGTTAGATTATTTGTCAGATACTGTTGATTGGCGTAGGGCGTTAGCAGACAAATTTGGAGAAAGAGACCTCACATAGTGAAAATTCAAGGTACTTTGAGTATTATTGGTGACAAATCTCTTTCTCATCGAGCAGTAATTCTCTGCTCTTTAGCAACTGGAGTTTCAAGAATCAAAAATATTTTATTGTCAGGAGATACTAAAGCCACGATACAGATTTTTAGACAATTAGGTGTAGAAATAAATGAAACAAACAACAGTGAAGTTGAGATTCACGGAGTAGGGTTACGTGGCTTAAAACAACCTAATAATTCACTTGATGCAGTAAATTCTGGCACAACCGCAAGGCTTCTTATAGGTCTACTGTCAAAACAAAATTTCAGCACTGAATTAACTGGTAGTCCTCAATTAATCAATCGCCCAATGAAGAGAGTAGTTAAGCCGCTCAATGAAAAGGGTGCTGGTATAAAAGATTCGAATGGTAAATTACCAATTAATTTTGAACCAAAAGATTATAAATTTGAAAGCATTCATTCAGACAAACCAAGTGCACAAGTTAAAAGTGGATTTCTTCTTGCATCACTATATCATGATGAATTTCCTACGACTGTTACTGAAGAGTTGCCAACAAGAGATCACACTGAACGAATGTTAAATTTAATGGGAGTAAATACAGTAAGACTTGGTAATTCTATAACAATAGAGCCTGTACAAAGCCTTAGAAGTATGGATTATATTGTTCCTGGAGATCCTTCTTCAGCAGCTTTTTTGATAGCACTTGGGCTAATGAAAAGTAAAAAATTAATCATCAAAGATGTTTTACTTAATGAGAGAAGAATTGGTTTCCTCAAGATATTAAAGAGAATGAACGCAAAAATATCAATCGAAAATTTAGAAGTCAAAAATAATGAATCAGTAGGAGATATACATGTTTCAAAATCCAACCTCTCTGCTATCAAGGTTAGTAAAGAAGACGTATCTGACATGGTAGATGAATTTCCAATATTTACCCTTTTGGCAACTCAAGCAAAGGGAGTAACTACCGTTAGTGGTGCAGGTGAGTTGAGACTAAAAGAATCAGACCGTATAGAATCTATGGAAAAATTTATTAAAACTCTTGATGGAGAAATAGAGGTTAACCCTGATGGGTTTAAAGTTAAAGGTCCTCAAAAACTCAAATCAGGACAAATTAAAACTTTTGAGGACCATAGAATAGCTATGACTGGTGTAATTGCAAACCTAGCAATTAATGAAGGAATTAAACCAGATAACATAAATTGTATTTCAGATTCATACCCTAGTTTTTTTTCAGATCTTGAAAAAATTGGAGCAAATTATGACAATTAGATTAGGGATAATAGGTTGGCCATTAATAAAGACATTTTCTCCAAATATACATCAAACTCTCTCGGAGATTTCTAATGTTGATATTACTTATAAAAAATTACCAATTGAAAATTTTACTTTAGATATCTTTGAAAGTTTAAATAATAATTTTGATGGTTATAACATAACAATTCCTCATAAAGAAAACATTTATAACTTATCTAAAGATTTAAAAAATGTTTCGAGGTCATTAGCAGTTGATAATATTAAAGCTGTAAATACCGTAAAAGTAGATGACAATATTGTTTCATTATCAAACACAGATGTGGATGGTATTAATCAAACTTTTGAATTTTTAAATTTTGATATTAACGACAAACATGTTCTTATTCTTGGCAGTGGAGGAAGTGCTCAGACTGCACAGTATACGTTATCAGAAAATAATAAGGTTTACATAGTGTCTAGAAATAAAAAGGATGGAGACTTAACTTATTCAGATCTCAATGAGATTGCTGGTGATATTGAGGTCATTATAAATACTACGCCACTGGGAATGCCACCATATGAAAACGAAAAACTTCCAATGAGTCTTCTAAATTTCTCAAAATTAGAATTGTTCTATAACTTTGGATATGGCGTATCAAAGAAATTAACAAGTGAACTTCCTAAAAATGTAACATCCATTGATGGAACAATAATGTTAATTGCTCAAGCAATTTCATCGTTTAACATATGGACAGGACAAAGTATTAAATTTAACGAAGCTTACAAGGAAATTTTAGAAAGGATAGATCATGAAAATTAAATATTTGACTGCTGGTGAGAGTCATGGACCAGAATTAACAGCAATTATAGAAGGCATTCCATCAAATTTTGAAGTAAGTAAAAATTATATCGACGAGTTTCTAGCAAGAAGGCAAAAATCTTTAGGTTCTGGCGGAAGAATGAATATTGAAAAAGATGAGGTTTTAGTTACATCTGGTGTCATTAATAATTTATCAACAGGTGGTCCGATAGCAATAAAGATAATCAATAAAGACTGGAAAAATTGGAAGGATAAAGAAATAGAACCTTTCGTAGTTCCTCGTCCAGGACATGCTGACTTAGTCGGGACATTTAAGTATCAACATGATGATATAAGGCTTTCACTTGAAAGAGCAAGTGCTCGTGAAACTGCAATTAGATGTGCAATTGGAGCTATCTGTCATCAAATTTTAAATCAACTTGGAGTTGAAGTTGTTGGCTATGTTTCGTCCATTGGTGAGCAAAAGTTAGAAAATATTAATTTAGAAGACATAGAACAAATTAAAAAACTTGTTGATGAATCTGAAGTGTCCTGTCCAGATAAGGAAACAAGTGAATTAATGATAGATGAAATTTTAAAGGCAAGAAAGAAAAAAGACACTTTAGGTGGCTCTATAACATTAGTTGCAAAAAATTTTCCTGCAGGTTGCGGTAGCTATGTTCATTTTGATAGAAAGCTAGATGCAAAACTTGCCTCATCAATGATGTCTGTACAGAGCGTTAAAGCAGTTGAGGTTGGCAGTGGTATAGAGGCATCTAAAGATTTTGGTACTGCCGTACAAGATCAAATAGTTTTAAACGAACAAAATGTTGAACGAATTACAAATAACCTAGGCGGATTTGAGGGAGGCATGTCAACAGGAGAGCCTATTATGATAACTTCTTATTTAAAACCTATAAGTACAACTTTGACTCCTATAAAGAGTGTTGATCTGGCATCACAGAAAGAGACAGAAACTACCTATGAAAGGTCTGACACCTGTGCTGTCCCTAGGGCTGTGCCTATTTTTGAAAGTGTAATATCTATAGATCTTTTAAATTCCCTGATTGAAAATACAGGCGGAGATAATAAAGAAGTAATTTTTAAACGAATTAATGAAATAAAAGATATAACTCTTGATAGTTTTAATTTGGCAAATAAAACATGGTCCATGAAATATGAAAATGAATAATTCATTTTATTTATGTGGGTTTATGGGTGTTGGTAAAACTACGATTTTAAACAACATTAAAAG
>CACKFQ010000002.1 GCA_902599555.1 uncultured Candidatus Actinomarina sp. | reverse complement strand
TAAAGATTTTGAAAAGAAGTTATATTTATTTAGAAAAACTCTTGAACGAAAAATTGCTGAAATAGATTTTCTAAACATACATATAAATTCCTGTTCTTCAAAGACAGTGGTCTACAAAGGTCTTTTTACTGCAAAACAAACAGCAGATTTTTACTGGGATTTAAGAAATCCGCTTTATAAAACAAGGTTTGGTATTTTTCATCAAAGATTTTCTACAAACACTTCTTCTACTTGGGACAAAGCTCAACCGTTTAGAATGCTTGCCCATAATGGTGAAATCAATACAATACAATCTAATTATTCATGGATGAAAGCTAGAGAAGTTGATGCAACATCTTCGTACTGGAAAGATGACATTCAGAGACTTAAGCCTTTCATTGACCAATCTATCTCTGATTCAGGACAGCTTGATAATGCAATTGAGTTATTGGTCAGGTCTGGTCGAACTCTTGCCCACTCTCAAGAAATGCTTATACCTTCAGCATGGGAAAATAATCCGCGATTTACGAAGAAACAAAAGGCATTCTATCAATACCACTCATTTTTAACTGAACCTTGGGATGGGCCGGCAGCAGTTGTTGCTTCAGATGGAAGAGATATTATTGCTGGTCTTGATAGAAGTGGATTAAGACCTATGCGTTGGATGGTCTCAGATAGGTATGTATTAGCCGCATCAGAAGTAGGCATTTGTCCTTCAGTTGAAGCAGGTGCATATAAAACAGCTCAATTAGAACCTGGACAGACAATTAGGTATAGGATTGAAAATGATGAGCTTCTTGATGAAAGTCAGGTTATTACAAAACTTAGTGAAAAAAATCCATATATAGATTGGGTAAACTCTAAACCACTTGAAGTTGATCAATCTTTTAATGAAAAAAAAGATAATACAGTAGACGTTGAGGGCCTCTCAGATTTCTACGAATATACACCAGAGGAAGAAAGATTAATTCTAATGCCTATGTTAAAAGGGGACATACCTACTGGTTCAATGGGAAATGATACTTCCTTGGCAGTTATGAGTAAGAATAATCCAAGATTATCAAGGTATTTTCATCAATTATTTGCACAAGTTACAAATCCTCCGATTGATCCGATTCGTGAGAGATTTGTTATGTCCACTAAGACCTACCTAGGCAAGAGAGGGTCAATTTTAAAAGAAACAGCTCAGCAAGCTAACCTCATATCTTTGGATTCTCCAATTTTAAGTAGAGCATCATTTGATGCCCTAACACAGAACAAAAGCTTAAAAAATAAAACAATTGTTATTTCTACGACTTTTATTAAAGAGAATCAAACGCTAGAAGAAGCTTTAGAAGTCATTTGTGAACAAGTTAAATCAGAAATTATAGAAAACAATAAATCGGTAATTATATTTTCAGATAGAGAGATTAAATCAGGTGATTCCGTTGTTCCTTCTTTGATGGTTGTAGGTAAAGTTCACCATTATTTAATTGACGCTGGAATAAGACTTAAAGCATCATTAATTTCAGTTTCTGGTGAGATTAGAGACTCTCACGATGTGGCATGCCATATTTCTTATGGAGCTTCCGCTGTATGGCCGTATCTAGCTTTAGAGAAAGTAAGAGAATTATCTATTCAGAATGAATCTTTAAATATTTCCATAGAACAAGCACAGGAAAACTACCGAAAGTCATTAAATAAAGGACTATTAAAAATTATGTCAAAAATGGGCATATGTACAATATCTTCTTACAGAGGTTCAGAGCTATTTGAAATTATTGGACTCAACCATGAGCTTGTTAATAATGTTTTCAAATTTTCAAAAACTAGAACTGAAGGTTTTGGGTTTGAATACTTCAATGATAATTTAAGAATATACAAGCTAGAAGAACGTCAAGAAATCCTGAATGGTATTGGCGGCTTCTATAAGCATAAGAAAGGTGCAGAAACACATGTAACTTCACCAAAAACTGTTTTAAAGCTCCAAAAAGCGGTTAGGTCTGGTGAGTTGTCAGACTGGCATAGCTATCTTGAAACACTTGAAGACAGAGATGATGTACAGCTAAGAGATTTATTTTCACTTCCAGAAACTACTAACAATAATGTTGTTCTAGAAGAAGATTCATTGAAAGAATTATTCAAGAAATTTACTGTTAGCTCAATGTCTCTTGGTGCACTTTCTGAAGAAGCCCATCAGGCTTTAGCAATTGCCATTAATCAAATTGGAGGAAAATCAGGCTCTGGTGAGGGTGGAGAGGATCCAGCGAGATTTAATAATGAAAGAAATTCAAAAATAAAGCAAATTGCTTCTGGAAGATTTGGTGTCACACCTGATTACCTTGCTTCAGCAGAAGAGTTTCAAATTAAAATGGCTCAAGGTTCTAAGCCTGGTGAAGGTGGACAGTTACCTGGTTTTAAAGTTGATAAACACATTGCAAAGTTAAGGCATACTGTTGAAGGAGTCACACTTATTTCCCCTCCTCCACATCATGATATATATTCAATTGAGGATTTAGCTCAATTAATATATGATTTAAAAACATTTAATCCAAATAATCCTGTTTCAGTAAAGCTTGTATCTGAACCGGGAGTTGGAACAATTGCAGTTGGAGTTGCAAAAGCTGGTGCGGATATTATAACTATTGCTGGTAGTGATGGTGGTACAGGAGCAAGTCCTTGGATAAGTATTAAGCATGCAGGTTCACCATGGGAACTCGGATTAAGTGAAACACATCAAGCTCTAGTAAAAAACAACATGCGACATAAAGTTTTGATTGAAGTTGATGGAGGTCTAAGGTCTGCAAAAGATGTAATAATTGGAACAATATTAGGTGCAGATCGATTTGGATTTGGAACACTGCCTTTATTAGCTCTTGGGTGCAAAATGGTCAGACAGTGTCATGAAAATACCTGCCCTGTAGGTATAGCAACCCAAGATGAAAATCTAAGAGCTAAATTTCCAGGTGCTCCCGAGCAAGTCGTACAATTATTTAAATTCATAGCTAATGATGTCATGGCGTATCTAGATAAATTTGGTGTAAGCGACATTGAAGATTTACTAGGTAGAGCAGATCTTTTAGGATTAAAGATTTCAAATAGTGATTTATCTAAAAGCCTTCATAAAATATTGATGAACTTTTCGATAGAGGAAAAACATCCAGGTTTTATCAGGCATAGTGAAGGTCGTCTATCAAGAAGAATTACTTCTGAAGTTATTAGATTTGTAGAGAGAGGAGAGAAATCATTCCTTCAATATCCAATTTCAAATGAAGATAGGAGTATTGGTGCCAGATTGTCTGGAGAAATTACATTGAGGAAGCTATCAACAAAACTTGCAGAACACCCAACAACAATTAGTTTATCTGGTGCAGCCGGACAAAGCTTTGGAGCATTTATTAGAGATGGTATTAATTTGAAATTAACTGGTAATGCCAATGATTATGTTGCAAAGGGCATGGGTGGGGGAAGTGTTACGATTATTCCTCAAGGAAGAAAAATGCAAGGTGCATATCATGCTGCTGGAAATACAATTCTCTACGGTGCTACTGGAGGACAACTTTTTATTGCTGGCACAGTAGGTCAAAGATTTGGAGTAAGAAATAGTGGTGCAATTGGAGTTGTTGAAGGCTGTAGTGCTCATGGTGCAGAATACATGACAGGAGGCACTTTAGTCATTCTTGGAAACATAGGATTTAATTTTGCTGCTGGAATGACTGGAGGAAAAGCAATCGTTCTAAAAACGCAAAAAAACTTTGATCAGTACATCTCAGAAACAGCTCCTGAATATAAAAAAATGTCAGATATTGATAAATTAGAACTAAAAACATTATTGGAAGTCCATATTGAAAAAACAAACTCTGAAACAGCTAAAAAGATTTTAGATAAAATCGATAATTGGGAAAACATGTTTGCTGTATTTGGCGGCATTGCAGAGGTTGAAAAAGACTCTATTCAACTTCAGCCAGAAAATGTCAAGGCGTTAGATTAATTAGTACTACTAAAAAAAATATAATCATTTAGCATAAAATTATGGGAAATATTAAAACCTCTGATGTATCAATAGAGTGGTCCAGTGTTCTGGAAATGGTACATGAATCACGTATTGATTCAGTTGGGTTAAATGAAAGAGTCAGTTCACTTGCAACAAGAAGTATAAAAAAAGACTCAAAATTAGAAGCTTTAAATATGATTGTTTCAATGTGTGACTTAACCACTCTTGAAGGTGAAGATACTGAAGGCAAAATATCTCAAATGGTTGCTAAAGCTATTAAGCCTAATCCTCTAGACAATTCAGTACCAAGTGTTGCAGCAGTTTGTGTTTATCCTTCATTAGTTGGAATTGCTAAAGAGAAAGTGCAAAATTCAAATGTTAAAGTAGCTGCAGTATCATCCTATTTTCCCAGTGGACAAGTACCAATGGAGTCAAAATTATTAGACACAAAATATGCCATTGATTCTGGCGCAGATGAAATAGATATTGTAATTAATAGAAAAGCTTTTCTAGAGGGTGACTATAGAAAAGTTTATGATGAAATCGTTGCTTTAAAAGAAGTATGTCAAGATGTCCACTTAAAGACAATACTTGAAGTAGGTGATTTAAAAACTTACGAAAATATTAGAAAAGCTAGCCTTATTTCACTGGCTGCTGGTTCTGATTTTATAAAGACATCAACCGGTAAACTATCTGTTGGATCTTCAAGACAAGCTTGCTATGTAATGCTTAAATCTGTATTGGATTTTGAGTCTGAAACAGGAATTAAAGCCGGTATCAAAGTAGCTGGAGGTATTAGAGATGCAAAAGATGCAATTCGATATTTAGTAATGATTAATGAAGAAATGGGTTCTGATTGGTTGAATCCAGAATTATTTAGATTTGGGGCATCAAGCCTTCTTGACGATGTATTAAAACAAATAAAAAAACTAAAAACAGGGGCCTATCAAGCTGGCTATTATTTTCCTAGGGGATAATTTAACATGATCGATTGGCAATATTCAGAATCTATAGAATCATCAGATATACTTTCAATTAAAAAAAAATATTCAAATTATATTGGTGGTAAATTTGTAGAACCAAAAAGTAAAAAATATATAAATAGCATTTCACCTTCCACTGAAGAAGTGTTGTCAAAAGTTCCATTATCAAACAAACAAGATATAAATAGTGCAGTTAACTCTGCAAGAGAAGGGTTAGAAGTTTGGTCTAAACTGACACCAAATCAACGCTCAAGATATCTATTTAAAATAGCCAGGCTAATTCAAGAAAGATCAAGAGAATTCGCAGTGTTGGAATCTCTTGATGGTGGAAAGCCTATTAGGGAGTCAAGAGATTTTGATCTACCACAGGTTGCTGCTAATTTTTTCTATTTTGCGGGATGGGCAGATAAATTAGATCTGTCTTGGGCAACAAAAAGCTTGAAACCTTATGGAGTAGTTGGTCAAATAATACCTTGGAACTTTCCTTTATTAATGCTTGCGTGGAAAATTGCACCCGCTTTAGCTACTGGAAATACTGTTGTATTAAAGCCTGCAGAAACAACTCCATTGACAGCTTTACTATTTGCTGAAATATGTGAACAAGCAGGTCTTCCTTCCGGAGTTGTCAATATAGTCACAGGAGATGGGTCGACCGGTTCACTTATAGTAAATCATAAAGATATAAACAAAATTGCTTTCACAGGATCTACTCAAGTTGGAAAACTTATACAAAAATCACTAGCTGGTAGAGACGTCGGGCTAACTCTTGAATTAGGAGGTAAAGCTGCAAATATTGTGTACGAAGATGCTGCAATTGATCAAGCTGTCGAAGGAGTAGTAAACGGTATATTTTTCAATCAAGGACATGTTTGTTGTGCTGGTAGTAGGCTGCTTCTTCAAGAGTCAATACATGATCAATTCGTAAAAAAATTAGAAAAAAGGATGCAATCACTAAGAGTTGGAAACCCATTAGATAAAAACACTGACATTGGTGCAATAAACTCAAAAGAACAATTGGATAAAATAACCAGTTTAGTTAATGAAGGTGTCGAAGATGGTGGTGAATTGTTTCAAACTCAATGTGAATTACCAGGTAATGGATTTTGGTTTAGGCCAACTTTGTTTACTAATGTTCAACCTTCCTATTCAATCGCAAGAGAAGAGATATTTGGCCCTGTTTTGACGACTTTAACTTTCAGAACTCCAGAAGAAGCAGTAGAAATAGCAAACAATACTGAATATGGTTTATCAGCTGGCGTGTGGACTGAAAAGGGTTCTAAAATATTGTGGACTGCAGATAGGCTTGAGGCTGGTGTAGTCTGGGCTAATACATTTAATAAGTTTGACCCTTCGTCTCCATTTGGGGGATATAAAGAATCTGGATTTGGAAGAGAAGGCGGAAGGCATGGTCTGCTTTCTTATTTAAAGGCATCATCATGATAGATATTAAAAAAACTTACAAAAATTATGTTGATGGTAAATATGTTCGTTCAGAATCTGGAAAAACATATACTAAGGAACTAAAAAATGAATTTTATGAATTGCCATTAACGTCAAAAAAAGATATTAGAGATGCTGTTACATCGTCTAAAGATGGGTTTATGAAATGGTCTTCAACAACCCCTTATTTAAGAATGCAAATTCTTTATCGTTTATCAGAGATGATTGAAGGAAATAAAGAGAGCTATGTTGAGCTACTTATGGATCACGGTCTAACAAAACAAAAAGCAATTAAAGATATAGATGAATCGATACAAAATATAGTCTGGTTTGCTGGATTAGCTGATAAATGGGAACAAATGGCAGGTAATCTTAATCCTGTTTCTGAAGAATACTTTAATATCTCACATCAAAACCCTATAGGTGTTGTTTTTTCATTGAGTGGTTCAAATATATCTTTGAATGACTTACTGATGAGTATCCTCCCATCCATAACAGTCGGTTGTTCAGTAATATCATATTCTGAGGAAAATAGTGTTTTGGCATTAAAATTTGCGGAGGATATTAATAATTCTGATTTTCCATCTGGATCTTTGAATATACTTTCTGGAAAATTTGAAAATGTTCTTGATGATGTTAGTAAACATGTTGAAATAAATTTAGTGGCACTCCACAAAGAACTGGATAATGACGGATTAAAAGCTATAGAGCAGAATGCTTCCGAATCAGTTAAAAGAGTAATTTCGCAACCATCTTTAGAAGGCTTATCATCCATACTTCCTTACCTTGAAACTAAAACAGTCTGGCATCCAAAAGGCACATAAACTGTCTTACCTTTAAAGTAATATTTTTTTATTACCAAATTAACCCTGTTTAAGCTGTCTTGCTTGTCAAGACAGCTTATTCATATAAGTTGCTATTATTACATGATGACTGAAGAGAATATTGAAACCACTTTGGAGAATGAAGGAATGCCTGTACCAAATGTGTGGGTTGAGCTAGAAGGTGAGTTTTTAGATTTTGATAAAGATAATGAAACATTAAAGTGTAAGTTTCCTGTTCGTGATAGATATTTCAATCCACTACCAACAACACTGGGAGGAATTATCGATTCATGGATAGATATCACTATGGGCCCTCTAACTGTTCTACTTGGTCAAAAAGCAGTAAATAAGAATTTTTCAATAAAATATTTAAAACCTGTTGGGCCATCTACAGAATATGTTACTGCAGTTGCATGGAGAGAAAGTATTGATGGTCGAAATAGTCTTTACAAGGGTGAGCTTTATCTAAATAATGGAGAGTTGGCAGCTGTCGCTGAATCGGAATTTGTGGAAATAAGAAAATCTTAAGTTCTCGAGTATAGAAAAGCAGAAGATAATATCACACCAATTCCAACAAACTGAATTGAATTAGTTATCTCATTTAAAAATTGATAACCAAAGAAAATAGAAAAAATTGGAATCATATATACAATAAATGAACTAGATATTCTGCCAACACTCTCTAATAGCTTGTAGTATGTTAAAAATGCGATTCCAGTACCACCGATACCCAAAATAAGCATTGGAACTAGTGAAACTTCAACAGTTGGCAGCTTAAATGATGCAGATGGCCCAAGCATTATAAGTGAGATAAGTAATGCATATCGTATTACCATTTTTATAACAATTAATGAATCATATTTTTTAATTAGTGGCTCTACCATATTTACAGCGATTCCATATGAGACTGAGGCAATCAAAGCATAGAGAAAACCAATATCAAAAGATAAATCATTAATGCCTTCACTTAAAGAAATGAGCCCCACCCCAATAAAACCTGTGAAAATATACAAAACTTGCAGTTTTGTTACTTTTAATTTGTAAAATACAACAGCAATAAAGGCAACAAAAATTGGAGTTGATCCATTTATCAATCCAGCTAATGAAGATGTTATTGTTTGTTCAGCAATGCCAAACATGTAGAACGGAAGAGCCATCCAAAAAAAGGAAATTATAAAAATTTTTATATTATCAGTTTTAACTATATCTTCTCTAGCTCTGACAAAGATATTAATGAATAGCGCACCTATTAAAATTCTATATATAGCTATATCAGATGGATTAAGTTCTTCTAATGAATACTTAATCATTAAAAAAGATGATCCCCAAATTGAAGACGTTACAAGAGCTAGTAAAAAATTTTTAAAACTCACAGAATTTGAAGCTTAACATAGATTCCTTCTAAGAACAATAGAGTCACCATCCAACAGGGTAGAAGGATTAGTGTAGTGGTTCAAACTGACACAAAGATGACTCTAGAAGTATTATATAAATAATTAAATTTTTTGGTCAGTCAATAAAATTGTTTTTTTTCTTAAACGAATAAGTTCATTTACAGGCAAGTTATTCTCTTTACCAATCTGTTGTATAATTTCTTTTTTATTTTCACCGGTTACAAGTAAATACAGGTGCTCAACATTTTTTAATAGTTGAAAAGTTGATGTAATCCTCCATTTGGAGATTATATTCACTTCATTTTCGACAAACCCTTTTTTGTCGATCTCTAAAGCAGGTGTATTTGGAAATAATGAGGCAATATGACCATCCTCTCCAACTCCGAGTATGGCTGCATTAAATCTATCAATTTTGCTTAAAACTGCAGTGGTGTAACTATCTGCAGAATACTTTGGATCTTTGTGATAATCATATTCAATAATATTTAGCTTCGAATTACCAAAAATTGTATTTATCATTTTTTGATTAGAATTTTCATCATTTTTGTCCACATGTCTTTCATCAACAGTCCAAAGATAAATATTCGAATATTCTTGATATTTTTCAGTTAATAATTTATAAAAAAACTTCGGAGTGCTTCCACCCGACAATCCTATACTAAAAGTTTCATCGTCATTTATTTGAGAGCTTATTAAATATAGAAGTCTATTTGAGCAATCATCATGACTATTTTCCTGAAATATTTCTAATGAGTCCATCATTTCTTTTGTTACGTTTATTTTTTAAGTAGTATCAATGTTAGTGGAAAAAAGTATTCAAATAATTGGTGGAAAAAAATTAACAGGAACTATTGAAGTTTCTGGTGCAAAAAATGCTGTTTTAAAACAGATGATTCTTCCTATACTTTCAGAAGGAATCTATAAAATAAATAACGTCCCAAATATTGCAGATGTTTATTACATGCAAGAAGTTCTTGATGTTCTTGGAATAACATCAAAACTTGATAAAAAAACTTTAGAAATTAATTCTCCATCAGATATTTCAGTGGAAGCCCCATATGAAGTTGTTCAAAAGATGAGAGCTTCTATTATCGTCTTAGGCCCTTTATTAGCAAGAAAGGGTGAAGCTAAAATAGCTTTTCCAGGTGGTGATCAGCTTGGCCCAAGACCTGTCAAGATGCATATTGAGGCACTAGAGAAAATGGGTGCTAAGTTTGAACTAGATCACGGTGTGCTTATTGGAAAAACCGATGGACTAAAAGGTGTTGAAATCAATCTTCCCTATGCTTCAGTTGGGGCAACAGAGAACACAATATTGGCAGCTGTATTAGCTGATGGAACAACAATTATTGAAAATGCTGCAAGAGAACCAGAAGTTGTTGATTTAGTGAAGATGCTTAAAAATATGGGTGCTCAAATCGATGGTGAAGGTACAAGTGAAATAACAATTCAAGGAGTTGACTCTCTAAAAAGTACAAACCACGAAGTAATTGGAGATAGGGTTGTTGCGGGAACATATCTTGCTGCATTTTTAGCTACACAAGGATCAGGTGTAATTGAAGGGATTAATCCAGACTGTCTACCCATGGAATTAAAGAAATTTAAAGAAATGGGTGCAGATTTAGTTATCAATGAAAATTCTATCGAAATAAATAGTGTAAAAGAAATATCCTCAATTGAAATTTCTACTCTTCCATTCCCAGGAGTAGCAACAGACTTACAGCCTATTTTTGGAGCATGTCTATTAAAAGCAAACGGCACATCAATAATAACTGAAAATGTTTATGACCAGAGGTTTCAATGGATACCTGAAGTACAAAGAATGGGTGCGGATATACAATCTGGCTGGCAACATGCAATGATTAAAGGAGTAAAAGAACTATCCGGCGCACCAGTCCACTCAACTGATATAAGAACTGGGGCAAGTTTGATAATCGCTGCTTTACAAGCAGATGGAGAGTCTTTAATTACTGGGATTGATCATATTGAGAGAGGGTATGAAAATATTGTTGATTTACTGAGTTCGGTTGGAAGTGAAATACAATATAATTAAAATATGGCAAATTTAAATTTTCCAGAAGTAAAAGATCGTGATCCAAATGCTGAAGTAGATATGGAGGTATTAAATGATACGATCGAATATATTCGTCCTGCAGTACAAGCTGATGGTGGAGATATTAAATTAGCATCTGTTGAAAATGGTGTTGTTAATATAGAAATGCTTGGTGCATGCCAAGGATGCCCAATGTCCATTGCAACTTTAAAAAGCGGAATTGAAAGAATATTAAAAGATAAAGTACCTGGGGTAACAGAAGTTATTGCCAGCTAAGTTATTCAGAATCGCTTGTTGAGTAAAAGTTAATTCCCACTAACAATCCACGATCAACTAGTGGTTCAACTACATATCTAACCGCATTTACGGTAACTCCGCCACCAATTTGGTTTGGACTTTCTACTTCATCGTAAAGGCCAACTTTTGATAAAACAGACTCCCGGCCATCTTTGTCTAGTGTTTCATCTGACATAGCGATAATAATTAAAAAGAACAAACGAGTCCTTTGCGCTGTGACTTCATCATTAGCTACAGGAGAAAAGAATTCAACACCCACAACAGTGTCATCAGCAATTAGCATATTCAATACAAATGCAGATTGAGTGTTTTCATTGAGACCAAATTGATATAGAAGTATATTTCTATCAGTAGAGGCCCACTGAACATTGTCAGGATCTATTGAGAAATAAAAAAGAGTCTCTTCATCACTAGCAATTTCAGAAACTAATTTATTCCAGTTAGCAACATACTCACTTGGGTTTTTTCCAAATCCTTGTTCAAAAACTATTTCTTGAGATTGAGTGTCATCACTACTTGCTTCTTCAGAAATATCCGTACTTGAACATGAAACTAAAAGTAAAACTAAAAGGGTTGTAAAAAATTTCTTCATTTTTCTAATATATTTTTTAAATTCATCAAATTTTTTTTCCAGATTAATTTTAAGACAAATCCGCCGAAAAATTCTGCAATTGGTCCACCAAGATAATATGGAGCTTTTAAATCTTCAATCCATTGAAACTTTGTTGAGTTTTCATCATTTTTACTTAAGTAAAATGCACCTTCGCCAGTAACAATTCCCTCATGGACTACTCCTATACTGTTCATTTCCTCCCATGTTGTAACGGTAATAATATCATTTAAAGTAAATGGTCCAACTTTTGTCAAAACTTTCATTTTTGTATCAATACCTTCTTCATTTTCAGATAGAAAGTCAATTTTTGCTGCATCTTGCATCCAATTAACATGATTTTTCATTATTTTTACTTCATCCCAAACCACTTCAATAGGCTTGTAAATGATTGTTGAAACTTCAATTCTTTTACTCATTGCTTGTTAAACAATATTAGTTCATAAGTAAAATAAATATATATGAATAAAAATGATTATATATATTTAGATCATGCAGCAACCACTCTAATGCGTGAGGTGGCTTTTGAAGCATACAAAAAAACAGAAATGGATGCTTATGCAAACTCTTCTGGTGGCCATGCATTGTCACGAAAAGCTAAAAACATACTTGAGGAGTCAAGGGAATTTATAGCAAGCTGTTTTGGTGCAGCACCTAATGAAATAACATTCACTAGTGGTGGGACTGAAGCAGATAATTGGATTATAAAATCACCTTTTATAGACAAAGACTATTCAGCTGAGCTTACTACGACTCAGATTGAACACGAAGCTGTTCTAGCTTCTGCAGAATATGTACATAGTAAGGGATTTAATGTAAATTTTGTTTCATGCGATGGTGAAGGAGTCACAAATATTGATGATTTTAAGAAGTCTATAAATGCAAATACTCTAATTGCTTCAGTAATGTACGCAAATAACGAAACAGGAGTTGTCCAACCTATTCAAGAAATGTCAAAAATAGTAAAGGACATTAATCCAAATGCATTATTTCATTCAGATGTAGTACAAGCAGTTGCTACCAAAAAATTAAACTTTCATAATCTTGGAATTGAAAGTGCTGCTATTTCAGGTCACAAAATTGGCGGACCAAAAGGTATTGGAGTTATGTTTTTAAAGACTGGATATAAAATTCCTAGCTTCTTACATGGTGGAAAACAAGAACTCGAAAGAAGAGCAGGCACAGTAAACGTTTCTGGTGTTGCTGGATTAGCTGCAGCTCTTAAAGAACAACAAAACAATTTAGAAAAAGATGTTGAATTAATTGAAAATGAAAAAACAATATTTGAAAATATTCTTAAAGAGAATATTGAATTAAGAGTAGTTGGAGAAAATGTAGAGAGATTGTGTCATATATCTAATATACAATTCAAAGATATAAATTCAGAAACATTAATGGTAGCTTTAGATTTAAACGGAATGGGAGTCTCAAGGGGCTCAGCATGCGCCAGTGGTGCACAGAAACCATCTCACGTACTAAAAGCTATGAAAGTTGATGAACAAGTTATTAATAATCATCTTAGATTCAGCTTTGGTTGGAACACACAAAAGGGCGATGGTGAGAAGTGTGCTGAAATTGTCGAAAAGACTATAAAGGAACTGTCATGAGGATTTTGGTTGCGATGAGTGGTGGAGTAGATTCCTCTGTTGTAGCAGGGCTTTTAAAGTCACAGGGACATGAAGTAATTGGTGTAACTATGAAGCTTTGGGAGGGGCCTAATGGTGAAATGCCTGAAACAGGGTGTTGCACATCTGCAGATTCTGAAGACGCTCGAAAAGTAGCTGCTAAATTAGACATTCCGTATTATGTCTTAGATTATACGGCTTCTTTCTCAGAAAATGTTATCGACAACTTTGTGGATATGTATGCACAGGGCTTAACTCCAAATCCATGTGTGGAGTGTAATAGATCGGTTAAGTTTGATCATTTCATAGATCAAGCAAAAAAATTAAATTGTGAAAAAGTAGCTACAGGCCATTATGCAAAGATAGTAATGAACAATAATATGTATGAACTTCACAAAGCAGATTATTTGGATAAAGACCAATCTTATGTTTTACATATGCTTGATTCTCAAAAATTAGAAAATATAGAGTTTCCGCTCGGCACTATTTCAAAACCAGAAGTTAGGCAAATAGCTGCGTCTCTAGGCTTGAAGACTGCTTTTAAAAAAGACAGCCAAGATATATGTTTTGTAGGAAAAAAAGATTATAGAAATTTTGTAAGTAAAAGAATAGATGTATCATCAAAAGGTTTAATTGTGGACAAAAATGAAAACGAAATGGGCACTCATGGAGGCATACACGCTTATACTATCGGACAAAGAAAAGGAGTCCCAGGCGGCCAAGGTGAAGCTAAATATGTTACAAAAATAGATGTAGAAAACAATAAAATTTATATTGGAAGTAAGGATGAGCTTACAACCAAAAAATTTATTTTGGATGAAGTAACCTTTGTTAATGAAGTTGAGTATGAAAACTTATCGATTCAAACTCGTTATAACTCTGAAGATGTTCCATGTGCGATTGAGAAAATAGATGAATCAACTTATCAAATTGTTTTAAAAACACCAACCATGGGTGTAGCTCCAGGACAATTTGGAGTAATTTATAATGGCACAAAACTTGTTGGGGGAGGAAGAATTACCTCTAAAGTTTTAGAAGATGCATATGAGTAGTAAGGAAGTTAATAATTTAATTGAAAAGCTGACAGCTGCCGAACACGCATATTATGTATTAAATAAACCAATCATGTCAGATGGTGAATACGATAAGCTGTTTAATGATTTAAAAAATATTGAATTAGAAAACCCAGATTTGGTTTTTGAGTATTCACCTACGCAGCGGGTAACAGGTACACCTGATAATGTTTTTGAGCAAATAACTCATAAACAAAGAATGTATAGTTTAGACAATTCAGAAAGTATCCAAGATATTACAAAATGGATTGAAAAAATAGAAAAATTAACTGATAACAAAATATTTCCTTTGACAGTAGAACCAAAGATAGATGGCCTTGCAATATCTTTAATTTACAAAGACGGCTTGCTCGTAAAGGGCCTAACTCGAGGAGATGGTTTTGTAGGGGAAGATGTCACACACAACATAAAAACCATCATGAATATTCCCCTCAAGTTAAAGCAAAACATCGAGGGTGAAGTAGAAGTAAGAGGTGAGATATTTATGCCTACTGAGAGTTTTGAACAATTAAACAATCAAAAAATTAATGATCAAAAGAAATTAGATTACCTGTCTCAGCTTGATAAGAAAGAAATGACTCCAGAACAATTAAAAGAACTAAAGGAATTAAGAAATGAAGGAACTTCTGAATTTATAAATGCGAGGAATGCAGCTGCAGGATCATTGAGGCAAAAAGATTCTAATATAACTGCAAAGAGAGACTTAAGGCTCCTTGCTTATCAATTAATAGAACATGACCAACCAACCACTGAAAGTTATTCTGATCAAATAGCTTTACTAAAAGATTTAGGATTTAGTACTAATGAGGTCACTATTACAAAGGATTTAAAAAATGTCGAGTCAGAATTAAAGAGAATTGAAGAGAACAGAAATAGTTTTAGTTATCAAATAGACGGAGCTGTCTTGAAAGTAAACTCATCATCTACTCAGGACGAATTAGGTTTTACATCAAAAGCTCCTCGCTGGGCGATTGCTTTTAAATTTTCGGCTGAGGAACAAACCACAAAGTTGCTTGATATAAAGCTACAGGTCGGTAGAACTGGTGCAATTACTCCTGTTGCAGTACTGGAACCAGTAAATGTTGGAGGAGCTCTTGTTTCCTATGCAACTTTACACAACCCAGATGAGATAAAGAGAAAAGACCTAAGAATTAATGATTATGTGATTGTTAGACGTGCTGGGGATGTAATACCTGAAGTAGTTTCGTCAATTCCTGAGAGAAGAGAGAATTCATCAAAAAGTTGGACTCTTCAAAAAAGTTGTCCATGTGGTGAGTCCTTTATTGAATTCATAAACGATGAAAAGGTACCTCGTTGTGCAGGTAAACAAAATTGTAAAATTTCTAATAAAGAAGCTTTAATATTTTTTGGATCTAAATCAGGACTTGATATTGACGGACTTGGCAGAGAAACAATTGAAACTTTAATTAATGAAAACTTAATAACAAGTTTTGTGGATTTGTATTATTTGAAATATGATCAACTTATAAATCTTCCACAATGGAAAGAAAAAAAGACTGTTAACTTACTTGATGCAATAAAGGAATCAATTAGTTCTGATCCTTCAAGATTGTTATCTGCATTAGGAATAAGATTTATAGGTAAACAAACTGCAAAATTACTTATAAATTCTTTTGGTTCTATCGAAAGAGTTCTAAATGCTAAAAAGCAAGATTTAGAGAATATTCATGGAATATCAGATAGTGTTATCAGTTCCATTTCTGAATGGTCCTCAAACCCATCTAATAAAAAATTAATTCAAAACTTAAAGACTATTGGATTTAAAGTAGATACTTTAGTTAAATCTTCCGAAGGCAATTTGAATGGAAAAACATTTGTTCTCACAGGCACTTTAAATCAATATTCAAGACAACAAGCTACTCAATTGATAGAAGATTTGGGTGGTATTGTAACTTCTTCTGTATCTAAGAATACAAATTACTTAATATACGGAGAAAAACCAGGATCAAAACTAGATAAAGCCAAAAAACTTAATGTCGTAACTTTAACAGAAGAAGATTTTTCAAAGTTAATTAATAAGTAGTAAATTCCCACTCATACTCACCAAAATCAGGTAGCCCTGTTATTGTATCCCAGCTAATTCTCACGTAATGCTTTCCTGGATTCCAGACTTCAAAGGTTTTATTTGGTCCAGGTCTCCATATATAAACCCCAGTTGCTTCAACATACTGTATTTCTGATTGAGGAATTATATAGTTATCAACTATTAAAGTTAACTGATAACCAACAGGTAAGTCTATCTCTAATGAGGCTTGTTGAGGAACTTGATCGTATGGTAACGGGTAGATATTTTCTAGTGAATTCGGCAACACTAATTCTTCATTGTTGTCTTGAGAAAATGTTACTCCCCATGTAATTACTAAAGCTAATAAGCCAGTTAATAAAAGAATAATAAATCTGTAAGTCTGTTTAGTCATACATTAAAATAATATCTAAGAAATAAAAAGAGACCAAAGTGAAAATAGAAAATTTAGAAGAAAAGATATCAAACATTGACCCTAATAACTTATCTGAAAATGATTTGTCAGTCATAGAATTTACAATTCAAGAACTCGACAAGGGAAATATAAGAGTAGCCAGTCAAAAAGATAATGAATGGTTGCTTAATGAATGGGTAAGGGATGCCATTTTATTATTTTTTTCAATTAGAAATTTAAAAGAAATTAGTGCAAATGACCTCATTTATTATGACAAGTTAGAACCTAAAAAGAATTACAAAGAACTTGGCATAAGAGTTGTCCCTCCTGGAGTCGTAAGGTATGGAGCTTTTTGTGA
Organism: uncultured Candidatus Actinomarina sp.; assembly: GCA_902599555.1. GTDB lineage: Bacteria > Actinomycetota > Acidimicrobiia > Actinomarinales > Actinomarinaceae > Actinomarina. The sequence continues at coordinate 131,412 of CACKFQ010000002.1, read as the reverse complement.
GCCCGGAGTTGTTGTTATGCCTGGCTTTGTCAATATTGGAGCATATGTAGGCACAGGAACTATGGTAGATACCTGGGCAACAGTAGGTTCTTGTGCTCAAATAGGAAAAAATGTTCATCTATCAGGTGGAGTTGGTATTGGTGGAGTTCTTGAACCTGCTGGAGCAATGCCGGTGGTTGTTGAAGATGGAGCATTTATTGGATCCCGTTCAATTATTGTTGAAGGCGTCAGAATAAAAAAAGGAGCAGTAATAGGTGCAAATGTTACTCTTACTGCCTCTACACCAATTATTGATGTAACAGGTGAGGAGCCAGTAGAGGTTAAGGGTGTAGTTGATGAAAATTCTGTTGTCATTCCAGGAACAAGGCCAAAAGAATTTCCAAGCGGTGTTTTTAACACTCCTTGTGCTTTAGTAATTGGAAAAAGAAAAGAATCTACTGATGAAAAAACTTCACTTACTGATGCATTGAGAACTTTTGGAGTTGAAGTTTGAACTTAGTTGATACTTTCTTAAAGCTCATTTCTATTGAATCTGAAACTGGCAAAGAAGATAATATTTTAGATTTTATTGAAACATTTTTAGAAGGTAATAATTTTCAAGGTGAAATTAAAAGAAATAATGGTGGAATAGTAGCTGTCCCTAGCGAATCAAGTAAAAAAATTGCTCTAGTTGGTCACGTTGATACTGTTCCTGTTGTTCCTAATCAACAATATGAATTTGAGAATGATGATTTAATTGGCGGAAGAGGGTCTGTTGATATGAAAGGTGGCATTGCAGTCATCTTACATTCTTTACTTGAAAATTCTTCCGAAATAGTTGGAGTCTTTTATACAGCAGAGGAAAGTTCATATGAAGACAATGGATTAAATATCATTATGCCAGAGCTTTTAAGTGATTTTGATATTGATTTTGCAATAATTTTGGAACCAACTGACAATGAAATTCAATTAGGTTGCTTGGGTTCTTTAAATGCTACTTTAACAATAAGTGGCAAAGCGGCACATTCGGCAAGGCCTTGGGTTGGAGACAATCCTATTTACAAAGTTAAAGATGTAATTAAGTTAGTTGAAGATAATGAAATGAACGAACTTGAAATAGACGGTTTAAATTTTAAACAAGTGATGTCAATTACTAAAATTTCCTCTGGCATTGCTAATAATGTTATTCCAGAAACACTAATGTTAAATTTGAACTTTAGATACTCACCGGAACTAAATGGATCTGAAGCAAGTAATTACGTTAACGACCTATTTTCTGATTATGTTGAAGTTGAAATATTAAACACTTCAGATGGAGCTATGCCTAATAAATCAGAAGAGAAAATTAGCGAGTTTATTAAAAAGACAGGAGCAGTGGTTCAGCCAAAGCAAGCATGGACTGATATCGCAAGATTTTTCGAACACAAAATTCCATGTGTAAATTTTGGACCAGGTAATCCACTTTTAGCACATGCAACGAATGAACATGTTAGTAAAAAACAACTATTAGAATCATATGAATTACTTTCAGGCTACCTAGGAGTAAAAAGTGAGTAATGAGTTCAATATTAAAAATATAGCTAAGCTTGCTTCTATTAATTTATCGGAAGAAGAACAAGACAGTTTGAGCAATGACTTAAGTATTATTTTGGAGCATGTTAATGCGTTAAGTGATTTAAAACTGAACTCTCAGCAACAAGAAATATTTATACACCCTTTAGAAAAAGAATTAGAACTACAAGATGACGAAGTTGTAGAATCATTAACTCATGATGAGGCAATTAGCAATGCTCCAGAGTCTAAAGATGGAAAGTTCGTAGTTCCCCCTTCGATGGAATAGTTATGGATGTTTCACATTTATCTATTAGAGAAATTAACTCGCTGTTTACAAAAAAAGAGATAAAACCATCCGAATTATATTCAAAAGTATTTGAAAATGCTGCAAACTCAGAAGCAGCACTTCATGCACATCTAACACTTTTTGAAGAAGAAAATATAAAAAAAGCAGCTGAAGCTGACAAAAGATTTAGCAATAGTGAATCAGCTAGTTTATTAGACGGTATTCCAATTGCAATTAAAGACAATATCAATATAAAAAATTATAAAACTACATGTTCTTCAAAAATGTTATCAAACTATACATCTCCCTATGACGCAACAGTAATTGAAAAACTTAAACAGCAGAATACTTTGTTTACAGGTAAAACTAATCTTGATGAATTTGCAATGGGTTCATCCACCGAAAACTCTGCATTTGGTCTTACTAAAAATCCGTGGAATACAGACTATGTTCCTGGGGGGTCTTCTGGAGGTTCTGCGGCTTCTGTTGGTGCACGATCATCGATTGCAGCACTTGGAAGTGATACTGGAGGGTCAATAAGACAGCCAGCATCTTTTTGTGGTTTAGTAGGTTTTAAGCCGACATACGGAACTGTTTCGAGATTTGGTTTGGTGGCTTTCGCATCATCTTTAGATCAAATTGGTCCAATTACAAAAACTGTAGATGACTCAAGAATCATTTTTTCCTCAATTTCTGGTGAAGATAGTCGAGATGCTACTTCAGTAATCAATAACCAATTAGATATTCCAAGTGACAATACTGCAACAATTGGAGTGATAAAAGAATTAATGGAAGATGGCATTTCTGGTGAAGCTAAAAATGAAGTCAACAAAGTCATTGAAATACTTAAATCTAAAGGTTACAAAGTCAAAGAAATCTCAATACCAATAATCAAACTTTCTATCAGTATCTATTATTTAATTGCACCAGCTGAGTGTTCAGCTAACCTTGCACGATTTGATGGGGTTAGATATGGATTAAGAGTAGATGGAAACACTAGTTATGAAATGATGGAAAATACCAGAGCTGAAGGATTTGGTGCTGAAGTCAAAAGAAGAATTTTATTAGGAACCTATGCACTATCAGCAGGATATTATGACGAATATTATGGAAAAGCTTTGCAGGCAAGAAAAGAAATGATAGATGAATTTGCTAAAACATTTAAAGATGTTGATTATCTTATTTCACCAACAACTCCCACACAGGCTTTCAAGTCTGGTGAGAAAACAAGTAATCCATTAGAAATGTATATGTCAGATTTATGCACAATTCCGGCAAATTTGGCTGGCCTTCCAGCAATAAGTATTCCTACTGGACTTAGTAAAGATGAACTACCTCTTGGAGTGCAAATAATGAGTAAGCCATTATCTGACAATTCACTTCTAGATTTTTCAGAAATAATTGAAAATGAGGTCCAATTTGATGGACAACCTAAAGGATGGTTGTAATGTCTTTAAAACCTACAATTGGTATTGAAACTCATATTGAGTTAAATACAAACACAAAAATGTTTTGTAGGTGCGCAGTTGTTGACACTGATGAACCAAACATAAGCTTATGTCCAACCTGCATAGGCTTACCGGGTGCTTTGCCTGTACCAAACAAAAAAGCTATAGAATTTATTACTTTACTTGCTCTTAGCACTGGCTGTGAAATAACAAGTAAAGGTATGTTTCATCGTAAGAATTATTTTTACCCCGATTTACCAAAAAACTATCAAATCTCTCAATTTGATCTACCAGTTGGACTTAATGGAGAATTAGAAATAGTTATTGATGAAAATAAGGATTATATTCAAATTGAAAGAGTTCACATGGAGGAGGATACAGGTAAATCTTCACACAGTGGATCAGGAAGAATTGAATCCGCAACCAGTACCGCACTAGATTTTAATCGTTCGGGTGTACCTTTAGTCGAGATTGTTACTAAACCCGTGATTTCATCATCAAAACAAGCTGTTGCTTACATAGAAGAGCTAAGGCAACTATCAATAGACTTAAATATATCAGAAGGTCGTCTAGAGAAGGGTAATTTAAGATTTGATGCAAACATATCAGTAGCACTTGAAGATAGTAATGAACTAGGAACAAAAGTAGAGATAAAAAACATGAACTCTTTGCGATCATTAGAAAGAGCAATAGATTTTGAAATACAAAGACAAACTAAAGCGCTTGAAGATGGAGTTGAAATAGTTCAGGAAACTAGACATTGGGATGAAAATAAAGAAGTAACTAGCACAATGAGGTCAAAAGAAGGCAGTGCCGATTATAGATATTTTTCTGATCCCGACTTACCTAATATGTTTTTAAGTGATGAGTTTATTAAAGAAGTTGAAACACTAATGCCGCTTCTTCCAAAAGCTCAAAGAGAGGAATTAATGACGACAGGCCTTTCTTTAAGCCAGTCAAATATATTAAGTAAAAGCGATGATTGGATTAAAAAATTGTATGTTAAAGTGTTTGACCAAACAAAAGACTCGGTAGCTTCATACAATTGGATTACAGGGGAGCTTCAGGGACAAATGAGAAAAGCAAATATTGAAGTTCTTCCAGAATGGTTCAATGACGACTATTTATCAGAAATTATTGAATTAATCAAAAGTAATAAAATATCTTTTACATCTGCAAAAATTATTTTGACTGAAATCTTAACTGCAGAAACTACTCCAAGTAAAGTAGCTGAGCAGAAAAATCTATTTCAGGAAAATGACTCTGAAAAAATCTCAGAAATGATAAATCAGATTATCAAAGAGAATCAAGATATAGTCGACAGAATTAAATCAGGAGAAGATAAACTAGTTGGTTTTCTTGTTGGGCAACTTATGAAGCAGTCTAACGGCTCTGTTAATCCAGGAATGGCTAAAGAATTATTGCTTAAAGAGTTAGAAGGCTAACTTGGTGTACTATCGTAGCGGATAGTAAACCTAATAACCCAGCCCCTAAATCATCATATAGAACACCGAGTTTTCCTGGGTAATCCTCTAACTGTGAAACAAATTTTGGTTGTTTTAATATATCACTTGCTCTAAACACTAGAAATCCTGCAATTAGAGGTAGCATTTCTGAGGGTGAAGCTAAAGATACTAAACTCATTCCAACAATTTCATCTAAAGTGATCCAACTCGGGTCTTCATCAGCATAATGATCTTCCATCGAATAGAAATAAATTAAGAGTAATGATACAAATAAAATTGATAATGCAAATACGTTTAGATTTAAGAAATAAACCAGAATGGTGAAAATTAAAGGTGCTAAAGTTCCACCACCTTTTTTATTGCCAAAAATGTTTTGCCAGACTAGCCCAACACCAAATCCTGATGCCAAAAATCTTTTCACAATTGAATAATAGTATTTTTTATAGCTTCAATGATAAAAAGGACTATTATTTGTTATTAATAATGGAAAAGTCAAAACTTATTTGGATGAATGGTGAGTTTGTTAACTGGGAAGATGCAACAGTTAGTGTCATGTCCCATACCTTGCATTATGGTACCGGTGTTTTTGAGGGAATTAGAGCTAGGGAATGTCCAAAAGGTACTTCAATTTTCAGACTAAACGACCATGTAGATAGATTATATAATTCTGCAAAAGCATACAACATGAATATCCCATACGATAAAGAAGTAATTACTCAAGCAATTAAAGATTCTGTACACCTTAATAATTTAACGTCCGCATACATAAGACCTCTAGTATTTTTTGGTGAGGGCGAAATGGGACTTTTACCAAGCGACGTTCCTGTATGTGTCTCTATTTCTGCGTGGAGTTGGGGAGCTTACCTTGGAGACGAAGCTGGAAACAATGGTGTTAAGGTCTGTATCTCAAAATGGAAAAGAATCAGTCCAGAAAGTTTTATACCTACAGCAAAAGGAGTAGGTGGTTATATGAATTCAACACTTGCAAAAATTGATGCTGTAAACAATGGATATGATGATGCAATTATGTTTGGTGATGGTGATGTTGTAGCAGAAGGTAGTGGACAGAATTTATTTTTAATTAAGAATAATAAAATAACTACACCTCCTATTGAAACAGGCGCATTGGGCGGGATTACTAGAAAAACAGTAATCGAAATAGCTAATAATTTAAATTTTGAAGTAACTGAACAAAATATTTCTAAAGAGGACTTACTTAGTGCAGATGAGCTTTTCTTTACTGGAACTGCTACAGAGGTAATTGGTGTTGTATCTGTTGACAACAGCAATATAGGAAACGGTTCACCTGGAGATGTTACAAACGCAATTAGAAAAAAATATCTTGAAATTGTAAATGGAAATAACGCTAATTCTGATAATTATTTAACATTAGTTAAGTGAGCCAGCAACCAAATATAGAAGAAACAAATTACAAATTACAGACACTATCTGACCTCCCTGTTCCAAGATCACAAGGAAAAAAAGACTCAAATAGTTCACTAAAACATCCATACGAAGAGGCGTTTTCAATACCAAGTCCTGATAGTGGTTATGCCTTAAAATTAATAAAAAAATATGAACATTTTTGGAGTTCACATCATAAGAAAAAGTTAATTACAAAAATTATTTCAAATTTAGTAATTTATCAGGCATCATTGGCTGGAAGAGGTCCTACTAAAAGTGACATTGAAAAAGTCTTAAAAGTTTTAAAGATAAGTGAAGCCTCTCTTGGTTTACTAACTAAAGACAATCTCTTAATAGCTGGTAAAGAAACAATAAAAGGTTTACATTTATCTGAATTATTTTCAACTATTGACGTTGATAATTTATAAAACTTTTACACTTGGATAATGAAGATTGTAAGAGCTAAGTTTGAAGGCGAAATCTTTTATGGTGAACTTACCGATGAAGGTATTATTCGCTATGAAGGCTCACCTCTTGTTGTTTGGGAGCCTACTGAAGAAAAGTATAGTCTTGATGAAATTCAGTTATTAGCACCAGTTTTACCAAGTAAAGTTACAGCTGTTGCAAAAAATTATGAAAAACATGCTGTTGAGCTAGGAGTTCATGATTATACGGCACCAAGTAATCCTGTATTTTTCAATAAACCTTCAACATCTGTAATTGGTACTGGTGAGTCAATAATATATCCACCAATTGGCCAACATGTTGATCATGAGGCTGAATTAGCAGTAGTAATTGGAAAACTCAGTAAAAACCTTACTAAGGATAATTGGATGGATAGTGTCCTGGGATTTACTATTGCCAACGATTTATCAGAAAGAGTTTTACAGGGACAAGATGGAACATTCAATGGTAATTTTACAAGAGCAAAAAGTTTTGATACTTTTTGTCCTTTAGGTCCAGTAATACAAACTAATTTTGAGCAGAATCCAGAGTTGGCAATTAAATGCTTTGTTAATGATGAACTAAAACAAGATGGAAATACAAAAGATATGATTTTTAGTGTTGGTGAAATTTTGGAGTTTGTTTCATCAATTATGACTCTATTGCCAGGAGATGTTGTTCTTACAGGTACTCCCGAAGGAGTCTCTAAAGTTCAGCCAGGTGATGAAATAAAAATAGAAATAGAGACTATTGGCACACTGATAAATCCAGTTAAATAATATGAAATTAAGAATTGCCCCTTCACCAACTGGCAGCCTTCATATAGGAAACGCTAGGACTGCGTTATTCAACTGGCTATATGCTAAAGCAAATGGAGGCACTTTTGTTGTAAGAATTGATGACACTGACATAGAGCGTAGTACTGAGGAGTTTCAAAAAGACATTCTAGAAAACCTAAGATGGTTAGGACTTGATTGGGATGAGGGTGTTGAAGTTGGTGGAGAGCATGGGGATTACAAACAATCTTCACGGTTTGATAGATATAGAGAAGTAGCAAATGAACTTTTAGAAAAAGACCTTGCTTATAAAGATGATGGTGCAATTAGATTCAAAGTCCCTAGTGATAGGACAATTAAATTTAAGGATTTTGTACGTGGTGATATGTCATTTGAAACTTCAGATGTAGAAGATTTTGTCATTTTAAGATCTGATAATACCCCGACATATCACCTTGCCTCTACAGTAGATGATATAGATTATGGAATAACAATAATTGCGAGGGGTGAGGATATACTTTCTTCAACTCCCAAGCACATATTGATTATGGAAGCCTTAGACGCAGTGATACCAAATTTTTGTCATCTACCTTTATTATTTGGTCCTGACGGTAAAAAACTTAGTAAAAGACATGGTGATACATCAGTTGAAGCATTTCGTCAAAAGGGAATATTAAATGATGCAATGTTCAACTATCTTTGTCTACTTGGCTGGTCACCAGGTGATGATATTGAGCTTTTTGATAGTGATTTTGCAATTAGTAAATTTGATTTAAATAAAGTACTACCAAATTCAGCTACTTTTGATGAAAAAAAACTTCTTTGGTTAAATGGACAGTATATAAGATCAACTTCACCAAATAAATTTGAAGAGGATTCACTGCAAAATATTGAGAATCAACTTAGTAGAGAATTATTTAATGAAGAAAAAGATAGGTTGTTAAAAATATTTCCCTCTGTACAAGAAAGAATTGAAACGATGAACGATCTTTTCGGCCAAGTCCAGTTTCTAATCGATGAGCCATTTATTGTAGACAATGAAGATTGGAAGTCTGTAAATTCTGAGGAAGCTCAAAAATACTTAGGTGCTATTAGAAATAAGTTTATTGCATTAGATGACTTCAATTTAAATATTATTGAAGATACGATGAGAGCGACTTTAGAAGAATTAGATATAAAAACTAAAGTAGGTTTTCAGTCTGCAAGAGTAGCTGTTACTGGCACAAAAATTAGTCCACCATTGTTTGAGTCAATATTAGCACTTGGTAAAGAGACAACTATTGCCAGGTTGGCAGAAAGTATCGAAAAATTATAACAACTAATAATTAAAATACTTTATTCTTAATATTTATACGGCCCCGTCGTCCAGAGGCCTAGGACGCTGGGTTTTCAACCCAGAAACGCCGGTTCGAATCCGGTCGGGGCTGCTACCTTTCGGGGATGGTGTAATTGGCAACACAATGGGTTCTGGTCCCATCGTTGAGGGTTCAAGTCCTTCTCCCCGAGCAGAGGCCCCGTCGTCTAGAGGCCTAGGACGCTGCCCTCTCAAGGCAGAAACGCCGGTTCAAATCCGGTCGGGGCTGCTAAATTGTTAGCTTTTTAAACCACCTTGGTTGGTTAAGCAGAAATTTTTGATAGTCACTTTCCTCATCAAGTTCAAAAGTAAATTCAGTGCTAAAAATTTGTTTATATTTATACTTATTTTCCTTAAGATATTTTGAATGTTTATCAAAACTTTTAACTCCAAACCTAAACTCATCAAAGCTAACAGTTCCAGCTATAAATGGAGTACCACTATCTTTGCTTTTTGCTATTAGAATTTCACTTCCTTCAATTTCTTGGATTATTGTTTTTGCAAAATATTTTGTTACATAAGGTAAATCTGAATGACATATCATCCAGTTTTGGTAATTTTTAAAATTATTAGAAAACTCGATAACTTCTTTATTTAAACCAACTGATTTTGTATTGAAAAAATTTATTTCTAGCTGTTTTGCTAATTTTTCTATTTCTGAATCATTTGAAATCAAAAATATAGCATTTTCTTTGCCTCTAAAACATTCTGCTAAATTTTTAATAAGTCCAATCTGTAAGGCAATTCTTTGGTTTCTATCTAATGTGCTAGCTAGTCTAGACATTGGTTCTTCAAGGTTTTTTATTGGGATACCTATAATATTTTTTCTATTCATATTCTTAAATTTGTTATACCATGCTATTAAAGTATTTAATCAATATGGATAGAAAAACAAAAATTATTGCAACAGTGGGCCCAAGCCTATCAAGTGAATCCAAAATTAAAAAGATTATAGATGCTGGAGCTAATGTTTTAAGAATAAACTTTTCACACGGCACACTTGAGGATCATGAAAATGTAATTTCGTGGGCAAGAAAATCTAATAAGCAAGTTGCAATTATGCAAGATATTCAAGGACCAAAAATACGAACTGGTATTTCATCTGAGAATACTTTTTTAGAAAAAAGTAAAAATGTTACCTTAACAAATATTGAAACTGAATCAAACAATGACATTGTTTTTATCAATTATGAAAATTTATTGAGAGATGTAAATGTTGACGACAGAGTGTTTATAGATGATGGACAAATAGTACTTAAAGTAGTTGAAAAAGAAAATGATAAATTAGAAGCACTTATCTTAATTGGTGGAGAGCTTAGAGATAATCAGGGTGTAGCATTTCCAGACTCTAATCTGTCAGTCTCAGCTATAACAGAGAAAGATAAAGAACATCTTAAATTTGGATCAGAACATGATGTTGATTTTGTTGCAGTTTCGTTTGTTAGAAATGCAAGTGATATAAATCTTGTTAAAGAAATCATTCCAAAAGATGTAAAAGTAATAGCAAAAATAGAATTAAAAACTGCTTTAGATAACATTGATGAAATCTTAGATGTTGCGGATGGAGTCATGGTGGCTAGAGGAGACCTAGGAGTTCAGCTTCCACTAGAGCAAGTTCCCTTTGTTCAAAAGCAAATTTTAGACGCTGCTAACAAACGAGGAAAAATATCTATAACTGCAACTGAGATGCTTCAATCAATGAAAACTTCTTATAGACCTACTAGAGCTGAGGTTACTGATATTACCAATGCAATACTTGAGGGTTCAGATGCTGTAATGCTGTCGGCAGAAACATCTATCGGCGATAATCCAAATAGAGTAGTTGAAGTTATGTCTATAATTTGTAAAGAAACAGATTCTAGAAATGATACCTCTTCATTACTTTCAAAAGAAGATTCGAAGGAAGACTCAATAACTACTACTTTAGCTAGGGCTGCAGTTCAGGTGGCAAATGAAATAGATGCTAGTTCGATAATCGCTTTTACAGAAACAGGTAGAACACCTTTGCTAATTTCTAACTTTAGGCCTAAAGCAGAAATTATTACATTTTCAACTAAGAAAAAAACATTGAATCAAATGAATTTACTTTGGGGCGTAGACCAATATCCTATAGAACGAAAAGAAACATTTTCAGAGATGTTGAAAGCTGCAAATGACTTTTTAATTAGTGAAAAAAAATACAATAAAGGTGATAAAGTAGTGGTTGTTGCAGGAACACCTCCAAATATTGAGGCTGCAACAAATTTGATAAGAGTTCACGAAATTGGAGATTTGTAATGGGGCAAATTATTGAAGTTAAAAGCACAAAGTTAAATAAGACAATTATTTTTGATTTGAATAGGTCTGTTTCAGGTCAAGAGGGAATGACTTTCCATAATATTTCTGAAGCATCATTAATACCCGATGTAAGTGGTCAGCTAGCTTTAAAGTTATTTCAAGAGACTAATGATATAGAGACAATTTTTATTCAATCTAACATCGTAACTGTTAACTTTAATAGAAATTTAGGATCTGATATATCTGAAGTAGAGGAGACTCTTAAAAACTTTTTTGTTTTTTATGGTGAAGAAGAATGAAAATAGGTGTAACGGGTGCATCAGGTTTTATTGGTAGGAAACTATGTAAAGCTTTAAATGAATCTGATTTTGAAGTTTACAAATTTGTAAGAAGAGAGCCTAAGAATGAAAATGAAATTTATTGGAAACCTTCTAAAAAAGAAATTGATCAAGAGAAATTCGAATCCCTTGATGCAGTTATACATCTAGCAGGTGAAAGTATTGCACCTAAAGATATTTTTGGGTTCCTTCCTTTTGCTGGTGGAAGGTGGAGTAAAGAAAGAAAATCAAGAATATACTGGTCAAGAAAGTGGGCATCTGAGACCTTTATTCAGGCATATCAATCATCTGAAAATCATCCAAACATTTTTATAACCGCTTCTGGAAATGATGTATATGGAGATCATGGAGATGAGGTAGTTACTGAGGAGACTTCTTATAATCGGGGTCAGTATTTACAACTTGTTGTTGAAGAAGCATGGGAGGGACCTTTAGATGAAATTCGTAAGCTGGGTGTAAGAGTTGTAATGTGTAGAGCGGGTATTGTCCTTGGAAAGGGGAATGTAGCAACTCAAATCTTTACATTGGTTTCTAAGTTAAATTTATCAGGACCTATTGGAAAGGGAGAACAATATTTTTCCTGGGTATCAGTTGATGATCTTGTCTCTGCTTATATTTTCTGTTTAAACAACTCAGATATTAGCGGACCAGTTAATTGCACCGCCCCAGAACCTCTTCAACAAAAAGAATTCGCAAGAATTATTGCTAAAACAATGAATAAAAAATATTTTGCTCCTCCATTACCCCCAATAATTATGCGTGTAGCTGTTGGCTGGGAACTTGGTGAGCAATTAGGATTAAATAGTATAAGAGCAATACCTAAAAAATTACTTGAAAAAGGATTTGTTTTTAAAAACACAACTTTAGATACTATGAAAGAGGATTTTATTAATGAGTAGTTACGAAGACAGGATGGCTGAAAAGTACAATTTTCTAAAAAAAGAAAATACTGATCAAAAACCTAAGGAAAGTATTTCAGAGGAAAAGCCATCAGAAAATCCACAAAAAGATATTGAGGTTCCTGAAGAAGGTAGTCTTCTTGTTCCTCTTGATGCTTGGAATACAGTCTTAAATCAATTAGGTAATTTACATGAGGCAAGCCAACAAATGGCTGAAGCTCGTGAAAGGGCAGCTAAAGCAGAATCTGAAGCAGATTTTCTTAGAGAAAAACTTAAAAATACAAGACAGCAGTTAGAAGAAGTAAAAAACAAAAAGAGGTTTTTCTTTTTTTAATTTTCAGCTTTATCTGATACTCCACTAATAATGTAGTAAGAAATAGCTAAGAGAACTATTAAAGATCCCATTGCAACATTCCTTCCCAATTCCAAACTATTAACAATTAGTCCCCAAAGTATTGGGCCTATAATTGTTGCAAATCTTCCAACCGTTGAATATAAACCATAAAACTCACCCAAATGTTTTTCAGGAGAAAGTCGAGTCATAAAGACTCTATCAACAGCAAAAATTCCTCCAATATTAAATCCTCCAAGAACACCTGTGACGTATATCAACCAAAGTTGATTAAATTCAGTAGCAATAATTGCTAGCGATAAAGAAAGCATCCAACAAAAAATACTAATTAATATCAATCTTCTTGGGCCAAATCTATCTGCAGCTTTTCCAAATATGTACCCACCTATAATTGAAACAACTATAGCTAAAGCAAGGATACTTTGGCTGTCTGCTGGAGTAAGACCCACTTCTTCAACTAGATAAACTGCTAACAATCCACTAATCAAAGTATTTATTGCATCAGCATAAAAAAATCTTCCAACTAAAAATCTTGTAAGCCCTTTGTATTGTCTTGAGTGTTTCCAAGAGTTAACTACAACATTTAAAGAATTCAAGATGCTAATTTTAACTTTTTCTTTAGATGTAATTTTTTCTTCAATAAATAAAAAGGCAGGTAGTGAAAATATTAAAAACAAAAAAGCAACAGATTTAAATATTTCTACATAGCTGTAGCCCATATTTTGTAATAAAGTAGCAACTCCAAAACCAATTAATGAACCTGTGTATCCGAAAGCTACTCCTAAACCAGATATTTTCCCCCTGTTTTCCTCATTGCTAACAGAAACAAGCAATGCGTCATAGACTACTGATCCTAAATTAAACCCAATTAATGAAAAAACGAATAATAGAACCGATACTTCAACTGAAAATGTGCCAAGTAAGAAAGTTGAAATAATACAAATAAGAGTCATAAAAAGTAAAATTTTCTTTTTACCTTGAGAACTATCAGATTTTCTACCAATCCATGGTCCTAAAATAGCAACTATAACCATTGCTGTTGAGGTAGCTAATCCTAATTGTTGGTCTGTCCAGCCTTTTTCACTTACTAGCCATACTGAAAAATACAAACCAGGAATAATGAATGCGTAAACTGTATTTGCTAAATCGAAAAGAAGCCAAGAAAAAAGACTTTTTTTTGTTATATTATTCATTCAAATTATCTATAGCTTCACTTAGTCGACTCAATCCACTATCAAGATCTTCATCGCTTAAAGCATATGATAATCTCATAAATCCCGGAGTTCCAAAAACTTCACCAGGAACAAATGCTATAAAGTAATTCTCTAAGAGCCAGTCACATAATTCTTCAGAAGTATTCAACCCATTTTTTCCGGAACAATAGTGACTAACATCAACAAATAAATAAAAAGCTCCGGTGCTATCTACAACATTAAGATTTGGAATACTATTAATTTTTTCCGTTGCAAAGAGCCTCCTTCTGTTAAAGGCTATTTTCATTTCGTTAGTTACCTCGAGCCCATTAAGTAGTGCAGCTTCTGCAGCTAATTGGGACACATTAGAAACATTTGAGGTAGCCTGTGATTGTATTTTTTTTCCAAGCCCTATTACACTTTTGTTTCCAATTAACCAACCAACTCTCCACCCTGTCATTGAGTATGACTTTGAAACACCGTTTACAATAATTGTATTCTTTAATTCTGGATCGTATATACCTGGTGATGGAGATGTTCTTCCTTCGTAAACTAGATGTTCATATAGTTCATCAGACAAAATCCATAAATCGTTTTTGAATATCCATTCATAAATTTCTTCAGCTTCTTTTTTTGAATAAACTACTCCTGTAGGATTTGATGGGGAGCACCAAACCAGCATTTTTGTATTCTTAGATTTATTTTTTTCTAATTGTTCAACTGTCACTTTAAAATTATTGCTCTTTTCAGTTTCAATAAAAACAGGAGTCCCTCCAGCAATTTTCACTGCTTCTGGATAAGTTGTCCAATAAGGCGCAGGTATGATAACTTCATTTCCTGGGTCTAATGTAGATAAAAAAGCAGTTAATATTGATTGCTTACCACCATTAGAAACAATTACATTATCTGAATTTATTTCAAATCCTGAGTAATCTTTTGTAGTTTTTGCAATTATTTGTCTTAGTGATTCAAGACCTGCTGCAGGTGAGTACTTGTGATTTTTAGGATCAGCTGCTGCTTTTATAGCTGCTTCTACTACATAATCTGGGGAAGGAAAGTCTGGTTCTCCAGCACCAAAACCGATAACTGGTTTGCCTTGTGACTTTAATTCTCTAGATTTGTTTGAAATAGCCATTGTTCCAGAAGGCTTGATTTTTTGATCTAATTTTGAAATATCCATATTTTGCTCATTGCTATTTTAATAAAGTTATCTAGTAAGTATGTTTCATAATTATTAAACTATTAAAAATGGAACAAATACTATTTGGCGCACCTGTTGCAGAGCAACTTGATGAAATTAGTAAAAATGTCTTTCAAGAACATAGCAAAGATAACAAGAAACCTCATCTGACTGCAATAACAGTGGGTGATAACCCAGCTTCTTTGTTATACGTTACGCGTAAACAAGAAAAAGCAGTACAGCTTGGAGTAGAATTCAATTGGTTAAAACTAGATACTGATACTTCTCAAGAAACTTTAGAGGAAGTTATATCTGAAGAGTCAAAAGCTACTGATGGCTTGATAATTCAGCTTCCACTCCCAAGCCATCTAAATCCAGAAGAAGCAATCAACTGTATTCCACATGAGATTGATGTAGATGGATTAACATCTTACAATCTTGGAAGTTTGTTTTCCGATACATACAAGTTAATACCAGCAACCTCACTTGCAGTATTGGAATTATTAAATTATTACAATATTCAAACGGAAGATAAGAACATTGTTATTGCTGGAAGGTCAAGGCTGGTATCAGCACCATTAGCTAAAATTTTGTCATCAAAAAGTTACAATGCTAATATCTCAATCATTCACAGTAGGACTACAAATCAAAAATTATTTACAAAAGAAGCAGATATTTTTATTTCTGCAATAGGTTCAGCAAAAATGTACGATAGTACTTATTTTAAAAATGGAGCAACAATCATTGATATTGGAATATCTTCAGTTGATGGTAAAACATATGGAGATATTGACACATTTGAAATAGGTGAGGTAATTAGTTCACGAGCACCATTTCCAGGTGGGGTTGGGCCAATTACAGTGTCTGCTTTATTTTTTAATCTATCAAGATTAATTCAAACTAACTAGCAGCCCACTCCTCTTCGCTAATTCTTTTGTCCATATCTACTTTTCTAAGAAGCAATGCTCCAATTAAGAAAAAAGATGTAATGACTGGAAGCGAAAGTCTTGGGTTTCCAGTCGAGGCACTGACATATGCATAAATTAATGGACCCCAGATAGCTGAAAATCTAGAGAGGACTGAAAAGAATCCCATAAATTCTCCCTCAGCACCCTTTGGCAACATAGCTGCATAAACACTTCTACTGACAGACTGAAGTCCACCCATTCCCATAGCTGTAATAATGCCCATAATGATTACAGGGATTAGTTGCTTTTCTGGAACAATGTAACCAGCATTACCCACTAGGAAAAGTAAAAACATTGTGTAATATAACACATTTTTTTGACCAATTTTAGTAGCAAGATTTCCAGCTAGTTTTGCACCAAAGTAGGCAACAAACTGAACAACTAAGAATACGATGAGTACTTGGGTCTGGTCTAAAAGTAGAACTTCTGTAAAGAATGCTGCTGACATATTAATTAATGTTTGCAAGCCATCCCAGAAAAATATGTAGGCAACCAAAAAGTAAAGTAAAAAAGGAAATTTTCTAATTTTTTTCAATGTCTTAAAATTCCTACTATAAGCTTCTGATATAGAACCTTTTCCAGAACCTGATCTTGTCTCGACTATGTTCATTCTTGAAAAACTAAATACTGAAAATACAAGCCACCACAGACCAGCTAATGAAATTGCTATCCTTGAAGCTAAAGCGGCATCTATCCCTAGTAGGTCAGGACCAAGGAGTATTATTGCGAATGATAAAATTAACTGGGTTCCACCACCAAGATAACCAAGTGCATAACCTCTTGCAGAAACTGAATCAATAGTATCATCAGTTGTTATATCTTTCAGAACACTGTCGTAAAAAACATTCGAACCTGTAGCGCCAAATTGAGCTAAAAAGTAAATCACTAATGTCAATATGACATCACCTGATGTTGCAAAGTAAAATGAAGATGCAAAAACAGCACCTCCATAAGCAAATATCTTAAATAATTTCATTCTGCTACCAGACATATCAGCAATTGCACCAATTGTTGGCATTATGAGAAAAAATATGAATAATGCAGAACCAATAGCAAAGCCCCAGACTTCTGCTCCGGTATATACATTACCTCTGAAGACAAAGCCTTCTTCTGGTACAACAACACTTACAAAGTAAACAGGTAAAACAGCCCCAAGAGTAGTAGTTTCATATGCTGATTTGGCCCAGTCATACATTGACCAGCCAAAAATGGTTCTTTTGTTATTTTTTTCGTTCATATCCCCCCTTATATAAAACTTTAATCAAATAAATTGAATGATGAGGAATAGAAACTTAAATTTAATAAATTTACACACTATATTTAATATGTCTTTAATTTATTGAAGTATTTATTTGTATTTTGCTTTTAAAACAGAGGTATTTAAAAAAAAGGATAATGATATATGGGGTTTAAATGCGGTATAGTAGGTCTGCCGAATGTAGGAAAGTCAACACTATTTAATGCTTTAACACAGGCTGGTATTGAGTCTGCAAATTACCCTTTCTGTACAATTGAACCAAATATTGGTGTTGTACCTGTAAATGACATTCGGTTAGGTCAATTAGCCAAAATTGTAAATCCAAAAGAAATTATTCCTACTTCAATGGAATTCGTAGACATTGCTGGTCTTGTTGAAGGAGCTTCCAAGGGTGAAGGCTTAGGTAATCAGTTTTTAACTAATATTCGAGAAACTGATGCAATCGTGCATGTTGTTCGAGCTTTTGAAAACGAAGATATCGTTCATGTCTCAGGAAAGGTATCTCCAAAAGACGATATAGAGATTATTAATACAGAGTTAGTTCTTGCAGATTTAAGCACAGTTGAAAGTCTGTATCAGAAAGCTGTAAAAGGCTCGAAAGCAGGTCAAAAAGAAGGTCTACCATTAAAAAATTTACTTCAAAAGATCCTACCCGTTCTTGAGGAAGGTAAGTCATTAAGAACAGTTTCGTTTAACGAAGAAGAACAAAAACTATTAAAAGGTTTTCAACTTCTAACAATTAAACCTGTTTTGTATGTTGCGAATGTTAATGAAGATGGATTTGAAAGTAATCAATTTTTAAATCAAATATATGATTTAGCTAATGAAGAAGGTTCAGAAGTTGTTGCAATATGCGCTGAGCTTGAAGCTGAAATTTCCGGATTAACAAACGATGAAAAAATTGAATTCCTCAAAGAACTTGGTCTTGAAGAATCTGGTCTTGATAGATTGACTAGGGCTGGATACAAATTATTAGGTTTACAGACTTATTTTACTGCTGGAGAAAAAGAGGTACGTGCTTGGACAATAAATGTTGGAGATAGTGCACCAAAAGCGGCTGGTAAAATACACACCGATTTTGAGAGAGGATTTATCAGAGCAGAAACAGTAACCTTTGATGACTATATTCAAAATAACGGAGAAAAAGGGTCAAAAGAAGCAGGAAAGCTTAGGTCTGAAGGTAAAGAATATATTGTTAAAGATGGTGATGTCATCCACTTTTTATTCAGCGTTTAGACTAAAAAACATATATTTGATAGTTATTTATATAAAAAAGCTTTACAAAGAAGTTCTTTAACTAAAATGAAAATATAGGATAATAAAACTCTTGAAAGTAATAATTGTAGGCGCTCACGGTGAAGCAAAAGAGCTAATAAATAGAATTAGTTCTGGATGGTCAATATCTGTTATTGATTTAGATCAAGATAAATTAAGAAACTTCAGTACAAATAGGCAAATAGAAAAAATACAGGGAGATGCAACTTCATCTTTAGTTTTAAAAAAAGCAGGATTAGAAAGTACGACTGCCGTCATAACTCTTACATTAAATGATGAAGTAAATTTAGAAGTATTAAAAATTGCAAAACAAAATGATATTTTTAGATTATCTTCAGTTGTCAACGAAGCTTCAAATACTGATAGTTACAAAAATCTTGGAGCAGAAGTAGTAGAGCCCGATATTCTTCTTGCTAGAAGATTTGAACATATATTAGAACCAAGGAGAGTTGTTTCACAAGCTTTTGCTGGTGGAAGAGCTGAAGCGATAGAAATAGAAATTAGCTCTGACAGCCCAGTCAGAGGTAAGAAGTTAAAAGAAATTGGATCTGATTATTACATTGTTGGAGCTTTACTAAGAAAAGGAAAAGTAATCATTCCACATGGTGACACTGAAATCGAAACAGGTGATCTTGTAACTATCGTTTTGCAATCAGGTGCATTCTCAAATGTAATTAATTTATTTTCAGGATCGGAATCAAGATATCCTTTAGAATATGGAAAAAATATTCTCGTAGTTTTGGAAAATAAAGACAATTTAAAAAATTTATCTGAATCTGAATTTTACACTAGAAATACAAAAGCAACGTCTTTAATGGTTTTAACCAAAGAAGATTTGTTTGATAATAATCTTGAGTCAACTGATGAAACCTTTAAAGCTATTTTGAAAGATCAAGAGTTTGAAATGACTTTAAAAAATAAAATTTCTAATAAAGATATCGAAAACATGGTTACAGAAGGCTCTATTGGAACTATTTTTTATCCTCTCGAAGACGGAATATCAAAAGCAAAAATTAAATCATTAATAAACATATCTAATAAAACTAAGACTCCTGTACTATTTTCAAAATCAACATACCCTTACAAAACGATTGGAATACTTGTCAATAATGATTTTGGTGAAAACACTTCAAATTCTATAGCATTTGATTTAGCTTCTTCTTTATCCGCTTCTTTGATTGGGGTCAATGTATCACAACCAAAATTTTTGCAATCTGATGATGCCGGAAAGCTCACCGATTCCTTAGAAAAAATGCAGGACTTAGCTTTGTCTTATGAAGTTCAATTGGATTTTGAAAATCATGAGGGAAATGAAGCTAAAATCTTTTCTGATTTATCTTCTAAATTTGACCTTTCAATTATTGGAAATGGGAAAAACCAATCATGGCAAAGTAAGAAAACAACAGAATTCATATCTAATAATTCAAAATCTTCTGTTTTATACATACCAAGTTAATTTATGGAAGAGTTTGAAGCAGTATCCCTAGTCATTATTTCCTTAGGTGCATTTATCTTGCCACTTGTAGGTCAAAGAATAAAGATACCTGGCATTGTACTTGAGATAGCTTATGGAATTACAGTTGGACCAGTTTTAGGATTGGTTGATTCGTCAGAATTCATTTCTGGTCTTGCAATACTTGGCTTTTTACTATTGATGTTTTTGTCTGGGTTTGAAATCGAGTTAGACACTTTCCGCGAAAAAGGGTTAAGAACTCTAGCGCTCCCAATGTCAATCTATCTCTTAACTGTTATAACTTCTTTTTATTTGATTTCTACTTTGGGATATCCAATTTTCCTTGCTCTAGTTCTGTGCACAACAAGTGTTGATATAGTGATAACTATTTTAAGAAGTGATGGAACGATTAAAACAAAATATGGGCAGACTTTGTTTATGGTCGCTTTACTTGCAGACATATTGACTTTATTGGCAGCTACTGTTTATGCATCTTTTATAAATGCTGGAGGATTGTCTATTTCAAACCTTAATGTTGTCCTTTATTTTGTAGTAGTAATCATGTTATTAAGAATTATTAGAAGAGTTGCTTGGTGGAATCCTCAACTATTTTCTAGAATGTTTGACGGAAACGACCCTGATGAGTTGGGAATAAGAAGTTCTATAGCCCTTATGTTAATACTTGTTGGAGTTTCAGTATTTTTTGATATAGAACCAATACTTGGTGCATTCTTAGCTGGAACAATTTTTGCTTTCACATTTTCTAATAGGGGAACTTTAGAAAGCAGCTTAAAAGGATTTTCTTATGGATTTTTAATACCTATCTTTTTTATAAACATTGGATTAAATTATGACATTAGTGTTTTTTCTGAAACACAATTTTTTGTCGAAGTTGGGTATCTATTCTTGATTGCGGTTGGAGTTAAGTTTATTCCTTCTCTTCTACTCGTTTTCTCAAAGATAAAATTCAGAGATATGCTCGCAGGAGGTTTTTTACTTTCAGCAAGATTTAGTCTAATTATTGCAATGGCAGAAATAGGTGTTCATCTAGATTTAATTTCAAAAGAATTAGAGCAACAGATAATTCTTTTAGCTGTAATAACAGCAACTTTCTCACCAATTTTATTCAGATTAGTAAGAACCCAAACAAAATAATTTATGAAAATTAAACCTGATTTGTATTTAAAAGGTGTCTTTATGGGTATCGCTGAAATTATACCTGGAGTTTCTGGTGGAACAATAGCCTTCATAACAGGTATTTATGAAGAGCTAATAAATTCAATAAAATCTATTAATACAAACACATTGAAGTTACTTGTAACCTTTAAATTTTCAGCATTTTGGAGAGCAGTAAACGGAACTTTTTTGATTACTTTAATTTTCGGAATGCTGACCTCAATTTTGGTCCTTTCAAGATTTATTGTTTATTTACTGGATGATCATCCTTTTAAAATTTGGGGATTCTTCTTTGGTTTAATAATTGCTTCCGGCATATTAATTTCTTACCAAATTCAAAAAATAGGCATTGCTGTATTGCTTTCGTTTGTAATTGGTCTATCTATTGCATCATATATTGCTCTACAAGCACCTTCGATTACTCCAAACACAAATTTTTTTATATTTCTGTCTGGAGCAATTGCAATTTCTGCGATGATTCTTCCGGGTATTAGTGGTTCTTTTATTCTTGTATTTTTATCAAAGTACGAGTTCATATTGAAAGCTTTGAACAGTTTTGATATTGCTGTCATATCAATATTTTTGGCTGGCTGCATAGTGGGTCTAGTTACATTCAGTAGAGTTTTCTCATACCTTTTTAAAAAATACAGCGATGTTGTAATTAGTGTTCTTATCGGATTTCTTGGTGGCTCATTGTTTAAAATTTGGCCTTTTTATGAAGTTTTAGAATACAACTCTTCAAATGAACCAATATATACAACTCCAATTTTACCGACAGCTAACCAAAGCAATGATCTGATTTTCTTTTTTACTTTTGTAGTAATTGGATTCATTAGTATGTGGGTTTTAGAAAAGAAATTTATAGGTTTAAATAAAGAAATTTAGACTATTAAAATAAACATATGAGATTAGGATTACCAGAACTTTTAATAATTTTAACGATATTGCTTCTACTGTTTGGAGCAAAAAGGCTTCCAGGCTTAGCTAAATCATTAGGAAAATCTACAAAAGAATTCAAATCTGCACTTGAAGAAGAATAAAAATGAAAAAAGTTTCCTTCCTTTTTCTTTTTTTATTTATTGCATGCGGAGCTCAAGAAACCACTGAACTCACTACTGGTGAGGAAATATATACTGCAAGGTGTGCAGCGTGTCATCAAGCTGATTTTTCAGGTAGAGCTGGCCCAAGTTTAAAAACGGCTGATGTTTTAGCTATGCCTGATTCATATTGGCTACAAACTATTTTGAATGGAAAAGGATCTATGCCTGCAGTAAGGATTACAGAAGAACAAGCACAGCTAGTTGTTGATTATGTTAAGGATAGTAATTAAGCCCTATTTGTAGATTTGTTTAGCATTTTTAAATCTTCTTTTATATTCTCAAGCATATCTAAATCCTCTAGTCTCCATTTCCAATTACCTACTTGAGTTCCTGGTGAATTAAACCTTGCTTCTTTATCAAGTTCGAGTAAATCTTGAACAGTTGTAATTGCTAATTGACATGGAGACTCCCAAACAAGCGATATAAAGCTCCAAACATCAGAGTCATATTGCGATTTAACATCTTTTTTATAATCATAAAAAAACTGAAGCTGAACATCTTCAACCTCATTTAACCATTGTTTGACTGTAGGACTATCGTGTGTGCCAGTGTAGGCTGCAATATTGAAATCCCAATGTTTTGGATGAATTTCATCGTGTACTTGATTGTTAGGTACTCGTTGTTGTAAAACTTTCATACCTGGGATTGTATATTTTTTTAATATATCTGCAGTTTCTTCAAGAACTACACCCAGATCCTCAGCCAGCAATTTATTAAAATCAACATCTTTAGAAACAGTATTAAAAAATGTTTCCCAAGGCCCTTTCCTCCAGTGACCATTAAGAGCTGATTCACCATAAGGTATGGCCCAAAACTGAAAAAACCCAACAAAGTGATCAATTCTTAAATAATCATAATTTTGTAAATTGTAATTTAATTTATCAATCCAGTATTTGTACCCCTCATCTTTGTGATTATCCCATTGATACAAAGCTGTATTCCAGACTTGACCCTCTACTGTAAAATCATCTGGAACGGCACCTGATACAAAGCTCATATTATTAGAATCATCCAAATCAAATAAATGTTTGTCTAACCATACATCTGCAGAGTTATGATTCACATATATTGGTATATCTCCAAGAATTCTTACATTGTTATTATTTGCGTAGGATTTAAGTTTTTGCCACTGTTTATTAAACTCAAATTGTAAAAATAAGTTTTTTATAAAAATATCTTTATATTCATCAAAAACCATATCAAATAGCTCTTCTGAAAAATTCTGATAATCACTGGACCACTCACTCCACGAACTTTTATAAACCTCACTCAAGGTTATAAAGGTTATGTGTTTTTTTATTAAATCGTTCTCCAGAAATTGCTGATATTCATTGTCGTTATAATTTACTCTCTCAGAGATAAGATTAAAAATTTTATCTTTGTTTGCGTATACAGCTTTGTAATTCACTTCGTTAGTTATTGATAGTTTTATTTCGTTTAATTCACTTTCGTTATATATATTGTTTCCTAAGTTATCTAAAGAAACAATATATGGGTTACCCAAAACAGATGACTTACTAGAGTAAGGTGAAAATTCAATGTTATCTGTGATTCCCAAAGGAAGAACTTGCCATATTTTAGTGTCTGACTGGTTGAGAAGATCAATAAATTCATAGCATTCTTTACCCAAATCTCCAATACCGTATGAACTAGGTAAAGATGTTGGATGTAAAATTAATCCACTACTTTTATTTATATCCATATCACCTCAAATATAGAGTATATAATGTCTATTTGATAGTAAATTAATTTTTATGGTAGAAGAGCATAGTCCCGAATTTGTAGATGCTGGTGAAAAGCAGAAGATAGATTTTTTTGATGGTGATGTTCATTTAGGGCATTACGATTTCAGATTCGATTTTAACGATAAAAAACACTTTTCTATTTCGAGAGACGGTACTGGAAGAGTTAGAGTTCACTCTCAAAAAAATATCTCAAAACTATGGATTTTATTAGAAGATGAAGACTTTAGGCCAATTGAACTCAGGAAATACGCAGAAACAGACAGGTTTGTTTTTTGGGGTACTCAGATACAGTTCAGATCACCCACTGCAAAGTTTAGCTTTGCAGCAAGCACCGATGAACAGCTTAATCTTTATCTAGGAACTAGTGGTATAGCAAATTTCATATCTCCTTCAGAAAAATGGGTTTACGATTCTGGCTCATACCAAAGACATACAATTCCTGACTGGGTATATGGGGGAGTAATGTATCAAGTATTTCCTGATAGATTTGCTAATGGAGAGAGTTCTCTAAATCCAAAAAATACTGTTGAATGGGGTTCAATTCCTACAAGATTAGATTTTCAAGGCGGAGACTTATATGGAGTAATCCAAAAGCTTGATCATATCCAGTCTCTTGGAGTAAATATAATTTACTTAAATCCAATCTTTTTGTCATCTAGCACACACAAGTACGATGCATGGGATCATTTCAAAGTAGACCCTACATTAGGTGGTGACGAAGCTCTACGAGAATTAATTAAAGAATGTCATAAGAGAGGTATGAAAATAATCTTAGACTGTTCATTAAATCATGTTCACCCAAGACATTTTGCATTTCAAGACTTAGTTAAGAATGGAGAGAAGTCAGGGTATAAAGACTGGTTTACAGTATTCGATTATCCAGTAAGGTTTATCCACAGACCACACTTATATGCCAATACTTACAAAGTAGGTTGGGATGGAAATCAAGAAGAGTATAAACAATATTTAGATAAAACTTTCGAAGAAACTATGGTGCCAGTTGAAATAAGGGAAGATGATGGACCTATAGTTGAACCGTCATTTAAAGCTTGGTGGGGAGTACCTGATATGCCCAAAGTGAATTTTGATTCTGATGGTGCAAGACAATGGGCTCTTGATGTTACAAAGCATTGGATTGAGAATTTTGACATTGATGGGTGGAGAATGGATGTTGCAAAGGAACTAGATTTTTCATTCTGGAAAGATTTCAGAGATATCGCTTACTCTACCAAGAGAGATGTTCTGCTTATTTCTGAAATATTTGGAGATACTTCTCAGTGGCTTCAAGGAGATAGATTTGACGGAACAATGAATTACTCTTTTAGAGAAACTATGACCGATTACTTTGCAACCAAGAGAATCAACAATAAAGAATTTGCCGACTCTCTTGCAAATTTATATTCCATGTATTCTTTTGAGGCTCTTTCTTCATGCCAGAATTTATTGAGTTCCCATGATGTAAAAAGATTTTTGAACCGATGTGGTAACAATGAGGATGGCATACTCGGAGCAATATTTCTACAAGCTACATTTCCAGGCATAGCTGGTGTTTACTATGGAGACGAAGTTGGTCTAGGTGGTGCTGATGATCCATTTAACAGAGAACCATTTCCTTGGCACAATGAAGAATCGTGGAATAAAACAATCCTTGAATTTACAAAAACTATGATGCAAATCAAAAATGTTAATCCAATTTTCAAATATGGAAGATTTGAATTATTAGATTACATGGAAGATGTTGTAATCTTCAGAAGAATTTTACAAGATGAGTCACTTCTTTGTATTGTAAATAGAGATAGATCTACTAATGACATAGTTATCCCGTCTAATGCACATAGTATCGATGTAGTCTATGGAGATTGTGAAGCAAATCTTGAAGACGGTTCTGTCAAAATAACTAAAAATGCAGGAGATATAGGCATAATTCTTCAAGAAAAATAAAATTTTGTGCATTTGTGCAATATTTTTTTTATTTAGCTAGAAAAATTTTTAATTAGACAATAAAGTTGTCATTGACATTCTTAAAAGGAGTATATAAGAGTGGATATACGTATATACGAAAGGGAGTATATGAAAACTAATAAATTACGATTTATCGTATTTTTATTGATGTTTTCTTTAGTTGCCGTGGCATGTGGTGGAGATACTGCAGATGATGCAGCAGAAGCACCAGATACTACAGAAGCACCTAAAGAAACATTAGCTGCTCCTGCAACCACAGCACCACCACCGGAAGTAATCGTGGTTTGGGCTGAAGAAAAAGTCGCTGAGGCTTTAAATCCATTAGTTGGGGCTTATGAAGCTGCCGCTGGTGTTGATGTTGAAGTAGTAGCTTATGACTTTGGTGCAATAAGAACGGATGTTCAGACTGCTGGCCCAGCGGGTGAAGGTCCAGATGTATTCTTAGGAGCACACGACTGGGTTGGAGAATTAGCAGCGAACGGTGTAGTTTCACCATTAGATTTAGGTTCTGTAGCATCAGATATATTTGAAGTAGGAGTTACAGCATTTAGCTATGCTGGAGAAGTTTACGGATTTCCCTATGCAACAGAAGCTATCGCAATGTATTACAACGCAGACTTAGTTGATTCAGTCCCAACAACATGGGAAGAAGCAAAAGCTGCTTGTGATGCTGCAGGTACAGAATTTTGTGTTGGAACACCATCAAATGATGCTTATCATAACCACCCATTTGTAGCTTCAGCTGGAGGTTATGTGTTTGCTTCTGAAGGTGGATTCGATGCTTCAGATGTTGGTTTAGACAACGCCGGGGCTATTGCTTCTGCAGAGTTCCTAGATGGACTTGTGAAAAACGGAACAGTTACAAATACTGATTACGGTGGAGCTATGTCTAATTTCCAAGAGGGTCGTGCATTATTCTGGATGACTGGACCATGGGCACGTAATGATGCTAGTGCAGTAAATTATGGTGTTGGATTAATTCCACAATTTGATGGAAATCCAGCGACTCCATTTGTTGGAGTAAGAGGTGCAATGGTTTCATCATTTAGTGAAAAGCAAGTATTAGCACAAAGCTTTATCCTTGACTTTTTTGCAACTGTAGAAGTTCAACAAGCAATGTATGAATCAGATCCAAGACTACCAGCAACAAAATCACTGTTTGCTATAGTTGAAGCAGCAGATCCAATTGCAGCTCAATTTGCAGCAAGTGCTTCAAATGGTATTCCTATGCCTAATATTCCAGAAATGGGTAGTGTATGGGGACCAATGGCTGACGCTTTAAATGTCATTAGAACTCAAGCATATGGAACTAATGAAGAGACTGGCGTTACAATAAGCAATGCATCTGATGCAGTTAAATTAGCAGCAGAGCAAATTAGAAACGCTATTGCAGGTGGTTAATTTTTAATTAATCAATATTAAATTGGGGCTCTATTGAGCCCCAATTTTTTTAATGATATATTTAAGTATGACTCTATCTAAAATTTTGAGGTACATTTTTCTAGCTGTATTTAATGCCTTAATTGTTTATGCTTTTCCATTAACTTTGGCATATGAATCTTGGTTTTTCTTGTCTCTGATCATAGTTATCGGTTTATTAGTAAATTTTGTATATTTCACTGAAAAATTCCAACCTATGAAATGGATACTGCCTGGCATGATCTTTATGTTATCTTTTGTAGTATTTCCAGCTGTTTACAATACTTTTGTATCTTTTACTAATTGGTCTACGGGACACATATTAACTAAAACCCAAGCTATTAGTGTCCTTGAGGACAGGGTTTATACTCCAGAAAATCAAAAAGGTATAGAATTTGATATTTATATTCTTCAAGATATTGATCTAAGCTTTTATTATGTTGCTTATTTAAACGATCAGAATATTCTTTTTGGAAAAGCGGTATCAGATGATGAAATATTTTCTAGTTCTTTGGCAACACACGAGCCATCACTTTTTAATAATGGAGAATTTGTTACGCCAGATGGGTTCACTTTACTGACTGGAAAAGAACAAATAGCCAATTCAAGCAGTTTGCAAGAACTCTCCCTAGTAATAGATAAAAACACTAGAGCGCAGTTGTACAAGATTTCTGTATTTGGAGCTTCTACAGGACGGTTATCATCTACTTCTCAACTTTATAAATATGATGATGTAAATGATACATTGATAAATAATGCTACCAACACCGTGTGCCCGGTTGTAAAAGATAATTTTGAATGTGAAGGTAAAGAGATAGAACCAGGTTGGAGAGTATTTGTTGGAGGGGAAAATTACAGAAAACTATTTTCTAGCCAAAGAATAAGAGGCCCTTTAAATGTTGTTGCTAAATGGACATTTCAATTTGCTTTATTGTCTGTTCTCTTGTCTTTTGCTGTTGGGTTATTTTTAAGTATGATTTTAAATAAAAATGGATTAAGATTTCAAAGAATTTATAGAGCAATTTTTATTCTTCCATATGCTATTCCAGCATTTGTCTCAGCTCTTGTTTGGAAAGGACTTTTAAATCCAGATTATGGCCTAATCAATTCATGGCTTGGTCCAATATACGAATTAGTTGATGCAGAGCCAATCAAATGGCTTACAACTAAAGAAAGTGCAAGAACTGCAGTTCTTTTAGTTAACACATGGCTTGGTTTTCCTTACATGTTTTTGATCACCACTGGTGCATTGCAGTCTATTCCTAGAGAGTTAATTGAAGCAGCAAAAGTTGATGGAGCAAGTGGTCTACAATCATTTTGGAGGATAACCTTTCCTTTACTGATGGTTTCAATATCGCCACTACTTATTGGCTCATTTGCATTTAACTTTAATAACTTCACCTTGATATTTCTTCTTTCGGGAGGTGGTCCACCAATCGTCGGAAGTGATGTATCAGTAGGATGGACAGATATCCTGATATCTTTTACTTATAAGTTAGCAATTTCTGGAGGCAGAGGAAATTTATTTGGACTTGCTTCAAGTGTCACAATTATTATTTTTGCACTTGTTTTAATTATTTCAGCTATTTCATTCAGATATACAAAGCGACTGGAAAGAGTATATGGTAACATTTAAATTTTTAAATTGGGCAAAAGAATACGGATGGAGACATTTGATAGCGCTAGTGTTTGCAACTTTTGCTATATATCCAATATTGTTTGTTGCTACAAATTCTGTTGCAGATTTCGCTAATTTAACAAATTCGAAATTAATTCCAGATGGGTTCACCTTCAAACATTACAAGTTACTCTCTAGTGATCCATTGGTTCCTTATTTTAAATGGCTTTACAACACATATAAAGTAGCGATTATTGCTGGATTTTTTAACGTCTTTCTTGGAACTTTAGCTGCATACGCTTTTTCTAGGCTTCAATTCAAAGGCCGTAGGGCAAGTTTGTTAACGCTAGTTATTGTTCAAATGTTTCCATCATTTTTAGCTTTTGTTGCAATATATTTATTGTTTTTTCAAATAAGTGACGTAGCACCATTTATGGGGCTTGGTACACACATAGGTTTAATATTAGTTTACCTTGGAGGATCAATTGGTTTCAATTCCTGGTTAATTAAGGGCTTTATGGATACAATATCACCTTCTCTTGATGAAGCTGCAAAAGTAGATGGTGCAACTGATTTCCAAATATTTATGAGAATAATAGCACCGCTTTCTAGACCAATATTAGTTGTAATTTTTGTCATAACATTTATAGGGATTTATTCCGACTTTATTCTTGCCGCTATATTCTTAAAAGATAAAAATTTATGGACAGTTGCAGTTGGAATTAATACTGTTTTTGTTGACGATTTCAATGCTGACTGGGGAGTAATCGCCGCTTCATCAGTTATAGCGGCAACACCTATTGCAGTTCTATTTATCTTTTTTCAGAAGCAAATTACAGGTGGATTAACTGCAGGGTCTGTAAAAGGATAAATCCTATTATTTAATAGCTCATTTAGCTTTTTTTAATTAAAATTGAGTATCAGATTCATGGGAGGATATTTTGTCTAAGTTACACGATTATTTGAAATCACAGGAAAATTTAATTACAGCATCGGTTGATGGAAAAACACTTTTAGATTTTATTGATAGAAATGCAGAAGAGTATCCTGACTATCCAGCATTAAATACTCCAGCTAATAGTGAATACTCCGCTTGGGATTCAATATCGTGGTCAGAATATAGAGATGTATCAAAAAATTTAGCAGCAGGATTAATGTCTCTCGGATTAGGTCCAGGGGACACAGCATTTATTATGTCTAACAATACAAAAGAACATAACATTTCTGATCTAGGAATTGTGTATTGTGGAGCTACTCCATCTACGTTATATAAACAATTAAAATCATCCCAGATTGAATATGTAGCAAACCTCATGGAAGCCAAAGTTGCAGTAGTAGGTGATCTTGAATTGTTTGCAGAAGTAAATGCAGCAAAAGAACAGTGTCCAAAATTAGAAGCAATTGTGCTTATAGATGGTTATGAAGATAATAAAGAACTTGATTATGTCCACAGCTACCACGAGTTAGTTGAGAAAGGAAAGGAGCTAAATCAAGAAGACACCTCAAAATTAGATTCTGCTATTGCTACTGTTACTCCAGACTCTCTAGCTTGTTTAATATTTACATCTGGAACAACTGGAAAACCTAAAGGCGTAATGATTTCTCACAAAAACGTCCTATGGACTATTGAAAGTTTATTTGGTCAAATGATTCCTGCAAACAAATTTCCAAGGATTGTATCTTACTTGCCAATGGCACATATTGCTGCAAGAGCAGGTGACCACTATCAAGCTATTTACAGAATAGGTCAGATATTTCCAGTTCCAGTATTAGAAGATATGAGGGATGCGCTTCCAACCATCAAACCATCAGTATTTCTTGCAGTACCAAGAGTTTGGGAAAGATTTAAAGGTGGATTGCAGGCAAGAATTGAAGAGAATCCTAAAAAAGATTTAATTGATAAGGCAATTAAAAATGGTTTAGAAAAAGTAGATTATGAACAGAGAGGTGAAAAAGTTCCTCTGGGCATTAATTTGAAAGATAAAGTATTTGCAAAACTGGTCTTTTCTAAATTTAAAGAAGGGCTTGGAATAATGGATACTGAATATTTTGTTACTGCTGCAGCACCTATGAATAAAGATGTTCATAGGTGGTTCCATGCAATAGGTATAGATATAACAGAGATTTATGGAATGACAGAAGATACTGGGCCTGCAACGATTGGTGTTCCTGGTAATGCCGCTGAGTCTTTTTCAAAAAAATTAAAAGTTGATGGACTTGAAGTTCCAAGTGTTCTAAATCCAATTGGAAAGGTTGGCATTCCAATACCTGGAACTGAAGTAAAAGTATTAGATGATGGAGAGTTATGTATTAAAGGAAACCACGTAGCACAGGGTTACTACAAATCTGAAGAACAAACTAAGGAAACTTTCGATGCAGATGGTTGGCTTCATACCGGCGATCTTGCAGAAATTGATGAGGATGGTTTTGTAAAAATTATAGGTCGTAAAAAAGAAATTCTAATAACTTCAGCAGGAAAAAATATTGCTCCTGTTGAGATCGAAGACCTTGTGAAACCACATCCTTTAATTGGACAAGTTTGTGTAGTAGGAGATGGCAAAAAGTTCTTGTCAGCTCTTATTGTATTAGATGGTGACGGAGGTGCAGAGACATGGGCATCAGAGAATGGTATTGAGTACTCACTTAAAGATATGGCTAAAAACGAAAAAGTGATACAAGCTGTTCAAGAACAAGTAGATGAAGCAAATTCTCAAGTTGCAAATGTTCAGGGTATTAAGAAATTTGTTATTTTAGAAAAAGAATGGACCGACTCAAGTGGTGAATTAACACCGACTTTGAAATTGAAGAGAAATGTTATTGCTGAGATGTATAATGATGAGATTGAATCAATGTATGAAGGAATCGAATAATGTCACAAGTATCTTTTGAAAATAGGACAGTAATAGTAACTGGTGCCGGTAACGGATTAGGTAAAGCGTACGCTCTTGATTTAGGTTCCCGAGGCGCAAAAGTTGTTGTAAACGACCTAGGAGGTGCAGTAGATGGATCAGGCTCTGGTAGCACTCCAGCAGATGAAGTTGTTAATGAAATAATTGCGAATGGAGGAGAAGCTGTTGCCAATTATGATTCTGTTGCAACCAAAGAAGGTGGAGAGTCTATTGTGCAAACTGCGATTGATAGTTTTGGCACTGTTGATGCAGTTATTAATAATGCAGGTATCTTGAGGGACAAAAGTTTTGCCAAAATGGAAGAAGAAGATTTGAATGCTATTATTGATGTTCATCTTAAAGGAACTTTTTTTGTTTGCCAACCAGCCTTTATTCAAATGAAAGAACAAGGGTACGGTAGATTTGTAAATGTTTCATCACCATCTGGACTTTTTGGTAATTTTGGCCAATTGAATTACGGAGCAGCAAAAATGGGAATTGTTGGTCTTACGAATGTACTAGCAATAGAGGGCGCCAAATATAACATAAAAGCAAATGTTATTGCTCCTAACGCTGCAACAAGAATGACTGAAGAACTGTTTGGAGAAGATATGTCAAAGCTACTTACAGTAGATAATATTACACCATTGGTTGTATATTTAGCATCAGAGCAGTGTGAAGTTACTCATGAGATATTTTCAGCAGGTGGAGGTAGGTTTGCAAGAATTGGGATTTCTACTGATGTAGGATATTTTAATGCCAGTGCAAAGGCAGAAGATATTTTTGCTAACATTGGTGAAATCAGAGACTTATCAAATCCAATATACCCAACAAGTTTAGCTGATGAGCTTCCTTTATTTAACGAAGCAATGAACAAAGGAAATTAAATTTGGTAGATACAGCAACTCACTTAAGTAATCAATGAAAAAAATTTGATGTATAATTTCTTATGGTAAAAACTGAAACAAAACAATCTGATGTCGAACAACTCGTCAGGAGTAAATTAGATGAACTTATTGAATTCAGAAGTCAAACTGATGATATTAAAGAATTTTGGGGTAAACAATTCGACCTTGGGCTTGCATGGGTTCAGTATCCCGAAGGTGCTGGTGGTCTTGGAATCAACCCTAAGTATCAACTCTTAGTTACTGAAATATTAAGAGAACAAGGAATATCTCAACAGAATAGAATTGCAAACATTCTTGGAATTGGAATGGGAGCTCCTACAATTATTGAGTACGGAACTCCTGAACAGATTTCTAAATATTTAAGACCAATGTTTACTGCTGACGAAATTTGGTGCCAAATGTTTTCCGAACCTGGTTCAGGCTCTGATTTAGCAAGCCTGTCTACTAAAGCTGTAGATGATGGAGACGGATATATAGTTAACGGACAAAAAGTTTGGACTACCCTTGGACATTTAGCTAAATGGGGCCTGTTAGTTACTAGAACCGATCCTGATGTTCCAAAACACAGGGGACTAACCTTTTTTATTGTTGATATGGAGTCAGATGGAGTAGACGTAAGACCTCTCAGACAGATTACCGGAGAAGCTGAGTTCAACGAAGTTTATTTTACTGACGTAAAAATACCTAAAGAAAATATGCTTGGCAATCTTGGTGATGGTTGGAGAGTATCACTTACAGTATTGATGAATGAAAGAGTCGCAATTGGTGGAAATGTTCGAGAAAGAGGAACTGGTGCCCCAGGTCATTTAGTTCAACTTTGGAATGATAAAGAACTCGATGACCCAGTCTCAAGAGATAAATTAATCAAACTATGGATTGAGCAAGAAGCTATAAGATTAACAAATATGAGAGCAACTGAGAATAGAGAAAAAGGTACACCTGGTCCAGAAGGCTCTACTAGTAAATTATATGAAGCTGAAATCAATAAAGCATCATATGAGTTTGGTATGGAAATGCTTGGCAATGATGCTTTACTATTTCCAAGAGGTTACGAGTTGACCCAACCCGAATTAAATTTTGAAAATGAGACTTTTGGCTTCACAGACACTCAGAGTTTGTTTCTAAGGACTAGAGCTAATTCAATAGAAGGTGGTACATCTGAAATAATGAGAAATATTATTGCTGAAAGAGTTCTAGGACTTCCGAGTGAACCAAAACTAGACAAAGACAAAGCTTGGAAAGATATTCCAAGGTCTTAATAAATTAAACTAAATAGCCCTTCATTACAACTTATCATAATCTGATTTTCAACTGATTCATTTCTTAGCGTTTTAGAACTACCAGCTACAATATTCTCTTCATTTAAGTTCCACTTAGCTCCTGAGATAGTCAATTTCTTTAGATTTGATATTGGTACGACACTAAATTTTGTACCT
This sequence comes from uncultured Candidatus Actinomarina sp., assembly GCA_902599555.1. Taxonomy (GTDB): domain Bacteria; phylum Actinomycetota; class Acidimicrobiia; order Actinomarinales; family Actinomarinaceae; genus Actinomarina. The sequence goes on along the minus strand of CACKFQ010000002.1, from coordinate 97,256 downwards.
TCATTTAGAAAAATTGATACATTATTTTTAAAAACAATAGTTTTATCCATATAAAGCCAAGTTACATTTGTAGCGAATTCATAATTTATTACTAATGAAAAAATAGAAAACAAGTGATCAATTTCACCTTCTTCTCCTCCTATTATGAAAATATTTTTTTCTTCTGGCTCATTAATGCTATCCAAAGAAAGTTCAAAGTCTGTTTTGTCTTTATTTGACTCATAACTTATTAAATCTATATCCATGTTTTCTACTTTTTCTAGTAAATCGGGTGTAATTGAATCAAAGTCTCCAAGAACTTTTGATGGAATCAAAGACCTGTCAAATAAGTGAGCTGTCCCATTATCAACTCCAATTATTTCATCAAAAGTCAGTTTCTTTAGATCGTAGCTAGTTGAGCATTTGCCACTTAATGAAATGAGAACATTATTCATATATCAATTATATATAGCTACTTTAATTTATTAATTTCTCACATATCTCAAATAGGTTAAAATATAAAGTATGAGCGAGGAATTTAAATTTAATATTGGCGATGAAGCAGTAAAAACTATTATTGATTTACGAGATCAAGAACCTGGAGATAAAGAATATGCATTATTCTTACAAATTGATGGAGTACATGGAAATCAATTTACTTACGATCTTAGTTTCCTAGATATAAATCAAGCTAGATCTGATGATAGGAGAATTGATTTTGGGGATTTACCTGTAATAATTGCTTCGAAAGATATTGATAAATTCGATGGTGCCAGCTTAGATATGTCCGAGGATCCAGATGCACCAGGTTTAACTATGGATAATCCTAACACACCAAGCCCTGCAATGATTGGTAATCCTGCCGACCTTCCGGAATTAAAGGGAGAATTGGCTGAGAAAGTTCAAGCAGTTTTAGAAAACCAAATTAATCCAGCTATTGCCTCTCACGGCGGTGCAGCACAATTAATTGGTGTTGAAGGAAATGATATTTATTTAAGACTTGGTGGAGGTTGCCAAGGCTGTGGTATGGCACAAGTAACACTTACCCAAGGTATAGAAGCCTCTTTGCGTGAAGCAGTTCCTGAAATAGGAAATATCATAGATGCTACTGATCATGCGGCTGGTGAGAATCCATACTTTGCCTCTCACTAGACACTTATAACAGTTTTACCTATATTTTTTCTGGTTAGAAAGTTTTCTAAGGCTATGGAAGTTTCTTCTATTTTGTAATTATTTTTTGGAACAATATCTAATTGTCCATTTTCAACGTAGGAAACCAATTCTTTAAAATCTTCTGCAGTTTCGTGTGGAGATGTGTTTGTCCATCGACCCCACCATACTCCAACAATTGATACACCTTTAACAAGTGTTAAATTAAGGGATATTTTAGGTATTTGTCCATTAGCGAAGCCAATAACTAGTAACCTACCATTAAAAGATGTTGCTCTTAGTGCTTGTTCAGACACTTCGCCACCAACAGGATCTATAACTATATCTACACCTTTGCCGTCGGTCAATTCCTTCACTGTTTCTTTTAAATCAACCTGATCATATCGTACTATTTCATTGCCACCCAAAGATTTGACATATTCTGCTTTATCTTCGGAACCAACAGCACATATAGTTCTTAAGCCCATAACTTTTGCTAATTGAATTGAAGCAGTACCAATTCCTCCAGAAGCACCAAGCACTAAAAGACTTTCTCCACTTTGAGCATTTGCACGTCTTTTTAGGGCATAATAAGAAGTGCCATAATTGATAGGCAAACTTGCTCCAGCTAAAGAATTAAAATTTTCGCTAACCGGAATTACCAAATTTTTATTAATAGCAACGAATTCAGCAAACCCTCCAATTGGAGGAATTCCAATTACTTTTGTTCCCACAGAGATATCTACATTTTCACCTTTGTCTTCTATAATTCCACATACTTCATTGCCTGGAATAAAAGGTGGATCAATTACAATTTGGTACTTTCCTTGTACTAACAGCGCATCTGGAAAATTAACTCCAGCAACTTCAACTTTAATTAATACTTCATCTTTACCAATAGTTGGTTTATCTACTTCATTTATTTCTAATAAATTTGGCTCACCTAATTTTGTACATACGACTGCTTTCATTTTTCCCTCTCAATAATTCCCGACAACTTTTTTGCAAAATCTTTTTTTTCTTCGATATCTACTCTTCTTCTAATCTGCACTCTTTGTGCTTGTGGAGAGCCCGCACCATGGAGTGATTCTGTTAAATAAGCAACCGCATTTCTACCTAATGTCATATTCTCAATCAATCTTAGAATTTTTACTCGATCTTCTGAGTTAATATCTTTTTTTCCTTTTAAATATTTTTTTAGATCTTCAGACATTGTTCCCTCATTAAAATCTATTCCTGAAGGCATTGATCCAACTAATCCACCTGCAAGGTCTTGTGCGATTCGTCCAATCTCATATGTTTCTTTTGTTACATGTTGTTTACATACATTAGCCAAAAGATCGTCATTAATGAAGTTTCCTGACTTAGTGACTGAACCCTGAAGTGATGAAGCAATGCCAGTAGCATAAATTGTTTCATTGAGCTTATTCATTTCAACAAGCTTATCTTTAATATGTGATGCTTCTTCAACACCGTTGTACTCTGCAATAGTAGCTGCAGCTCCAATAAGTACATCACCAACGCCTGATTTGCATACATATGATCTTCTATGATATGTTGTAAATCTCTCAACTAACGTCGATGCAAAATCATACTCTCCATTCATAAAAATGTATTCATTTGGTATAAATACATTATCAAAAATTACCATTGCTTCTTGCCCGGCAAAATATTTATTTCCTACATCATATTCGCCAGGTTCCATACTTCTTGTATCGCATGACTGTCTACCATAAATATAGGTTATTCCTTCTGCATCAACTGGGATTGCCCCCACAATTGCATAATCTTTATCTTTATCAGATAGCCTCAAGGTAGGCATTACAACCATCCAGTGTGAATTTATACAGCCGGTCTGATGTGCTTTTGCACCCTTAACATAAACACCATCTTCTGTTCTTTTTACAATTCTTAAATACACATCTTCATCTTCTTGTTCGTGTGGTAATTTTGACCTATCACCTTTTACGTCTGTCATTGCACCACCAATTACCAAATTGTATTTATGCATTTCAGTTAGAAAATTAATAAAATTCTTGTGATATTCAGTATTGTGTTTTTCATCAATCTCAAAAGTCACAGAATGAAGTGCATTGAAAGCGTCCATACCAACACATCTTTGAAAGCAGGTACCTGTTAGTTGACCAAGCTTTCTTTGCATTTTATTTTGTAAAAATAGATCGTCATTACTTTCTGCAATGTGTAAAAATCTATTTATTTTTTCTCCAGTATATGGAGATGTCGCTGATGCTAATTCTGGTTCTCTAACAGCTAGTTCATATGTTTCAGCCATCGCTTCGATGCTTGGTCTAATAATTGGATGATCTAGAGGTTCCTTAATGAGTTCACCCATAAGGTAAATTTTTAAATCCCTATTTTTAATTGAATCCAAATAACTGTTTTTGTCAGTAATCTTATTCATATTCAATTATACGTTTAGATTTTATGCCAAGTCTTTTAAATAGTTGTAAATTTATATGACTTCAAATAATCCAGCAGCACCCATTCCACCACCAACACACATTGTGACAACAACATATTTTGCACCTCTTCGTTTACCTTCCATTAGAGCATGCATCGTCATTCTTGCGCCGGTCATTCCGTATGGATGTCCTATAGATATTGAGCCACCATTTACATTGTATATTTCATTATCAATACCTAAATAATCTCTGCAATACAAAGCTTGCACAGCAAAAGCTTCGTTTAGTTCCCATAAACCTATGTCATCAACACTTAAGTTATATTTATCGAGCAATTTAGGAACAGCATATATTGGCCCAATTCCCATTTCTTCTGGTGCTAAACCTGCAACTGCCATTCCTCTGTAATAGCCAAGGGGAGTAAGGCCTTTGTTTTCAGCAACCTTTGATTCCATTACAACTACAGATGCAGATCCATCAGATAACTGAGACGCATTTCCTGCAGTTATAAATTTTCCTTCACCATACACTGGGACTAATGATGACAGACCTTCTAAATTTGTTTCTGGTCTGTTGCCTTCATCTTTTTCTAAGATAGCTTCTTGCTCAGAAATTTCACCGGATTCTTTGTCTTTAACTAACTTAGTAGTAGTAGTTGAAATGATTTCATCTTTGTAAAGGCCTGCTTCTTGTGCTGCTGCTGTTCTTTGCTGACTTTGAAGGGAGTACTCGTCTTGACTTTCTCTTGTTACATTATATTTTTCAGCAACATGATCAGCAGTCTCAATCATTGGCATGTATGCATGTTGTGCGTGAGCAGTAACATTAGGATCAATATCTACCCTAAAATCTGCAGTCTGTACGAGTGAAATAGACTCAACTCCTCCAGCTACAACAACATCCATATTATCTGTTACAACCTGTTTTGATGCAGTCGCAATTGCCATCATTCCGGATGAACATTGCCTGTCGATTGTCATGCCTGGAACATTATCAGGAAGTCCAGCTGCAATTCCAGCTAATCTTCCTATATTGATAGCTTGTGAACCTTGTTGCTGAGCACATCCTAAAACAACATCTTCAACCTCTTTTGGGTCAATTCCAGCTCTTTCCACAGCTTCTTTTATAGAATAAGATGCTAGGGTTGGAGCCGCGGTATTGTTAAACGCTCCTCTATAAGCTTTACCTATTGGTGTTCTAGCTGCTGATACAATTACTGCTTCTCTCATTTATTTACTCCTATATTTTTTATTCACTTACTACATACATCGCTAAAGCTTCAACTATTGCAGCTGGCTTATCTTTGCCCTCTATTTCAATAGTACAAGTTGTTTTTAATAGCCATCTACCGTTTCTCTTGTACTGTACATCAGTTAAAACATTTCTAGCTCGAATTTTACTATTTACAGGTACTGCTTCCATAAATCTAACTTTGTCTGCCCCATAGTTTATTGCCATCTGTAATCCTTCAGGCATATAACCGATGTCTGCTTGTAGATAGGTAAGAAGACTTAAAGTAAGGTATCCATGGGCTATTGTTGTACCCCATGGGGTTGCCTTGGCCATTTCGGGATCTACATGTATGAATTGGTGATCGTTTGTTGCTTCTGCAAATTGATTAATTCTTTCTTGTGTTACTTCAAACCAATCAGAAACACCTACTTCTTCACCAATATGACTTTCTAGTTCACTTGCTGGAATAACTTTCAAAATATCTCCTTAAGTAGATTCTTATTTGATGCTTTTTTTGCAAAACTTAATGTGCTTTGTCCAAATGCATCCACATCTTTCTTATCAACATTACCATAATAACCAAGTGAATACCTTACGTAGACCCCCTCCATTATCATTGCATGTTTCCAAAAAGATAGCCTTGTATAGAATTCAATATCATCCAAACTAAGGTTTGATTTAGATTCATAAATATCAATTATTTCTTGCCTACTTGGAAATCCATCGCTTAATGAGGGTGAATAAATAAATGGAGTATCAGTTTCATTTTTACTGGACCAAGAAGCAATGACAGTTCCTATATCAGCTAACGGATCTCCTAATGTACAGAGTTCCCAATCGACAATAGCTGCAACAGAGTTATTATTGATTCTTACATTATCCAATCTATAATCACCATGAACAATACTTACTTGTTGCTGTGTGGGGATGGTATCTAATAGTAATTGTGTCGCAACATCTAATTCAGGAATATCTCTTACTTTTTGTGCATTAAATTGTTTAGTCCATCTGTTTAACTGCCTCTCAACATAATCTTCATGTTTCCCTAAATCATTTAAATTGGAATTTTTCACATCAAAAGTGTGTAATTCAGCAAGTGTTGTAATGAATGAATTCGTAATTTCTTTTTTATCATTATTGGAATAATTATCTGCTACTAAATTATCTGCAATAGTTACACCATCAACATATTCCATAATGTAAAAGTCATCATCTGAAATATTTTTGTCAGTGCATAAAAGAATGGGCTTTGGAACTTTTATATTATTTTCACTCAATTCACTAATAATTCTGAATTCACGCTGCATGTTATGTGCAGACTCTAATTTATCTCCAAACGGAGGTCTTCTTAAAACGTAGCTATTTGAATCGTCAAAGATTTTAAAAGTAATGTTCGACCTGCCTACTTTAAATTTTTCAAATCTAAATTGGTAATCCAATTCAACATTGGAAGTTATAAAACTTCTTATTTTTTTATCAAAAAATTCCATTAACAAATATCTTATGATTTAATTCTCTTGGTCTCAAGTTAATTGATAGAATAAAGCAATGGATTTTAAATTTTCTCAAAAGTCATTAGATCTTCAAGAAAAGATGAATAAATTTTTTGAAGAACATATTTTTCCCAACGAAGAAGCCTACGAAAAAGCAATATTAGATTCAGGAGACCCTTTGCACATTCCTGAATTACTTGATGAATTAAAAGAAAAAGCCAGAAAAGAAAATTTATGGAATTTATTTTTACCCGACAGTGAATACGGTGCAGGACTAACAAATGTTGACTATGCACCATTAGCAGAAATAACTGGACAGGTTTGGTGGGCACCTGAGGTATTTAACTGTTCTGCTCCAGATACTGGAAACATGGAAATACTCGCAGAATTTGGAACACAAGAGCAAAAAGACCAATGGTTGACTCCTTTACTAAATGGTGATATCCGTTCTTGTTTTGCCATGACAGAACCTGATGTTGCTTCATCTGATGCGACAAATATTTCAAGTTCAATAGTTTCAGACGGGGATAACTATGTTATTAATGGAAGAAAGTGGTGGACTTCAAATGCAATTAATCCACGTGCCAAAATATGTATTTTTATGGGTATTACAAATCCTGAAAATCCTCCACACACAAGACAAAGTCAAGTTCTTGTCCCAATGGATACAGAAGGGATAACTATAGTCAGACCAATGCATGTTTATGGATATGATGATGGATACACTGGTCATCCAGAATTAAATTTTGAAAATGTAGTTGTACCAAAATCAAATATTATAGGCGGCGAAGGTATGGGCTTTAAAATTGCCCAAGCGAGATTAGGACCTGGAAGAATTCATCACTGCATGAGAACAATTGGAATGGCTGAAAGAGCTCTTCAACTTATGATAAAAAGAGCATTGTCTAGAGAAACTTTTGGTACAAAAATTTCCGATCATGGTGTAGTGCAAGATTGGATTGCAAGATCAAGGATTAAAATTGAAGAGGCTAGACTTCTTACTCTAAAAACAGCATGGTTGATTGATAACGTTGGTAAAGAGCAAGCCAAAATTGAAATATCTGCAATAAAAGTTGGAGTCATCGAAGCCGCCTCCTATGTAATTGATAAAGCTATACAAGCACATGGAGCTATGGGCGTCTCTCAAGATACTCCTTTGGCAAAAATGTCAGCTGGAGTTAGAACGTTAAGAATTGCTGACGGCCCAGACGAAGTACACCTAAGATCTATTGCAAGACGTGAAATAAACAAACACACATGAATGAAAAAATTGCGGTAATTGGTGGGGGACAAATGGGAAGCCAAATTGCAGCTTTAGCTGCTATGGCTGGTTACAAAACAAATATTTATGACGAAAATAAAGAAAATTTAGAATATAGATATAAATTTGTTGAAGAAAATATTAAAAACTTAATAGACAAAAAAATATACTCCGAAGATAAATTAGTTTCTTACAAAGAAAACCTAGATCTCAATTATTCACTTGAAGACGTTATAGAGGGAAAAACATTTGTGATAGAAGCTGTAGTTGAAAGATTTGATGTAAAGCTTGAAATTTTTAAACAAATTTCTAAATCTATGAATCAAGAGGTTGTAATGGCAACTAATAGTTCTTTTATTCAAGCTTCTGAAATCTCAAAACATTGCGACCATCCCGAAAGGTTTATAAACATGCATTTTTTCTATCCACCAATAAGAATGGATTTAATTGAAATTTCATATCCATCCAACGTATCAAAAGAAGTTTTAGAACGTACCATAACTGTTAGTGAAAATATGGGTAGATCAGTGGTTGTACTTAAAAAGGAAACCCCTGGGTTTATTGTAAACAGAATGCTTGCAGCCTTAGTAGATGAAGCTTATGAACTTTATGATGAAGGAATTGCAGATTTTGAAGATATCGATCTTGCTATTAAAAAAGGTCTAAATCATCCTTTAGGCCCATTTGAACTTTCTGATTATTCAGGATTAGATATCCATTATTATGCTAAATTAAAAAAATTTGAAGAATCTGGTGATCCAAAAGATGAACCAAAAAAGTTTCTTAAAGAAAAAGTTATGAACGGTGATTTAGGAGTAAAAACTGGTAAAGGCTTCTATGAATACAAAAAAGACTAAATTATTCGAAATCCTCGTCTTTTAGATTAAACATTACTTCCTTGTTTGGCTTTATTACCAGCACAATTCTTTCAGTTTGTATGGGGAATGGATAAGGTTTTTCCCAATATTTTTGTGATAATTTATCAATATTTTCTCTTGCATCCTGTCCAGTGATTTCTCCGATTACTTCACCTCTTATTTCAACAAATTTAAATGGGTTATCATGCTTCCAAATCATAACTGTGACTCTGGGATCTTTTAAAACATTTTTGTATTTGAATCTATGTATCTCTGTATTAATCAAGATATTTTCACCATCTGTATCAACCCACATCACATGTGTTTGAGGAACACCATCTTTAAACAGAGTTGTTAGCGCTGCATAATTTGGGCCAGATGCCATTTGAATTGTTTTATTGTCTAACCTCATCTGTTAAATTATAGTTTATGAAAGTTGTTTTGCAGAGAGTTAAAAGTGCTTATGTCAAAGTTGATTCAAATCTTATTTCAGAAATTGATAATGGTTATTTACTTTTATGGGGGATTGAAGAATCAGATTCTGAAGTTGAAAGTGAAATACTGATAAATAAAATTTTAAATTTCAGAATTTTTTCTGACGAAAATTTAAAAATGAATAAATCAATAATAGATGTATCAGGAGAGATGCTAATTGTTAGTCAATTCACATTAGCTGGTAAATTACTAAAAGGAAACAGGCCTTCCTTTGTAAATGCAAAATCTCCAGAAATAGCTGAAGAGATGATTTTAAAAATTGTTGAAGAATTTTCTAAGTACGTAACTGTAAAAACAGGTAGCTTTGGAGCCATGATGGATGTAGGTTTAATCAATGATGGTCCAGCAACTTTTGTATTAACTGCTAGAAATGGTCAATTAATTGATCAAGCAGACTGAAGTTTAGTTTTTTTTCCTATTTCCTTTTTATCAAGTTGTTTATCAAGATAATATTCTTCTCCAGCCCACAAATGTAATCCAAGCCCAAGCTTCATTGCACATCTTTTAAATGAATCTGATTCTGCATGTTTTGCATTACTGCCATCATTTTTTTGATCATGCTCTACATCGCCGATAGATGTTACTGTGACTAATTTACCATCAATTTCGACGGTTAATTTTCCAAAGCAACCAACAACAGATCCTGTAGTTTCTTGTCTAATTAACTCAACAACTTCCCAATCAAAAGGACCACAAACTTCTAAAAGACGTTGTGTAATTACGGGGTGTGGCACATAATTTCCGAATTTACCCTTAGGTGCCTTTTTAATCCAATCTTTTGGAAATTTTCTAGATAGTTCATACAATTGTTTCATTTTCTTCTCTCCATTTCTTTTAAACCTTTTGCCCATACAGGAGCAGTATCATTGCTTGTTTTAATAACTTGTAATTTAGGCTCTTCATCCCATACTTTTTCTATAAAAGTATCTCTTGCTAATTGTTTATCCATACCTTTTTTTTCTGCAACCGCATCTAAGCCCCTTAATTTAGGAACAAAAGTATTTCCACAAAGCGCTACCAAATTTTCAATATCATCTTCGGAGAGTTTTTTGCTAGTAGCCCAATCAATTAATCTTTTTAAATCTATTGTTTTTGATTTATAACTTTTTGAGTAATTAAATACAGTATCAGATATTTTTATTGCACCTTTTTCCTGAACATCGAGAGCAATTTTATTATCAACAAATTTATTTATTTTATAAGTACTATCTTTTGCTTCTAGCGAAACTCCTCTAGCAATAAACAATTCTTTTGGCTCTTCAATTGATTGCAATTCGGTATTTTCTAAAGTTTCTTCACCACTTTTAGCGATATCCCAGATCAAATCTTTCATTTATTCTCCTATAACTTATGCTGCTTCATCATATATTCTATGACAATCACATCGGTCATTATGGTCTAAACAAATAAAATTTGCTTTTATCCCAGATCTTTCAAGTAATTTAAGTATTTCTTTTTCTTTCATAATTTATAAATTTAGAAATTCAGTGTGACAAAAAAAATAAAATAACAATCTTTCTAACAAAAACATATATATGATGAGCTAGTGATAGTTGAAAATAATCTCTTTGACTCACATATGTATAAAGAAGTCATCAGGCAGTATGATGAAGTTTCTGATTTAATCAATCTTGATTCAAATATACGAGAAAGGCTTAAATTACCTCAAAGATCTCTTGTAGTAACTTTTCCATTTAGAAGAGATGAATACGATGAAGTCGAGACAGTAATTGGTTACAGAGTTCAACATGTTTTATCAATGGGCCCTACTAAAGGTGGTATTCGGTACGCGCCAAATGTAAATTTAGGTGAAGTTACAGCTTTAGCTATCCTTATGTCTTGGAAGTCTGCAATTGTAGGATTACCTTATGGTGGAGCAAAAGGTGGAGTAGCGATAGATCCCAATCCTCTCACTCGAGCCGAAAAGCAACGAGTTACCAGGAGGTATACAGCCGAATTATTACCAATTATTGGTGTTGATAAAGACATACCTGCTCCTGACCTAGGTACAGATGAGCAAACAATGGCATGGATTATGGACACATACAGTAACTTTGTTGGTTCACCTCAGCCTGGGATAGTCACTGGAAAACCTGTTTCTCTTGGTGGATCAATAACTAGAAGGGAATCGACTGGTAGGGGTGCAGTAGCTGTTGGTCAAGCTGCTATGGAAAAATTAGGTAAAAGCTATAAAGATTCAAGAGTTGCAATTCAAGGGTTTGGTAATGTTGGAAGGTATGCAGCTCTAGATTCATATGAAAGAGGTGCAAAAGTAGTTGCTGTAAATGATTTGGGCGGTGCAGTGATGAACAAAGATGGTCTTAACATCCCTGAACTTTTTAAACATATCGCTAAAAATTCTTCAGTCAGTGGCTTTTCAGGTGGAGAAGAATATGATGGGGAAATTCTTGAAGTTGATTGTGATGTTTTGATACCTGCAGCTGTAGGAGGAGTTATTACTTCAAGTAATGCTGAAAAAATTAAAGCAAACGTAATAATTGAAGGTGCTAATTCACCAACAACTTTAAATGCCGATAAAATCTTAAGGGATAATGGCGTAATGATAATTCCAGATATCCTAGCAAATGCCGGTGGTATAACTGCAAGTTACTTCGAATGGGTACAAAACACACAAAATTATTTATGGAAAGAAACTGAGCTACATGAGAAATTAATTGATGTAATGATTACTTCTTTTGAAGAAGTTTGGACTATCTCTCAGAAACAAAATTGTGATTTAAGAACTGCTGCACTCATAAAAGGAATAAAGAGAGTTGCCGCAGCAAAGCTAACTAGAGGCTTATTTCCGTAAAAGTTTTTCTATTTCCGTTTGGATATTATTTTTTTGATCCTCTAATTTTGATATCTGATTTTTAATCTGCTCTTTGTCTTTACTTCCAATTGGACTTTCTTTTGGTACTTCATTTTCGTTTTTAAACATATCTAATACCTCAAGTTCTTCTTCTAATTCTGAAATTGATTCATTTATAACCCTTAGTTCTTCCGTATCAGGTGGGTTGTCATTAAATACTGGACAAATCGGTTTATAGTAACACCAATCACAAAGTGTATTTTTAATTGGTGGAAAATCATCATTTTCGTAAGCTTTTTTGATATTTTCCCATATTTCAAGAATTTCTTTTTTTGATTCTATTAAATCTTCTTCTTTAATTTTTAATGTATGAATAGTTGAGTTTTTAAGATATATTAATTTCAATTCTGCAGGCATTTCTCCAAGTTCTTCCTTTATCAATAAAGCGTATAATTTAAGTGCAAAAAATCTTGGCTCTTTATATTTAGCCATTGGAGCTTTACCACTTTTATAGTCAACAATTATTAGTTCACCTTTTTCATTTCTATCCATTCTGTCAAGAATTCCTCTTAAATTTAAATCTTCTATACTTCCTTTGACCCAACGCTCTCTCTCTAATGGATCAAAACTCGTAGGATCCTCAATTGTCATATAGTTATTAAGCAGCTTTAGTCCATCAACACCCCATTCTCTCTCTTCTTCAACAGAAGAAAAAAGATTATGATGTTCATCTGTTCCTCTTACTTTCGTCCATGCTTCACGAAATAAATTATGGAGTTTTTCAATATTCCTGTCTTCTTTAGGTAGGTCAAATAAGTCTTCAAGAGCTTGATGGACGGTTGTTCCTTTAGCCTGCACTTCATTTGTTGGCTCTTTTAATTTATCTACATTTGCAAATTTAAATTGCTTTGGACATGTTTTAAATTGAGATGCTCTTGATGGAGATAAATTTTTAATCATACATAAATTATATCTATATTATTTTGAATATTTGTAAAATGTAATAGTGACTAAGTTTATAAAAATATTACAAATTATAGGAATTATCACTTTTGTAATGTATTTTGTTATTGGAATGCTTTACAACTCTTTTAGTTGGTTTAATTATCTCTTTAATTAATCCTGTAAAAATATAAATCTCACTGTTGCTAAAGTAAAAAAATGGAAAATAATATAAAAGTTGCAATATTGGGCGTTGGTAACTGTGCTAGTTCATTTGTTCAAGGAATTGCACATTATAGTAATTCGGAAAATGAAGATGGTTTAATCTCCGATGTCATTGGCGGATACACGGTCTCCAACATTGAAGTAGTTGCAGCATATGATATTAATACTACAAAAGTTGGTAAAGATCTCAGTGAAGCAATTTTTGCTGAACCAAATAACACAATTAAATTTTCTGATGTTCCAGAAACTGGTGTTATAGTTCAGCCAGGTGTTGTAAATGATGGAGTAGGTAAATTTGTTAAAGATATTATTACAACTTCACCAGATTCTGAAAATTTTGAAGATTCACTAAGAGATTCAGGAGCTGAGATACTAATTAATCTTCTACCAGTAGGATCTGACGAGGCTGTTAAGTTCTATGCCCAATCTGCTATTAACACAGGTATTGGTTTTATTAACTGTATACCAGTTTTCATAGCTAGAGATAAAGAATGGTATCAAAAGTTTAAAGATGCTGGAGTCCCTTTGATTGGCGATGATATTAAGAGTCAAGTTGGCGCAACAATTGTTCATAGGGTTTTAGCTCAATTATTTTCTGACAGAGGTGTAAATCTTGAAAATACTTATCAATTAAACGTTGGTGGAAATATGGACTTTCTAAATATGCTTGAAGAAGATCGTTTAGAAACTAAAAGAACAAGTAAAACTTCTTCAGTTACTTCTGTAGCTAATAAAGGTAAAGGAATTTCATCTGAAAATGTAAGAATTGGCCCATCTGATTATGTAAAGTGGCTAGAAGATAGAAAGAAAGCATTCATTAGACTTGAAGGTAAAGGATTTGGAGGTGCTCCTCTTAATTTAGAAGTTCAATTAGAAGTATGGGATTCACCAAATAGTGCAGGAGTTACTATCGACGCCGTTAGATATATGAAGTTTTTTAAAGAAAAAAATGATTTAGAATCTTTAGATTTAGTATCTGCTTGGCTAATGAAAGCACCATTCAAACCAGTAAAAGATGGAGATGTCTTAAATCAGCTTCATGAGCTCACTCATGTTGAATCAGACTAAATTAGAGATTCGCTAAATATTCCTAGTGCTTCTTCTACCTGTTTAAGTGGTGTAGTCAAAGGACCCATAAATCTAATGACATTTCCAAACTCACCACATGAAACAAGGAGTAAACCATTTTCTTTACAGTTTGAGATAATTTGTTGAGTTTTTTCTTTATCAGGATTTTTAGACTCTTTATCAATTACAATTTCAACACCAATCATTGGTCCGTAACCTCTTACATCTCCAATAAAATCAAAATCATTCATTAGGTTTGATAAAACTGTATTCATAATTTTTGCTTGTTTGTTAGCATTTTTTAAAATATCTTCATTATCAAATGCATCTAATACACCTAATGCTGCAGCACAAGACACAGGCGAGGCTCCAAATGTACTTCCTATACCAGCCTCATGAATAGAATCCATTATCTCTGATTTACCTAATACTGCAGCTAGAGGAAAACCGCCAGCAATTCCTTTTGCTAATGTAACAATGTCTGGCTTTACCCCTACAGTCTCTGCACCAAACATATTTCCAGTACGTCCATAGCCTGTCTGAACTTCATCAAAAATTAATAAGATATTATTTTTATCGCAAATATCTCTTAGTTGTGATAAAAAATTACTTGAGGCTGGAATATACCCACCCTCCCCAAGTTCAACTTCAATCACAATTGCTGCTGTGTCATTAGGATCAAGTTGATTGTTAAGTACATCTTTGACACTCATCAATGCATCTTCATCTGAAATATCTCTATAACTATATGGATAAACAGCATGCTTTACAAATTCTGGAAATGGTCCGAAGCCTTCTTTATAAGGTTTGTCCTTTCCCGTTAAACCCATGGCAAGGTATGTTCTTCCATGGAATCCACCTTTGAAAGATAAAATTGCTTTTTTATTTGTATAATATCTTGCAATCTTAACTGCATTTTCTACAGCCTCGGCACCACTATTGACCATAAATGTTTTAGTTTCAGAATCTATGGGATACCTATTATTTAGTTCTTCGGATAGTTTTACTGCGTTTTCGTGTGGTGCAAAAGCAAAACAAGAGTGTGAAAAATTATCAAGCTGATTTTTGACTCTATCAACAACTCTAGGATGGAGATGGCCAGTGTTTAGAACAGCATATCCTCCGACATAATCTAAAAATCGATTACCTTCAGAATCCCAAATTTCAGTATTTTTACCCTTAACAATAAAATTTTCTAGGGAGCTGTACCAGGCACTTGGAACATTAGATTGTATTTGATCATTCTGTATGTATACCATTACTAGTTCACTGTAACTGAATAATTATTAATACTCAATTTTGTAACTACTAAAATAAAAATATGGAATTTTATTTTCTAGAATTACCTTCTTATATAAGTCTTGTTATTTGTGGCTTTGTTGGGTTAATATTTTTAATTATTCATTTTTCTAAATTTGAACTTTCTTATAACATTTCAAACAAATTAATCTTGCTTTCTTGTTCTTCTGTACTCTTGCAAGTTTTAGTGGTTGTTTACTATACACAAAACAATGAAATAGGCTCATTTAGCTTATTTTATAATATTGTTAATCTTTTCATTTTGACATTTCTTTACATTTACAGAAACGAAATGAAATTGAATTATCATCTTTATTGGTCATTTGCATTACTCTTTTTGATGGGTATGGAAATCAGATCAATACAGACAATAGGGCTTGGACTTAACTAATGGCATATAAAATATTGAAAGATGACTTAACATTTGCAAATGTAAATTCAGATAATCCAAAAGTGTGTTTTTTACATGGATGGGGTACAAGTGGTAAAGATTTCAACAAGATTGAATCACATTTTGATTTTATAACTATCGATATACCAGGGTTTGGTAAGTCTGTACCATTTACAAAAAGTTTTTCACCAAAAAGCTATGCAGAGTACCTTTTTAAATTAATACCAGAATCAGTTGATGTTATTGTTGGTCATTCTTTTGGAGGAAGAATAGCAGCCCACCTCTCACAAATACAAAATTACAGAAAAATAGTAATTATTGCATCACCACTTATCAGAAAAATTAAACCGAACAATGGTTTTTCTGTTTTTAAATTATATAAATTTATGAATAAATTAAATATTATTAGCGACAGCAGGCTTGATGAATTAAAAAATAAATATGGTTCTGAAGATTACAAAAATGCTAATAAAGTTTTAAAAGATACATTAGTTATGGCAGTAAATGATGATTTATCAGAGATACTTCCACAAATCTCTTCAAAAGTTGAACTTATCTATGGACAAGAAGATTTGGTTGTGCCTGTAAAAGTTGGTATTGACTCAAGCAGAATAATCCCTGATTCTCAATTAACGATAATTCCTGACGAAGGTCACAATATGCTTAGAAGTAGCGCAGAAAAAATTATAGAAATTATAAAAAGATGAATTTAGTTTACATATTAGTTTTAGTTTTTCTTACTTTAAGCTCATGCTTGAACTCAATAAGATGGGGTAGAGTTGCTCAGAGAGAGCACTATATTCCAGGATATGTTACAAAATTTTATTTTAGATGGGTTAGATTAGTCCCTTTTAATAATCTTTATTTTTTTCTTGCTATCATCCTGGCTTTATTAAGTTTATGGTCACCTTACCCAGCATTACTATTATCAGTATTGACCCTAGTGACACCAATTGGATTAGATTTTAAGCACAGAACTAGCAAAGTAAACATTACCGAAAGACTTAAAAGATTAAATATAATTTATTGTATTCTTGTAGTTCTAATTTCTATTGTGTCATTATCTATGGACCTTGGTTATTTTCTTGCATTAGTTGTTAATTTATTTTCTTTTTATATATATGACCAAGCTCTGAGATTTACAAAGAACTATGAAAAAAATACATCTGAAAAATTTATTGTTGATGCAGAACAAAAATTAAAAAATTTTGAAGGCCCAATAATTGCTATTACTGGTTCTTACTCAAAAACTACAACTAAAAATATATTAGCTCAGATCCTTTCTCAAAAAAATAAAACATTTTCAACACCAGAAAGTTTTAATAATCGACTTGGTATAGCAAAGGCAATCAATGAGAATTTAAAAAATAATGATGAAATTTCAATCATTGAAATGGGCACATATGGTTTTGGAGAAATCAGAGAAATGTGTTCATGGGTCAGACCTCACATTTCAGTTATAACAGGCATAGCACCTGTTCATCTTGAAAGAATGAAAACTTTAGAGAACATACTCGATGCAAAGTCTGAGATAGTTGATTTGACTGGTTCTGTAGTTATCAATGGTGATGATTCACTTTTATTAAATCAAGCAAGGTTATGGACAGCTCAAAAGATGGTTATAGATTGTTCAACGACTTCTGAGAGAGCAGCTGTTTTTGTGGATTACAAAAATAATGTACATAGCGTTTATATTGGAGGAGAATTTATTGGAAACGTTGAAGGTCCTAAAATCCTTCAGTTGTCTATTTCTTTGTCGGTTGGAGTTATGGTTGCACTTGAGCTTGATGTTAAGTCTTATCTCGATAATCTTGGTGAGTTAGAAAAAACCGATCATCGTCAAACTATTCTTCAAGGAAGTATGGGACAAACAATTATCGATAATTCTTTTAATTCGAATCCTATCTCCTGCATCTCTTCACTTGAAACTTTAGAGAATCTTAGTACGGAAGGTAAAAAGTATCTTATAACTCCTGGAATGGTCGAGCTAGGATCTGAACAGTTTAGTTATAATTATGAATTTGCACATTTTGCAAGTGAAATTATTGACGAAGCTCTTATTGTAGGTTTTACAAATAAAGGACCTTTAATGCTTGCATTTGAAGAAAATAATATTCCAGTAAAATATTTTAAAAATAGAGATTTAGCTGTTTCTTATCTAAACTCTGTTGTGAATGAAAATGATATTGTATTATTTGAAAACGATTTACCAGATCATCATCCTTAAAATATGACAGAATCAATTGCCGTAATATTTGGTGGCCCATCTGACGAGCATGATATATCTATATTGACCGGACTACAGTCCTCAAGGATTTTATCTAATAAGTATGATGTTAAAAATATTTATTGGTCAAAAGACAATAAATGGTATTTAGTTAATAATGCCTTAGAATCAATAGATTTTGTTGATAATGACGATATTTTCAAGAAAGAATTAACGATAAAATATGATTCTGAGCCAGGAATTTATTTAAAAAAGAAAAAAATTTTATTTGAAGTAGCAGTTAATGCTTGTCATGGAGGGCCAGGGGAAGATGGGACACTTCAAAGTTTATTAAGTTTACTAAATATTAACTATACAGGTCCCTCATTGACTACTTCCCAGATAGGTATGGATAAGTACGTTTTCTTTACATTAATGAAAGAAATTGGAATACCTGTATTAGATAAACACTTAGTTAGCAAAAATACCAAACCTAATTTTTCTGGACCTTATATTGTAAAACCTAGATTTGGAGGATCCTCTATCGGGGTAGAGGTTGTTGAAGACTACGAAACAGCTTTAAAACTCTCTAGAAATTCAAAAATTTACAGTCAAGGAGCAACAATAGAAAAATTCCTTGAAAACTCTAACGATCTTCTTATTGGAATCAGGACATACCCAAACTTAGATTTCTCAGAAATTGAAAAACCAATTAGGACAAGTAGTTTTGAATTGTTTTCATACAATGATAAATATCTTGATAATGGAGGATTAGAAGGATCAAAAAGAGAATTACCTGCAACTATTAGTTCAGAAATTGAATCTCAAATTAAAAAAATACTTACATTATTCGTTGAACAAATTGAAATAAGAGGAATATCAAGAGTTGATTTTTTACTTCACAATGAAAATTTATATTTAAATGAAGTTAATACAATTCCTGGAAGTCATGCATTATATCTTTGGCAAAATATTGGTAAAAGTAAGTTCGAACTTTTAAATGACATGATAGAAGAGGCTAAAAATAGTGTTACCCATTGGAGCACAGAGGGATCAGATGGAATAGCTTTAAAAAGCGCTAAAGACATACAAAGCAAATTAGGTTAAAAATTATGAACGGTATTTATTGGGACTGCGATGGGACTTTAATGGATACCGAAACATCATATGGTTTAGCATGGAAAGAACATCTAAGTGATTTTGGACTCGAGATATCTGAAGAGGAAACTAGACAATGGGTGGGTATTGACGATAGATTGGTTCACAGCTTTTATGCAAAAAATGTGGATTTAGAAAACTTTGAGAAAACCATGGCATCTCTTGGAAAAATTATAGAAGGGACGTTGAACGAAAAACTACTATTTCAAGATGCAAAAATATTACTCGAGGAGACAAACAACAGGGGATGGACGTCAGCATGTGTCTCAGCAAGCCCTTATGAGTTATTAAAAAATAAATTAATAAAAGCAAATATTTTTGATTATTTCTCATATGTTATTGGTGGTGATCAAGTTGAAAGAAATAAACCATATCCGGATATATATAATAAAGCGATCAGTGAACTTCAAACTACTAAGAATATAGTTATTGAAGACAGTCCTCCTGGCATTTCATCTGGAAAGGCATCGGGTTCTTATGTAGTTGCAATTGATAGAGGTATATTTTCAGAAGACGAATTAAATAAAGCTGACTTAATCGTTGATAATTTATCTATAGATATCATAGAAACAGTTTTTAATAGCCTTTAAACATTGATGAAATTCAAAATAAATTACAAAACTGACTTAGGCGCAAAAATAGACTAAGACAAATTTAAAATTAATACAGGTATTTTACGTTTTGTTCTCTGTTGGTAATTGGAATATCCACCTTTATTCATGTAATCCATTTTTGACCACCAGTCTTCACGCTCTTCATCAAATACTTCTTTTGCGACTGCAGTGTATTTCTTTCTTCCAATTTGAATTTCACATTTAGGGTTAGCTTTTAAATTATGATACCAGCCTGGATTAGTAGGGCTTCCACCCTTAGATGCTACTAAACAAATTTCATTACCTTCTTTCATGAACACAAGTACATTTTTTCTTAACAAATTTGTCTTGGCTCCAGTTGAGAAAAGAATTAAACACGGCCTTCCCTGTAGAAATTTTCCTATTCTGCCATTTGAATAAATATAAATATAATTGTGAAAAAACAAGAATGTAAAAATTAAATATCTTCTCATATGTTTAACTTTATCTTTTTTCTCCATGAACTGAAACTTGTAGGGTAAAAATTAATGGGATCTGCAAGTCGTAATGCCGGGAATTCTACAGATGGAATATTTCTTTCTGTAATTTTTTTGTATTTTGGTACTGGTGCAAATGTAGATGCAAAATTTTTATTTCGTAAATAATCATTTGGATTGGTTATATGTACTTGGAGCTCCCTTTTGTTATTAATTTCTTTAAGGCAATCAAGTAAAAAATTAATTCTCTTTGTCGATAATTGCAATTTACTTAACAGCTCTATATCAAATATAAAAATTACTGGTAGTTCGTGATAATGACTCATTGCTGGATCATTGTCTCCGATAGATTCACCTGTAATCCATATAAAGGATGGTTTAGTACTGTTATTTTCTCTTATGTTTTTTGGACCGAAAACTTTTTCTTCATCTACTTTAAAATCATTACTTAATTTTTTAGAAATATTTGTTTGTGGCCATTCTTGAATAGGACAGTCATATTTTAATTCACAATTATTACATAATTGTGGTGCCCTTTTTTCAACTTGGAATTTGGAAAACCCATAAGGCTTTCCTGTTTGTGATCCCATGACCCAATGCCATCCTAACCTGTTTGCAAAACGAGACCCATCTAATAAATGTTGAAACATATAGTCTTCATATTGATTCCAGTCGTTACCCACCCTTAAAGAATTATGAGATGCATACCACATTCTTGTTTGGTTAACCATATAACCTGTTTTTTCCAGTTCTTCTTCGATAGTAGATACACAATTCATATTTTTATAAATATTTGCATTCGATTGAGGTTTTTCTATTTTGTAATTTAGATATTTTCTTGATTTTTTACCAACTATTGCATATAAATGTCTTGAAAACTCTTGCCAGAGCAACTCATCTTGGAATTTAGTTCTATCTTTGTATTCAAATTTTTCAACTGCTTTCCATACATCAGAAAGACTAAGTAAACCATGTCGTATATAGGGGGATAAATAAGATGAACCTCTTGAATCTTTTGGGTAAACATTGTTTCTTTTTGTAGCATATTTATCAATGTTTAATTGATTTAATGCATTATCTGCATTTGACTGTCCACCAGACAAAAATGGATAAGTGAAATCATCACAACAAAGGTCACTAAAATGTTTTTGTATTATTTCTTTATTATCAAGTTGTAAATCTATTATAGACATTAAATGCAATTAGTATTTATCTTGTCCGATTCGTATATTCACAACAGTTAAAACTTCTTCTCTATTTTCTATATCGAAATTTACTCTTTGCCCCTGCCTTAGAGTTCTAAAAATAGATCCCTTTAAGGATCCGGGTGCAAGAAAGACTTCTGATTTGTCTGTGTCTAGTAAGATAATTCCATTACCTGTATTTGGGTCATAGGATTTTACAACACCCTGAGCCATTAGACTTTTTCGCCTCTACTTCTTATTTCTTTAACAACAGATTCAATTCCGCGCTTGTCTATTACTTTATTGCCTTTTGTACTAACTTTAAGCTTTACCCACCGGTTTTCACTTTCAAGCCAGTATTTTTTAGTTTGAATATTTGGTTTGAACCATCGATTGTTTCTTTTATGAGAAAAAGATACATGTTTACCTGATCTTGGCTCTCTTCCAGTAACTTGACATCTATTTGACATAATATTTTCCTCTAAATTACATTTATAACTATAACTAATTTATTAATTTGTAGGTACTTTCATTTTAAAACTTTTTAGGTAATGTTTGATAGTGGTTGAAAGAAGTTTAAGTTACTTAGATAATATAAAGTTAGATTCTTTAAAAGGATTTGGTGAGAAAAGATATTCAAATCTTAAAAAGAGTGATTTATCATCCATTACCGATTTAATTAGATTTTATCCAAGAAAACACATTGATAGATCAAAAATAAAAACAATAAATCAAATTGATCAATCAGATATTGAAAAAGAAGTAACAATGATTGGTACGATCAGTAATGTTTCAGTATTTACAACTAAATCAAGATTAAGGATAACGACTCTTTCAATAAAAGACAGTACAGGCTTGGTAAAAGCAAAGTGGTTTGGACCTCAATATATAGAATCAAGATTTAAAGAGGGTGAAGATGTTGCTCTTTCTGGAAAGCCTGAAATTAAAAAAACTGGATCAATAGAATTTAAAAATCCCACAATTGAAAAATTTGCTGATATAGATGAACTGAGCGAGACGGGATCTTTAATTCCTATATATCCAAAAGTTGATGGTGTATCTAGTGGTGTAATAAGAAAAGCAATAAAAGACGCATTGTCAATCATTGATACACCTAAAGAAGAGTTTGAACCTGGAATTGAAGACATGCTTACTAGTGAGGTTGTAGATAAAAATTCAATTTTTTCTAGAACTGAAAGTTTTAAATCAATTCATTTCCCTAAAACCATTGAAGAATTCCAAAAAGCAAGAGAAAGGCTTGCTCTTGATGAATTTATATATTTACGTTCTATATTTGAAAATTTAAAATCTGAATTTAAAAATGAAAACAAAGGGCCAAAATATATTTTTGAAAATTCATTAATAGACACTTTTGTTGCAGACTTACCATTTCAACTCACAGAATCTCAAACAAAAGCCTATAAAGAGATTCTAGAAGATTTAAAAAATGATTATCCCATGAAAAGGCTTCTTCAAGGAGATGTTGGCTCAGGAAAGACAGTTGTGGCTGCAATTTCTATATATGCTGTAATAAATTCCGGTTACCAAGTGGCACTAATGGCCCCAACGGAAGTATTGGCTGAACAACATTTAAATTCATTAAATGCATTTTTAAAAAATTCAGATGTAGAGGTTAATTTTCTTACTTCCTCTGTCAAAGATAGAAGCAAAGTAATGAATAATATATCTGATGGTAAGCCTGGATTATATATAGGTACTCATGCCTTAATTCAAGACAAAGTATTCTTTAGTAATTTAGGTCTCGTAATTATTGACGAGCAACAGAGATTTGGTGTTGATCAAAGAAAAAAATTAATATCAGATTCAGATATAACTCCCGACCAACTTGTTATGACTGCAACTCCAATACCAAGAACTACTGCTCTATCTATATATGGTGACTTAGAGATATCTTCAATAAATGAATTACCTCCGGGCAGAAAGCCAATTGTTTCACATTTATATAGTGGTTTAAAAAAAGACAATGAGAAAGTTTTTGAAAAGTGTTACAAACATTTAGATGATGATTCGCAAATATTTGTAGTTTGTCCCTATATAGAAGAGAGTGAGTCTTCTGATATACAGGCAGCAGAAAAAGTTTTTTTGGAATATTCTAAAAAATTTTCGGATTACAAGGTTGTTCTTCTACATGGAAAGATGTCTTATGAGGAAAAAGAAAATATAATGCGATCAATGCAGGACGGCTCTATAGACATACTTGTCTCTACTGTAGTTATAGAGGTTGGTATAGACATTCCAAATGCCTCACTAATGATTATTGAAAGCGCAGAAAGATTTGGTCTTAATCAACTGCACCAGCTCAGAGGAAGAGTAGGTAGAGGAGAAAAACAATCAGAGTGTATTTTTCACATTACGAATAAAAAATCTCTCAGCACTATCAGTGAAGAGGGTGTGAAAAGATTAGAGGCTATATCAACAATGAGTGATGGATTTAAATTATCAGAGATAGATTTAGAAATTCGCGGTGAAGGAAAGGTAACTGGTAAAAACCAATCAGGTAGGTCTGATTTAAAAATTGCTGATTTACGTTTTGATTATGGTTTACTTATTCAATCCAAAGAAATTTATGATGATATCAATAGTTTAAATTCTTCGAATAAAGTATTTGAAGAAGCAAAATTATTATTTCCAAATTATTTTCAAGCAGATGGTACTACATGAGAGTTTTGGCAGGTATTTACAAGTCTAAAAAGATTGAAACAATTAATAACGCTGATACAAGACCAATGATGAGTAAAGTGAGGGAATCAATTTTTAACTCAATTCAGTTCATGGTTGAAGACAAAGATGTTCTTGATTTATATTCTGGTTCTGGAAGTTTAGGCATTGAAGCATTAAGTAGGGGAGCAAATTATGTTACATTTGTTGAGCTCTCTAAAGAATGCATTTTAATACTTAAGAAAAACGTAGAAAAAATGTCAAGTAACCTAAGTATCGTAAATTCGCCAGTTAATTCTTTTATTCAAAATTCTATTAATAAATATGATCTAATTTTTTATGATCCTCCTTTTGAACTTGATGCAAATCAAGTAGATGAAGAAGTTTTAATCATAGAGAATATCTTAATTGATAATGGGCTTTTAATTATTCATAGACACAAAGCTTCTGAGGATGTAAAGTTTTCAAAAAATTATGAATTACACAGGGAAAAAAACTATGGGCAAAGTAAAATTCTTATATTGAGGAGAATATGAAAATTTTAATTCCTGGTTCATTTGACCCACCTACTAATGGACATATTGATGTTATAAATAGATGTTCTGAAATATTTAGTGAGATTATTGTTGGAGTCGTTGTTAACCCCTCAAAGGAATCTTTATTTACACCAGAGGAAAGATCAGAAATGCTTGAAAAAGTTTGTAATGAAAAAGCAAATGTAAAAGTAAAAAGTTTTGAAGGTTTATTAGTTGATTTTGCCTCATCAGAGTCAGTTGATGCTATTGTCAAAGGATTAAGAGCTATGACAGATTTTGACTATGAATTTCAAATGGCACAAGCTAACTCGACTTTAAAAGGATTTGAAACAATATTCATACCCTCTTCTCCTGAATACGGATACCTATCAAGCTCCATGGTGAAAGAAATTCATTCATACGGTGGAGACATTAAGTCTTTGGTTCCTGATTATGTTTTAGAGAGAATGAACAATGCCTGAAGCAGAAATTAATTTTGAAGATATTGCAAAAGGAAATATCAGAATTGACATAGTTGATAAACTAGAAAACTTAAGGGCAAGTCTCGAATCGAATTCACTTACCGGAAGAGTCAATAAAAAAGAAATTATAAACAACATAGATGAAATAATTGATACAATTCCTGTAGAACTTCGAACTGCAAGATGGATCGTAAGAGAACAAGAATCGTTTATTACCAAGGCTAAAGATGAATCAAAAGAGATTGTTGAAGAGGCTAGGCGTGAATCTGAAAAACTTATTCAAGAATCATATGTTTTACAAGAAGCAGTTATTGAAGCCAATGCAATAATTAAACAAACTGAACTTGAAGCTCAATCTTATAGAGCAAATATTGAAGATTCAGTAGACCGAAAAATGGAAGAAATTCAAAGCAAAATTAATCAGTTGAAAGATTTTTTAGATCAAGAGAGAACGAAACTTAGGCAACCACGCGATATAGAAAAACCATAAAATGAAATTAAATACCAAGATTAAGTCAATTGACGTAATTTCTTCAAAAGATAAAATACAGTTCGACAATGAAGGTACATTTCCAATAAATTTCGGTAATAACTTTATTGATGATAATGAACAAATTAAATTTCAATCAGAAATTGAACTAATTGAAGATAGGCTTTATTTTTCAATTGAAGTTAATTTCAGATATCAAAGCAATTGCGGGAGATGTTTAACGGCTTCATATAATGAAGATAGAAGTTCTTTTTCAACAACTTTGAATGTAAAAGATGATAACGACTATGAAGTAAATTATGATGACGAATATTTTGACTTATCACCTTTTATTTCTGAAATAATTATCGAAAAAATGGACATAAATTTTGTATGTTCACAGAAATGTAAGGGACTTTGCTCATTTTGTGGTATAAATAAAAATAATTTAAGCTGTAATCACAATGAAAAAAATTCAAAAGAAAGTCCATTTTCTTCTCTAAGTCAGCTAGATTTGTAGTTTGAAAGGAATATAACCATGGCAGTGCCAAAGAAAAAAATGTCTAAATCTAGAACTAGACGTAGAAAAGCTACTCATAAAGTTTCAAAACCGCATTTTGTAGTTGACCCAGAGACTGGTGTTGCAAAACAGTCACATAGGGTTAATCCTACAGATGGAACTTATAACGGTCGACAAGTCAAAGAACCTGAAGTAAGCTAAAAAAATTATGAATACTATTGCCGTAGATGCAATGGGTGGTGATTCAGCACCTGTAGAAATTGTTAAAGGTGCGATTAAAGCAAAAGAAAATGGCGTCAATGTCGTATTGTGTGGTGACGAAAATTTAATCAAACCTTATCTCGGATCAAAAGAAATTCCTGTATACCATTTTCCTCAGGTAATTTCAATGGACGAGGATCCACTTAGAGCTGTACGGTCTAAAAAAGAAGCATCTATAAATGGATGTATGCAATTATTAAAAGAAAAAAAGGTTGAGGCAGTATTTTCTGCTGGATCTACCGGAGCAACCCTAATAAGTGCAATTACAATTTTGGGAAAGCAAAGAGGTGTAATTAGACCTGCAATTGCTTCAGTCTTGCCAACTATTGAAAGAAGTGTGATATTACTTGACTCAGGTGCAAGTTTAGATGTTAAACCTAAAGTCCTTTATCAATTTGCAGTCATGGGATCAAAACTTGCTGAAGCTCTTTTTGACATTGAATCTCCGAAAATAGGACTTTTAAATAACGGCGAAGAAGAGTCTAAGGGTAGAGAACTTGAAAAATCTGCCTTTAAACTTTTAGATTCAAGTTCTTTAAATTTTGTTGGAAATGTAGAAGGTAGAGATTTTGCAACTAATAAAGTTGATGTATTTGTTACTGATGGATTTACAGGTAATGTAGTGTTAAAAACTTTAGAAGGAACTGCAAAACTTCAGCAAAACCTAATATCTTCCTCTCTAAAACAAAATCTATTCAAACCTTTTTTACCATCTGTCAAGAAAGCTTTAAAACCTGTGAAGGATCAATTAAACCCTGATAAAACAAATGCTTCTTACTTATTAGGCGTCGATGGTTTAGTAACAATTGGCCATGGTTCATCTAAGCAGGAAGCAATTATGAATGGTATTCAATATACAAATGAATCCATTAAGAAAGATTTTATTGGTAAGTTTTCTGACGCCATTAAAGAGTTATGAGTAATTTAAAAGATTTAGAAAAGAATATTGGATACAAATTTAAAAATATAACTTTTTTAAAAATTGCTTTAACCCATAAATCATATTTAGATGAGTACCCGGACTTACAATCAAATCAAAGGTATGAGTTTTTTGGTGATGCAATACTAGATTTTGATCTAACTGAATATTTATTTGAAAATTATCCAGAATTGGACGAAGGAAGTCTTACAAAAATTAGATCGAGCGCTGTTAATCAGTTTTATCTTGTTGAACTTGGAAAAAAAATAAACATTGGCAAGTATCTTTATTTAGGCTCAGCAGAAGATTCAACCGGAGGAAGACATAAAGATTCAATTATTGAAGATGCTCTGGAAGCTTTAATTGCTGCTTTATATTTTGATGGTGGTCTAAAAGCTGTAAATGATTTTGTTTCAAAATTTATTTATCCAAGCATAAAGGACCTATCTCTAAATCCTGGGCAAAAAGATTACAAAACAAGATTACAAGAATACTTTGCTAAAAAGGGGTTAAAAGTAATTTATCAAGATAGTTCACATGGTCCTGACCATAATAAAAATTTTTCATCTGAAGTTTTATTGAATGATGAGATAATTGGTGCTGGAGATGGAAAATCTAAAAAAATTGCTCAACAATCTGCTGCAAAAGATGCTTTAGCTAAATTAGATGCCTGAATTACCCGAAGTTGAATCTATACGAAGGGTTTTAAAAAATTCTTTAATAAATCAGAAATTACAAAAATATAAAATATTTGATCAACGAATAAATAGATTTAATATTGTTAATCCCAGAAGCTTAGGAGTTTTAAATGAGATAAATAGAAAAGGAAAGATTTTACAATTTAACTTTAAAAACAATTCAATATTTTTTCATTTAGGAATGAGTGGAAGATTAGATCTAAATGGTATAAAAAATAAACATACACACGGTATATTTTTTTTTGATAAAGACATTTTACTTTATGATGATATTCGAAAGTTTGGATATATAAAGATTCTTAAAAATGATCTAGCGAATAAACAATTTTCCACACTAGGTCCAGACGCACTCTCATTGTCAAAAATAGATAAATTCTTTGTAATTAATAAAGCAAAAAAAAGTTCGACGAGTATTAAAAAATTCTTACTAAATCAAAAAAATATAAGCGGACTAGGAAATATTTATGTTAATGAAATTTTATTTCTTGCTGGCATTCATCCACACTCAGTATCTTTTAAATTAAAAGACACAAATTGGAATGATATATTTTTATATACAAAGAAAGTTTTAAAAAAGGCTATTAAAAATAATGGAACAACCTTAAGTGATATGACTTATGTTCTACCACAAGGTGTATATGGTAACAACCAAAATAATTTGTCTATTTATTCAAAAGATAAGTGTTTTTCATGTTCAAATAAAATTGATAAGATATTTATAGATTCTAGAGCTACTTATGTGTGTAAAAAATGTCAGAAGATAATAAACTAACAGTTAATTTATATAGGGATGGTTCTTTAGAATCTTCTCATGAAGTAAATCTTTACTCAAACAAAAAACAATATGACGATTATTTTTTTCCAAGGTCTTCAGTCAAACCAATGCAAGTGATTCCTTTATTGCTGGAGGCATCAAATCAAAATATTGAATTTACTTCTGAAGAGATAGCATTGTTTGCAGCATCACATTCTGGTCAAGTTGAGCATATAGAACTATTAAGAGAAACAGCAAAAAAATTTAAAGTTGATTTAGATAACATAATTTGTGGGCCACAGCGACCTTTTCATGATGAAACTGCAGATAATTTGCTAATTTTAGGTGAGAAATATACTAAATTGCACAACAATTGTTCTGGCAAGCATTTATCAATGTTGATATTTTCTAAATTATTATCTGTTGATAGCAGTAATTACTATGATTTAATTCATAAAACCCAAGAAATCACAAAGCAGTACTTTATCGAAATATTTGAAAATGAAGATATTGGATTTGGTATTGATGGGTGTGGTCTGCCAGCAATTAATTTAAATGTAACAAATTTTTTAAACTCTATAAAATTTATGCAAAAAACTCGAAGTTCTGAATCTTGGAATAAAGTATTTCAAGCTTATTTAGCTCATCCAGAAATAATAGGTGGCGAAAATAGAACGGATACAAATATAATAATAAATTCAGAACGAAAACTTTTAGCAAAATCAGGTGCAGAAGGAGTATTGTTTGTTACTGATAATAGCGAATCCTATATATTTAACTGTACAGACGGTAGCAAAAGAGGAGTAGATTTGGCTGCGTCTTACTTTTTATATTCAAATGGCTGGATAAATAAAAAGCCTTTTGAATATCTTGATAATATATACACATCTAACAGGCAAAATACGCGTGCTGTAGAAATAGAAGTAGTTTAAAAAAAATTCAAAAATAAGAAATTTAATCCAATTATTACTAATATATAAGTAACAACAGGGTAATAAATGTATTTAAAATCATTAGATATTAATGGGTTCAAGTCTTTTGCAGAAAAGACAACTATTCAATTATCAGACGAAGTAAATGTTATTGTTGGACCTAATGGTTCAGGCAAGTCAAATGTAGTAGATGCAATATCTTGGGTATTGGGAACCCAAAGCCCCGCCACTCTTAGAACTAACAAGATGGAAGATGTGATATTTGCTGGTACTGAAAAATTATCAGAAAAAGGATTTGCTGAAGTCTATTTAAATTTCGAAGTTGATGAACAAAAATTTAACGGAAATAGTGAAATTTCCATAGGAAGAAAACTGTTTAGAGATGGTACTTCTGAATATTTTATGAATGGCTTAAATTGCAGATTGTTAGATATTCAAGAGTTTTTAAGTGACGTAGGAATAGGTAAACAGCAACATATCATAATTTCACAAGGTCAAATCGCTGAAATATTGAATTCAAAGCCTGAGGATCACAGATTAACAATTGAAGAAGCTTCAGGAATTTTACCTTTAAGATCGAAAAAAGAAAAAGCGCTAAAGAGAATTGAAACTGGTGATAAAGAAATCAAAAGAGCTAAAGATGTTTTACGTGAGATTAGAAAACAACTGAAGCCTCTACAGAAACAAGCTGAGCAGGCAAGTCTTCATGAAGATGTAACAAATCAACTAAAAGATAGAAATATAAAACTACATACTTTGCTTTATAGAAAATTTCAAAATGAATATGAGGATTTAAAAATCAAAGAAAATGAACTTTCAAATTCAATTGATTCTATTGAGTTAAAAGTTGAAAATTTGAAAAAAGAAAAACTAAGAATAAATAATGAACTTGGCGATGGAGTTTCCATTGGCTCTACATTCAAAGAATATTCCTCAAAAATTAACAATGTTACTGAACAATTAAGATCAATTGCTCAAGTGGCAAATGAAAGAAAAGATAATTTAGAACGTGAAGATTTTAGGAATGTAGAGCAAATTAATAAAATTTCAAAAAAAATAGATCAAAATTCAGATCAGATAAATATGCTTTCTAATCAGTTGGTGTCTAAACAATATTCTTTAAAGAATCTTCAATCAACTTATGATGATTTAAAAACTCAACTTGAGTCTGTTATTAAGAAGTCTTCTGCATCAAAAGAAGTAAATGAAGCTTTGCTAGAAAATGAAATTAAGTCATTACAAAAGAACATATCTGAAACATCACAAGATTTAGGAGTACTAAATCTTGAACTTAGTAAGTGGGTGAGCGATGTTAAAAATTCAGAAGACCTTTTACAGAAATTTAATAATGATATGAAAAGCACTGAATTTAATATTTCTTCAAAAGATGAATATGTTACTTTTCATCAAAATATCTTGAATAGGGAATTTAACTCATCAAAAGAAAAAATAGATCAAATAACTTCCAAGAATGAATCTATGGAAAGAGAATTAAGTCAAAAAGAAGTATTGCTTTCTGGAATTAATCAAAATGAAGAGTTCAAAATTGATATAAATAATCAGAAGATTGATTTAGAAAAACAGATTGAAAATTTGGAAAATCAAATAACTTCAATTTCTAACCAATTAGTTACTTCTCAAGAAAGAATCAAAAATCTTACGGAACAAAATAATGAATTTCTTAATGAAAAAGATAAAATTTCATCTACTAAAAATGCCACTTCAAAATCAGATTTAGAAAAGCTTGTTTCTGAAATAAAAGATTTTATTTCATTTACAAATAAAACTAGTAATTTATTAGCTCAGAAATCTGAAGAATTTGATGATAAGTATGGAAATACTAATAAAAAAATTCAGAAAATTGATTCAGAAATTGAACAGTTAAATAAAAATTATTTTGATATAAAAGAGGAAAAAACCGCAGTAGTAATTAAAGTATCTGAAAATCAAGTTTCTACTTCATCTCATTTTTCTACATTAAAAAATATTCATGGTTTGAATGACGAAAGTCTAGTTCATGTACAAACTGATGGATTGATTCAACATACTTTAGAAAATGAAATAAAAAATTATGAGACTCAATTAGAAAACATAGGTACAGTAAATTATTTAGCTAAAGAAGATTTTGAGACTTTAAATTCAAGATATGAAGAAATAACAGCAAATATAGAAGACTTAAACTTAGCCAAAAAAGAATTGAATTCACACATTAAAGAAATTGAAAATGAAATATCATTTAGAATTGAGTCTTCATTTAATTCAATTTCAGTACATTTTTCTGAAATATTTGAAACTTTGTTCCCAGGAGGAAAAGGATCTTTGTCATTCACAGATAAAGAAAATATTTTAGAAACTGGAATTGATATTTCGGTACAACCTAAAGGTAAAAAGGTTAAGAAATTAAGTTTATTATCTGGTGGGGAAAGATCTTTAGCTGCAATCGCATTCTTGTTCTCTATATTTAAGTCATTCCCAAGCCCTTTTTATATACTTGATGAAGTTGAAGCTGCACTTGATGATGCTAATTTACATAGAATGATTAACTTATTAAAGCATGTAAAGGGAGATGCTCAATATATTATTGTTACACACCAACAGCAGACTATGCATGCTGGTGATGTTTTATATGGGGTTACTATGGAGCCAGGTTCTGGATCAAGAGTGTTTACAAAAACTAAAGCAGATTTTGAAGAGTTGATAAACAAATCATGAATGATCAAGAATTAGCACAATTAGCAAGAGATACCGCAAAAAAAGCTTATGCACCATATTCAAATTTTAGAGTTGGAGCAGCACTTATTGCAGGTTCAGGAAATGTATATACAGGTTGCAATATAGAAAATGTATCTTATCCGGCAACTGTTTGTGGAGAGGATGTAGCTGTACTCAAAGCCATTTCAGAAGGTGAAACAAAAATTGATATATTAGCTGTGGCATGTATTGATGCAGATGAAGAAGCAATATTTCCTTGTGGTGTTTCTAGGCAGCGAATGTCAGAGTTTGGTGTTGAGGATGTAATTGTTGTTCACAAGGACAGTTTTGAAAAATATAAATTCGACGATGTGCTTCCGTACAATAATAAAATTCAGTTTAAAGATTAAATATTGTCGTTCAATTTAGGTATAACACTTAGCGTGTCACCGACAATGCCTAAATCTGCTAATTGAAAAATAGGGGCTTCCTCATCCTTATTAATAGCTATCACAAATTTTGAATCTTTCATACCAACTTGATGCTGAGTTGCTCCAGAAATTCCACATGCAATATATACATCTGGCTTTACAGTTTTTCCTGTTTGTCCTACTTGTTGTGAATAAGGCATCCAACCAGCATCAACTATTGCTCTAGTACCACCAATAGCTGCATTCAATTTTGAAGCTAGTGTTTCAATTAATTCCAAATTCTCTTTGTCAACCATGCCTCTACCAGCTGAAATAACAACTTTAGAATCTTCAAGCTGTGGACCAGATTTTTCTTCAATAAATATATCAAAAACTTCTAAATCACTGCCGTCTAAATCAATAGTTTCAAAATCGTCATTGAAATTTACCTCAACAGGGTCAAATGCTTTTGGTCTTATTAGTAATAATGCTTGATCTGAATTAATTTTTGTTTTGTATAAACTTTCCCCACCATTTATAGAATTCACTGTAGATACATTTCCTGATGAAACATCAAAATCAATAACATTTGATACTGGACTACTGTTTAAATCTACAGATAAAAATGAAATTAAATCCCTGCACATGTATGTTGAAGATCCTAGAATTAAATTAATTTCCTCATTTTTAATTATTTCAGAAATTTTTGTTGCAGCTTTTGATAAATTTAATGAATTGTTTTGCCTTTTTAGATAGGTTTGTTTACAAAGATCAACACCGATTGATGGATTTTCATCACTGCCGACAGTTACAACTTGAACATCTAAATCTAAGGACTTTGCTTTACCTAATATTTCCAAAGTTCCAGAACTTAGGTTGTTATTTATAATTTCACCAATTATTAAAGTTTTCATATTACTTTTAACTCTTTCAATTTATTTACAATTTCTTGATAGGCTTCACCTTCATCAGTAATTTTCTCACCGGATTTAGAATTTTCGACTGTTTCAATATCTATGAATTCAAGATTCTGAGTTGTGTTAATGGTTAAGTCACTGATTGAAACCTGTTCTATTGGTTTGGACTTAGCTGCCATAATATCTTTAAAGTTTGGGTATCTTGGTTCAACGCCACCTGCAGTTACAGATATAACGCATTTTTCTGGCATATTTAATTTTTCAGAGCCTTCTACAGTTTGTCTAGTTAATGTAACGTTATCATTAATTTCAACTGCTTTTACATATGAAATACATTCTAAGTCAAGATATCTTGAAACTTGCTGTGGAACGGTGCCAGAATAACCATCTGTAGACTCAGTGCCAAATATTACAATATCTGCTGACAATGATTTAGCTAATTCACTAAGAACATTTGCAGTCATTAATGAGTTCGCACCTTCTAAGGATTCGTCATCAACAAATACAGCCTTGTCTGCGCCCATTTGAAGTGCTTGTTGAAGACCCTTTTGTGTTCCAGATGGTCCCATTGAGATTATTGTGACTTCTGCATCAAATTTTTCTTTTAACTGAAGAGCAACTTCAATTCCATATCTGTCGGTATCATCTAAGACTTGTTCTTCAGGTCTTTCAATTGTTCCATTACTGTAGGTAACTTCATTTGCTGGATCAGGGATTTGTTTGGCACAAACTGCAATTTTCATATCTATATTTTAATTTATGTTTTTAATTATCTGAATTTAATTCAGATAAAAATTCCTTCATAAACCCTTGTAGTTTTTGTTTTGACTTATCAGCAATTTCAACAACTTCTTCATGGTTTAGTGGATCTTTACTTATTCCTGCTGCAAGATTTGTAACAAGAGAGAAAGCACTGATTTCCATACCAGCATGTTTGGCAACTATTGCTTCAGGAACAGTTGACATTCCAACTAAGTCAGCTCCAATATTTTTTGCATATTGAACTTCTGCTGGCGTTTCGTACGATGGTCCCGTGAACCATGCATAAATTCCTGTCTTAAATTGAAAATGATTTTCTGATACGTTCTCGGCAAGTTTTAAGAAATTTCTACTATAAACTTCAGACATATCTGGAAATCTTGGACCAAATGTATCAAGGTTCTTGCCAATTAATGGATTGTCTCCGGTTAAATTTATATGGTCCGTGATTGAAATTATATCTCCAGGAACATAATTATCTGATATACCACCAGCTGCATTTGTTAGTACAAGGTTTTTTACACCAAGCAATGAAAAAGTTCTAATAGGAATTACGAGTTCTTGGATAGGGTATCCTTCATAATAATGTGCTCTTCCTGACAAAATTGCAGTTAATTTATTATTAATAGACACTAAAGATAACTTACCGGCATGTCCTTCAATTGATGGAGTTAAAAAATTAGGAATATCTGAGTAATCTACTTGGCTTAATGGTTCATAGTTATCCTCAAAGCCCCCCATCCCTGAACCTAAAACAATCATCGTATCTACGTTTTTATTATTGGTAAATGTACTTATAAAGTCTTTAGATTCGTTTATTTTTTCAATCATATGTTTACAGATTAATAATCTATATTTGATTTAAAAAGCTTTTACCAGGGAATATATTTTCTAAATTAAAAAATTCTGAAACAGTAGAGGCTATATTTGCAAAGCTTTCAACATCCCCAATATAATTTGCTTTACCGTTATTTTTATACGCAACAAATGGAACATATTCCCTTGAATGGTCAGTTTTTCCATCTGTTGGATCTGTACCGTGATCTCCAGTTAGAATAAGCAAGTCATTTTCTTTTAATAATTCAATAACTTTTTCTATACCTTTATCGATTATTTGTAAACCTTTGTAATAACCATCAGGATCTTCTCTGTGACCATACAACATATCTAGGTCAACTAAATTAACAAAAGTAAAATCATTATCTCCGGATTCAACTTCTTTTAACAAAAAGTCAATACCATTTTGATCTCCTTCAGTGTGGACATAACTACTAAGAAATTCAGTACCAAACAAATCAGTAATCTTTCCTATTCCGTAAGTTTTTAAATTATTTTTTGATACATAACTTAGAAGTGTTTCTCCAGGTGGATTCATTCCAAAATCTTTCCTATCATAAGTTCGTTCAAAAGCGTTAATAGGACCTCTAAATGGTCTAGCGATGACTCTTCCTATATTGTATTGATTACAGTGCTTTCTAGAGATCTCACAAATTCTATAAAGCTCTTCAAGACTGCATATTTCTTCATGGGCAGCTATTTGAAAAACTGAGTCACCAGATGTGTATAAAATAAGTTCTTTGGTTTGAATGTGTTGTTCACCAAGGTCTTTAATAATTTCAGTACCTGAAGCATGAATATTCCCAATAAATTTATAACCAATTTCATCTTCTATCTTGCTGATAAGTTCATGAGGAAATCCATCTGGAAATGTTTCAAACTCCTGTGTTGTAATTAAACCTGCAATTTCCCAATGCCCCGTGGTTGAGTCGTTTCCTATAGATACTTCAGAAAGCCTACCAACAGTTGCATTGTGCTCAGTACCTAGTCCTAAAACATTAGTAATCTTCCCAAATCCTAATTTATCAAAAGTGGGTAAATCTACACCTTGAACATGCTTTGCGACATTACCAAGTGTATTTACACCTTCGTCTCCATATTGTTTTGCATCTGGTGCTTCACCAACACCTAAAGAATCTATAACAACAAGAAAACACCTTTTCATTAGGTTGTTCCGAAAAGCCTGTCTCCCATATCACCTAGTCCAGGAACTATGTACCAATTCTCATTAAGTTTTTCATCTATTTTTGCAGTTACTAAGGTAATGTCACTGTGCTCCTTTTTCAATCTTTCAATACCTTCTGGTGCAGAGATAACTGTTAAAGCAATTATGCTTTTAGGATTGTGTTCTTTGACCTTGTCTATTGCAAATGAAAGAGAACCGCCAGTAGCAAGCATAGGTTCTAGAATAAAAACATTTTTGTTTTCTAAGTTTGGTAAATTCTCGTAATAATACTCAGGCGTAGCGGTCTCTTCATTTCTTTGAACTCCGATGTATCCAAATGATGTACTAGGTAGTAGGTTCTTAACACCATCAACAAGACCTAAACCTGCTCTTAAAACTGCTATGGCAACATTCTCATTTTCAATTTCTAAACCATCAATATTGGTTAAAGGAGTCTCTATAGGTTTTACTTTTGTTGATATATTTTTTGTACCTTCAATAAAAAGCAGATATGACAATTTAGAGGAGTATTCTCTAAAATTTTCGAAATCTGTTTCCTTGTCTCGAATTATTGTTAGATAGTGATCTTTTAAAGGATGTGAAATTTCAATTACTTGCATCAAAATTAGGTTAGCAAAACATTAAATCTTTTCTAGTTATTTTTATTAAGAAGTTAATCTATTTAATGTACATTTTATGTCTCACTTCATGTAAGATAATGTATTGCAATTTAAATAAAGGAAATTAATGCCTGTAAGAATAAGACTTGCTCAAAGAGGTAAGAAAAAAAATAGAACTTTCCGTGTGATTGTTGCTGACTCTCGTTCACCAAGAGATGGCAAATTTATAGAAGATTTAGGTTATTACGATCCACATCACAACCCTTCTATGGTCGAAATTGATGTAGACAAAGCTGTTGCTTGGTTAGATAAAGGAGCAAAACCTTCTGAAAGGGCACAAAAAATATTAGAAATTTCAGGTGCATGGGCACAATGGCGTTCGACTAAAGGAGAGGTTGTTTCTATACCACAAGCTCCTGAAGAAAAAATTAAAAGCAGTTCAAAAGCTAATAAAAAACAACAAGAAGAAAATTTAGATGAAGAAAATAATAATGAATCTTCTGATGAATCCTCTGATAAGGAAGAAGAATAATGGCTTCAGGTACAATTGTTAAAAATGTTGTTGAGTACATCGTTAATCAGATTGTAGAAGATACTAAATCTGTAAAAGTTGATGTTGCAGACTCTGATGATGAAAATGTAACGATAGAGGTTAGAACTTCACCTGATGATATGGGAAGAGTCATTGGTAAAAGAGGAAGAGTCGCAAGAGCAATCAGAACTGTTGCACAAGCTGCAGCGGATGAAGAAGGCTTACAATCTTCTGTAGAATTTATTGACTAATCAAAACTATTTTATTGTAGGTAAGTTAGGTAAACCACATTCCTTAAAAGG
Organism: uncultured Candidatus Actinomarina sp.; assembly: GCA_902599555.1. Classification (GTDB taxonomy): domain Bacteria; phylum Actinomycetota; class Acidimicrobiia; order Actinomarinales; family Actinomarinaceae; genus Actinomarina. The sequence goes on along the minus strand of CACKFQ010000002.1, from coordinate 59,550 downwards.
TTTTCAATATATAAATATTGAATATTTTTTTCGCAATTTCGATTTAAAAGAAATTACATTACAAATTGAAGGTGTAAATTTTGTTGTAGAGGAATTTAAAAAACATTTAAAAAATCGAAATTTAATAAAATTCAAATCTTATGACTCGATTGAATCAATTAGTAATTTAAGAAATATGGATGTAAAAATTAATAGAGACTTACTTGATACATTTCTTAATAAAAATAAATTACCTTGGCCTGGTTTTTTTATAGGGCAAGAATTAAAAGGTAATGATTACAAGTTGTTAAATTATGAGGTGTTAAATAATATATATTTTCTCAAAATTAGTGGTGTAGAAATGAGTGTCCCTTACAACAGTAATTTCTTTATTTATGAAAACAATAACTTAACTTTATTGGACAGTAGCTTAACTATTTAACCATTCAAACAATTTAATGCTTACATTGTCTTCAAGCATGTTTTCAGGATGCCATTGCACTCCTATAGCATTCCAACCATTTGTGACCTCTATACCCTCAATAACACCATCAGGTGATTTAGCAGTTATTTGTAAGTCATTACCAATTTTGTTTATTGCCTGATGATGAATTGAATTTACTTGTATCTCATTTTCTTGAATTATTTTATATAATTTTGAGTTACTTTCTATATTTACATCATGAACATGCGAACGTGCGTCATCAAATGGTTTATCGTGGTCGATTTGACTAAATCCATTATCTTTGAGATCTTGATAAAGTGTCCCACCTTTATAAACATTTAATAATTGATGTCCTCTACATATAGCAAGAGTTTTTATATTATGTTCTTCTGCAGATTTAAACATTGCCAATTCAGTGCTATCCCTATTATCCGAAATTCTTATTGTTTTTTCGAGTTTTTCTTCTCCATAGATATTTGGGTTAATATCACCACCACCAGAAATTACTATTGCATCAAATTTTGATACGTCTATCATTTCTAAATTTTCTTGTGGCCCAAAGATAACAGCAGTATTTCCATAGTTGTTACATGCTTTAACAAAATCACTATTAATAACAACGCATGGAATATTACCAGGCGCCATGTCTACATTTTTAAGACCAGTGGATATTCCTATTAATTTACCCATTTATAAAAACACACTGTACTTCTACACATACATTTAACGGTAAGCTAGCAACACCTACAGCTGATCGTGTCGACTTTTCACTAAAGTATTCTGAAAGTTTATCTGTAAACCCATTGAGGACTTTTGCGTGATCCCCAAAACCTTCATTAGCATTTACAAAACCAATAACATTTACAGGTTGTAAATTTTCAATAGATCCATGTTTTTTAATTGTTGCAATAGTAAGTTCAGCACATAACTCTGCGGCTTTATAGGCTTCATCTACTGAAATTTCTGTTGGTACCTTTCCTATATATTTTTTTTGTTCTGTAATAGGTACATGTCCAGATGTGTACACATAGTTTCCAATTTTTTTATATGTTACATAATTTCCAATTGCTTCCGGGGCGATTGGAAAATTGTTATCCATTATTTAATAGATTTCCAATAAGATCTACAACTCTATTTGAGTAACCCCATTCATTGTCGTACCAACATACAACTTTGACATGATTTTCGTCTATTAATTGTGTAGAAGATGCATCATAAATACTTGAGTGTGGATTATTTAATATATCGGTAGATACAAGAGGAACTTCAGAGTACTCTAAAATACCTTTCAGTTCGTTATCTGCAGCTTCTTTAACAGCTTTATTTACATCATCTATAGAAACAGATTTTTCTAATTCCACTACTAAATCAATTACACTTCCATCTGGCACAGGAACTCTCATTGCCATGCCATCTAATTTACCGTTTAATTCAGGTAAAACCATACCAACTGCTTTAGCTGCACCTGTTGAAGTAGGAATTATATTTTGGGTAGCACTTCTTCCTCTTCTAAAGTCACTATGTGTTGTTTCAGCTAGTGCTTGATCATTAGTGTATGCATGTACAGTCGTCATAAGACCAGATTTGATTCCAAAATTATCATCCAGTACTTTAGCTATAGGCGCTAAACAGTTTGTAGTACATGATGCATTAGAGACAATTTTATCATCTGGCTTCAAGTCATTGTCATTTACACCTAAAACTATTGTTGCGTCAATTTCATCTTTGGGTGGTACAGTAAGTAATACTTTTTTAGCACCAGCAGATATGTGTTTATTAAGGGATTCATTATCTCTAAAAATTCCAGTTGATTCAATTACAACATCCACATCTAATTCGCCCCATGGAAGCTCTGCAGGATCTTTTATTGAGGTAAGTTTAATAACTCTATCTCCAACAAAAAGATTGTCTCCATCAACTTGTACGTCACTATCTAAAATGCCCATTACAGAATCATGTTTCAAAAGATATGCAAGATTTTCATAATTACCAAGGTCATTAATTGCAACAACATTTATATCAGAATTATTTTCAACAATTATTCTTAATATAGAACGTCCAATTCTTCCAAAACCATTTATTGCTACATTACCCATTTATAACACCTTACCGAGCTTTTTCACTGTATCGACAATTCTAGCTGCATAACCCCAACCATTATCAAACCAAATTATGAGTTTAATTTTTTTATTATTAATACCCATTGTTGCTAATCCGTCCACTAAACCAGAGAGTGTACTTCTTACAACATCAGAAGAAACAATTGGATCATATGTTAATCCGATAATGTTTTTTAAATCAGAATTGGAAGCATCCTCAATTATTTTATTGATATCTTTAATACTTGTTTCGTTTTTGATATCAATTGTCAAATCAACTGTACTTCCGTCAGGAATTGGTACTGTCATAGAAGATGAAGCTACCTTTCCTTCTATAAATGGAAGAACATTTGATATTACCTCAGAAGACTTAGTAATACTTGGGATAATATTTTCACCAGCTGCTCTGTTAAGTCTAAAACCTTCACCTGCTACATCTGCTAAACGGTTTGAATTTGAATATCCATGAACAGTCGTGAGAAATGCTCTTTCAACCCCAACTTTAATATCTAAAGCTTTAAGAATAGGTGCAACTGCATTTGCTGTATTGGAACCTAAGGAAAATACACTTGAGTTTAAATCTATATCTTCATCGTTTGCACCAGGCACATATATTTGTATATCTTCAAAATTTTCGGGAGTTGATGCAACGATAACTTTTTTACAACCTTTTGATAAATGTTTATCAACTTCTTCTTTAGTCTTTGGTCTGCCAGTTGCAAGAACTACGATGTCAGTGTTTAGTTCATCCCAATTTGCTTCGTCACCATTTTTCCAAGAATTAAATATGATTTCTTTACCATTAACAATAATACCAGTTTCAGTTTCCTCAATTTCTGCATCTAGCTTTCCGTAAATTGAGTCGTACTTTAATAAATATATCAAGTTAGCTTTATCAGCTGTGTCAGAAATAGACACAATGTTTATATCATTATCGCCCAATGTTTGCCTAAATAGATCTCTACCTATTCTTCCAAAGCCAACTAAAGATACATTTGCCACTAACCCTCACAAGATTATTGATTAATTGTTGTTACAATCAACTAATAATATACCTTAAAACCATTATTTATGACAGATTTAACAAGAAAAATTAATGATTCCATCTTTGGAGCAGTTTCAACTGAAGAACTGTTGGCTAATGCCTTTGAGAAGAAAACAAATTACTTTGGCGACAATATTACATATAGTCCTAAAGTATTTATTCCACTAACAACAATGTGTAGAGATAATTGTGGATATTGTACATTTGTAAAATCTCCAAAAGAGGGTGGAACTTATTTAAATCAAGAAGAAGTTCTCTCAATAGCAGAAGCTGGTGATGAAGCTGGTTGCTATGAAGCTTTGTTTACTTTAGGAGATAAGCCAGAGCTAAAATGGGATTTTGCTTTAACCCAACTTAAAGAATTAGGCCATTCTTCAACTCATGATTATTTAATTAGTTCTATGAAGGCTGTAAATGAGAAATTTAATCTTTTTCCTCACGCCAACCCTGGTTTAATGAGCAAACAAGAGATAAAGGAGTTAAAAAAACACTCACCATCTGGTGGGGTTATGATTGAGTCATTTTCAAAAAATATATACGATAAGGGAAAAGCTCATTACAAAACAGATACTAAATATATTGATTTAAGGTTGGATACCCTTAAAAATGCATTAGAAGAAAAATATCCAGTCACAACTGGATTACTTCTTGGTTTAACCTCAACAAAAGAAGAAATTGTAAATGATATATCAAATTTAATTGATTATGTAAAAAAGAATCCTGCAATTCAGGAAGTAATATTACAAAATTTCAGAGCAAAGAAAAATACATTAATGAAGAATAGTTCTGAGATAACAAATGATTTATTTTTAAGAATCATTGCCACAACAAGAATTTATGCCCCTTCTCATATATCTCTGCAAGTTCCACCAAATCTTTCACCAGATATAACAATATTTTTAAAAAGCGGCATTAATGATTTAGGTGGAATATCTCCATTAACTATTGATTGGGTAAATCCAGATCATTTATGGCCAAACATAAATAAATTAAAATTAGATATTTCAAGTACTGGTCAAGTCCTAAAAAAGAGGTTGCCTGTTTATCCCGAATTTATAAAAAAAGAATGGTTAAATAGTAAAATTTTTGAAAAAGTTAATAATATTATTGATACAGATGGATATCCAAAAGAACACAATGAACAATAACATTTCTTTTCTACGAATCAGACCATGTGATAACGACAATGAAATATATTTAAATTCAAGAAAAAAAGAGGGAACTTCTACATTCTTAATAAAAAGTGATGTATTAGTAAATACAGATAATTTACATAATAAGGAATTTCAAACAGTATCAAAGGATATCGCCATAAATTCAGACGTATGGATGGTTACTGATGGAAACTGGAAGGAGTTTAAATCTGTTCATCCAAAAAGATTGATTTACAATTTTAAAAATAACATCGAAATCGCATTAGAAGTTATCGATAGACTAAAGCCACACACTATTTTAATTTCTACTAATTCAGAACTACAATTCCTTAAATCTATTAACTCAAAAACAAGTTTTATAACATCGACATACGTTGAAACAATTGAGGAAGCAATTGAATTTGCTAATGCAGGAGTTTCAGATTTACTACTCAGGGACTGGAGTTCCGAACAGATATTAGAACTTCAAAATCTAGAAGGTCTAAATTTCTATGAGCGAACTTTGCTTTCTCCTGTATTTTCTATTGATGAGGCAAGAGAAGAATTTGATAAAGAAAGATTTTTTAGATTCTTAAAAACTAGAAATGTCAGAGGCTTTAGAAGAGAGGAGACAAGTTGGTCTCCTGGTAGTGGGAAAAATATCCCAAATTTAAATAATTTTGTCTTTAACAATAAAAGTCAAATCAACCATTCTGAAATTGACTCAATATTGAAAAGGGTATTAGATGGATATCAAATTAATAATGATGATTTAAGATTATTGTTTAATACCGCAGGAGAAAAAATAAATGATATTGCAAATGTTGCTAACGAGCTAAATTTTTTAAAAAACGGAAATAATGTTTCTTATGTAAAGAATAGAAATATTAATTATACGAATCAATGCTATTACAAATGTGGTTTCTGTGGATTTTCTAAAGGTCCTAATAGTTTAAATTTAAAAGAAAAACCATACACCATTGATATACAAGAAGTAGTTGAAAGAAGTATCGAAGCGTATGAAATGGGTGCATCAGAAGTGTGTTTACAAGGTGGCATTCATCCTGACTATACGGGAAAGTTTTATTTAAAAATGGTAGAAGATATAAAAGCTTCTGTTCCGGAAATGCATATTCACGGTTTCACTCCTTTAGAAATTTGGCAAGGTGCAGAGACTATTGGTTTGAGTGTTGAAGAGTACTTAAGTCAGTTAAAAAAAGCTGGACTAAACACACTCCCCGGTACTGCGGCTGAGATATTAGACGATAGAGTTAGAAAATATCTTTGCCCTGATAAAATAACTTCTTCACAATGGGCATATGTAATGGAAGTTGCTCATAGCTTAGGGATAAAATCTACAGCAACAATTATGTTTGGGCATATTGATGATATAGATTCATGGGTTAATCATTTTTCATTAATTAAAAATGTTCAAAGCAAAACAAATGGATTTACTGAAGTTGTACCTCTTCCTTTTGTGCATATGGGTTCTCCTATTTACTTACAAGGTAAAAGTATGCCAGGACCTACTTGGGATGAGGTAGTTCTTATTCACTCATTAGCGCGAATTTACTTTGTAAATTCAATAGACAACATTCAAGCAAGCTGGGTGAAATTGGGTCATGATGGAGCAGGCAAACTCCTTCGTGCTGGTGTTAATGATTTAGGTGGTACTTTGATCAATGAAAACATTAGCAGAGCTTCAGGAGCAGATCATGGGCAAGAAACAACTGAAGATCAATTTATTCAAATAATTGAATCTGAAAATAAAAATCCAATTTTGAGAAATACTCTATATACAAAATTCACTGAAACAAAAAATACTTTAGAAAAAAGATGAATTCTTACAATGTAATAACATTATTTCCAAATCTAATTGAAGAATGGAAAAATACCGGGATAATTAATCAAGCATTAAAAAATAATTTAGTAGCTATAAATTCAACAAACCTAAGAGATTTTGGCATAGGAACATATAAACAAGTTGATGATGCTCCATATGGCGGTGGGCCAGGAATGGTTTTGATGCCAGAACCATTAGACAAAGCTATAACTTACACCAAAGCAGATATTAATGTTTTCCTAACCCCATCAGGACAACAATTAAATGAAAACCTCATAAGTGAATTACTTGAATACAGGTCAATTAATTTGGTATGTGGTAGATACGAGGGTTATGATCAAAGAATTTTAGAAATTCATTCTGATTATGAAATATCAATTGGCCAATCTGTTGTTTCCGGGGGAGAAATCCCAGCTTTGTATTTACTAGAAGCATTGATTAGGAAAATCCCAGATGTGTTAGGAAACCCTGAGTCATTAGAAAGTGAAACTTTTACAGATAATAAAATTGATTATCCTGTCTATACAAGACCTGAAATCTTTAAAAATAAGAAAGTACCAGAGGTACTTTTGTCAGGAAATCATCAAAAAATAGATGAATGGAAAAAGAATAATTTAAAAGACATATAAACTTAATTTAATTATATAATTCTCATCTGGAGCAACTATGGACTTAATAAAAAGCATTGAAAACGAATTCTTAAAGGAAGACTTACCTTCCTTTGGTGCTGGAGATACTGTAAAAGTTAACGTAAAAGTATCTGAAGGAAACAGAGAAAGAATTCAGACATTCGAAGGTGTAATTATTGCTATAAATGGTGTAGGAGTAAATAAAACTATTACAGTTAGAAAACTTTCTTTTGGTGTTGGTGTCGAAAGAATTTTTCCAGTTCATGCACCAATTGTTGATTCAATTGAAGTTATTAGAAAAGGTAAAGTAAGAAGATCCAAACTTTATTATCTAAGAGATCGTGTTGGTAAATCAGCCAAAATAAAAGAAGATCGTAATTAAACTTTTATTATTATAAAGAAGTTACTTAATTCATCACTAATAATTCTTTTAGCTATTGTTGCAGCTACATTAGTTAGAACTTTTCTTATACAAATTTATTTCATTCCATCATCTTCTATGGAACCAACCTTAGAAGTTAATGACAGAGTTTTAGTAGTAAAGAATACCTTCATAGATACAGATATAACTACCGGTGATATTGTTGTCTTTTATGGTCCGCAAACACAGTTTGATGAAAATTATTATGACCAATTTATAGAGTCTTTACAGATTTGGAAATTAACCAATGATCAGACTTATTTAAATACCGCATTAATAAAACGGGTTGTTGGTACTGGTGGTGATGAAGTAGTTATTAATCAATCAGGAGAAGTATTTGTAAATAACAACAGATTTGTAGTGCTTAATATTGAAGAAGGTAGATACTTCAAAGACCAAACATATATTGTCCCTGATGGTGAGATATTTGTTTTAGGGGATAACAGAATAAACAGCCAAGATTCTAGATATATCGGAACAATACCTTATAATAATATTGTTGGGAAAGCTTATTATGTGATTTTCCCATTTGAAAATTTTACAAATTTAAATGATTGAAGATAAAGTTTGGTCAGAAGATCCAGCCAAATACATAATAGGAGCAGATGAAGTAGGCAGAGGTTCTTTTGCTGGTCCAATATGTGCTGCAGCTGTAAAGATTAATTATTCACATTTAGCACTACTAACTAACGTAAAAGATTCAAAAAAACTTAGTGCAAAAAAAAGAGAAGAAATATTTTTAATGGTCAAAGAAAATAACATTGAGTATTCATTTAATGAATCATCGAATACTTTTATTGATCAATTTGGAATCAAGAACGCTAATGAAAAAGTTTTAACTGACTCAATCTCAGATATCTACACTGGCAATGAAATAGTATATGTTGATCATTTTAAAATTAACGACTTTAAATCTATCTCTGTAGTTAGAGGAGAAGATAATTGCAGAGCAATAGCTTTAGCAAGTGTTATCGCAAAAGTTCTCAGAGATAATTTAATGATCAAATTTTCAGAAAAATATCCTGAATTTTCATTCGAAAAGAATAAAGGTTATGGAACAAAAGATCATAGAGAGGCTATTTCAAAATATGGTTTATCTGATATTCATAGAAAATCTTTTAGTTTAAAGCCCATATAACAACAATTGCCGTAAGTATGAAAGCAAAAATAATATTGATATAGTCAGTTTTATTTGCCTTGTAAGGTCTATTTGGATCAAATCCCATAACTACATTCTAAATTAAAATATATTAAACTTGAAATATGGTTCTTGAAACAAAAATTGAAAACGATATTAAGTATCTGTATTTTAATGATGAAGCATCTCTTAATGCTATAAGTTCAGGAGACTGGAAGTCATTAAAATCTGAAATTGAATCTTTTGAAAAAAGTGATCAGAAGTATTTAGTAATTAAACATATTAATGGTAATTATTCTGCTGGAGCACAACTGGGTGAAAATATTAACTCCTTAATGGAAGATGTATCAAATGCTGCAGAAACTTTGTGGAATTGTAAAAAACCAGTAATCTCGCTTGTTAATGGTATTGCTGCCGGTGCTGGTTCAAATATGATGCTTTTAAGTGATTTTATAATTGCTACACCAGAGACAAGATTTATTGAAGTTTTTGTTAGGAGAGGGTTAGTTGTTGATTTTGGTGGTTCGTGGGTTCTACCACGAATTATTGGAATTCAAAAAGCAAAATCTTTAATGATGACATCAAATGAAATCAATGGTACTGAACTAAATAATCTTGGTGTTTTACACAAGTTATGTTCTTTAGAAGATATGGATAAAGAATTCGAATCATTAATTGAAAGTTTAAACAAACAAAGTTTTATATCTATATGTATGATTAAACAACAAATAAGAGAAGGTTTGGACAAAACATTCAGTGAATCTTTAGATTTAGAGACAGAAAACCAAAATAAAAGATTTCTTCATTCAGATGCAGCTGAAGGAATGTCAGCATTTTTAGATAAAAGACCACCAGCTTATAAAAATACATTAGATGAATAAAAAATATGTATAATTATTCATTTATATGCATTTTTATGCAATAATCATTACTTAAGAAAACGGAGGTTTACTAAGTGAAAACTAAGAAATCACTCCTTTTAATTTTTGTTCTCGCATTGGTTGCAGCTGCGTGTGGAGGCGCTGAAGCTACACCTTGTGATGAGGTAGAAATTACAACAGGAGAAAATGGATTACCTGATCTAGGTGGATGTGAATTTACATTTGCTGTAGAAAATGCTTATCTTCCATTTAACTATATTGATGCCGCTGATGGTGAAGCAAAAGGTTGGGACTATGATGTCTTTAACCACATGGGTGAGTTAATGAACTTTACACCAGTTTACATACCAGCAGCATGGGATGGAATGATACAAGCAGTAGCTGATGGCCAATTCATGGTCGCAGGTGATGGAATTACTATTACAGCTGAAAGAGATGAAATTATCGACTTTTCAGATGGATATATTAATTTAGCCCAAAGAGTACTTGTAGCAGTTGGAAACACAGAAATTACAAGTATCGATGATCTCAAAAATGGAGATTACACAGTAGCTACTCAAAAAGGTACTACAAACTATGAGTTTGCAGTTTCAGAACTTGGAGAAGATAAAGTTCAAGCTTTTGATGATTTTAACTTTGCAATCCAAGCTGTTATTTCTGGTGATGCAGATGCATCAATCATTGATGAAACAGCTGGTTTAGGTTACATGGGAGCCAACAAAGACCAAGTTAAATTGGTAGGTGGTGACTTAACTTCTGAACAACTCGGTTTTGCATTTCCTAATGGAAGTCCATTAGTAGATGTAGTTAATCAAGGGTTGGCAGCAATGAAGGATAGTGGAAAACTTGCTGAAATAAATGCTAAGTTCTTCTCACCTGACTTCTCAGTAACTTATGATGATATCGCAGAATGTGATGAAAACATTCCAGAAGAATATCTTCCAGAGGACTGCGAAGTATAAGTAAAAGTTTACTTATATTTAAATTTGTAATAGGCACGGATATCCGTGCCTATTGCTTTATTATGGATACAAATGAAAATAAAAAATCTTCTTAAACCAGACAATTGGTGGATTCTTATTTTAAGTGGAGTTATAGCTTATATGCTATTTATGATCTATTCAGAGCCTGAATACAACAAAGCTTTTAATTTTATACTTCCCGGACTTACAATTACTTTCCTTTCAACTTTTATATCATTCATAATTGCATTATTTCTTGGATTGATTTCTGGAATAGGAAGGATTTCCAAGAATAAATTTGCACGAACAATCTCAAGAACATATATCGAATTTATTCGTGGGGTTCCCGTGCTTATACTTATTTTTACAATTGCTTTCGTAGTAGTCGTTAGAGCTGCAGAATTTTTCAACATTAATAATGGTAACGTCCCAATGTTGGTTAGAGCAATAATTGCACTTTCAGTATTCTATGGAGCATATATTGCTGAAGTATTTCGAGCTGGAATTGAATCTGTACCTGTAGGTCAAAGAGAGGGTGGAGCATCGCTAGGTCTATCTGAAAGACAAGTAATGAGACATATAGTTTTGCCTCAAGCTTTTCGAAATATGCTTCCTGCACTAGGAAATGATTTTATTTCTATGATGAAAGACTCCTCATTGTTATCAGTATTAGCAGTAGAAGATCTAACGTATAGAGGAAGGTTATATTCTGGAAGTACATTTAGATTTGCAGAAACTTATCTCGTTCTTACTGTGATGTATTTAATTATTACACTCATCCTTTCTGGATTACAAAGAAGACTTGAGAAAAGACTTGAAGCTAGATAATAAAAGCAATCAAGAAGAAATTTTAAATCAATATTTAAATACACTTGAAAAAATTAATAATTATTCGCCAAATACTATAAAGTCTTACAAAAATGATATTTCTCAGTATTTGAATGAAGAGAACAATGTAGGAGAGTTTTCAAATTTTTTAAAAATCTGTTCTAAAAAAAATTACTCAAAATCTACAATCAACAGAAAAATTACATCTATTAGATCTTTTTTGTTTTGGAGTGCAGAAAATGATTATTTTGAAAAAGACCAAATTAAACGAGTTACAAGCTTAAAAACAGATAAAAAACTTCCAAATGTATTAACCGCAAACTACATTAATGAACTTCTTGATTCTTTACCTGTAAGTAACAATAAAGAGATTAGAGATAAAGCCATATTAGAACTAATGTATTCATCTGGCCTTCGAGTAAGTGAAGTTAGCAATCTCGTGATTAAAGATATTAGAAGTAATAAATCTATTAAAGTTTTGGGGAAAGGTAGTAAGGAGAGGGTTTTACCAATAACTGAACGTGCATTTAATAGTATTAATAACTATTTAAAGATTGCTAGGGAAATATTTGCCAATGAAAAATCTGGTCAATTTTTATTTTTAGGCATAAGGGGCGGAAAATTAAGTGATAGGGAAATAAGAAGAATTGTAAAACTTAGAGTTGGAACTTTTCCACACAGCTTAAGACATACTTTTGCAACACATCTTTTAGACGGGGGAGCAGATTTACGAATAGTACAGGAGCTTCTTGGTCACAATGATCCAAATACTACTCAAATATATACACATGTATCAAAAAAGCAATTGAAGAAAAAATACAAACAATCTCATCCAAGGGGTTGATTAATACAGCATTAATATTAGAATTTTTAAAGAAAATAGACACCACATTTACAAGTTTCCTTGGTGAACGAAAGTTTGGAAACCGCTTAGGCAAGGAATGTGGGATGAATTAACCAAAGGAGAAATTAGATGTCTGCATCAATGAAAGATCTGCTTGAAGCAGGTGTGCATTTTGGCCATCAAACTCAAAGATGGAATCCGAAAATGGACAAATATATTTATGGCGCAAAAAGCGGCATTCACATTCTTGACTTAAGAATTACACATGAAGCTATAGAACAAGCTCAAGACTACGTTCAAAAATTAGTAGCTAACAGTGGAAAAGTTCTTTTTGTTGGAACTAAACCTCAAGCTCAACAAGTTATTGAAGATCAAGCAAATAGAGCAGGAATGCCATACGTAAATTTTCGATGGCTTGGTGGAATGCTTACAAATTTTAAAACAATTATTAAAAGAGTTGTTTACTTGAAAGAATTAGTATCTTTAGAATCTTCAGGTGAGATTAATGCATATACAAAATCTGAAAGACTTAAAATAAAAAGAGAAATTGAAAAATTAAATAAATCAATTGGTGGAATTGTCAATCTAAACAAACTTCCAGATGCTTTATTTGTTGTAGATCTTGCAAATGAAACTACAGCTATTACAGAAGCTCAGAAATTAGGCATACCTGTTATAGGATTAGCCGATTCTAATGTAAACCCAGAAGGGATAGATTTCTTAATTCCAGGAAATGACGATGCAATTAGGTCAATTGAACTTATAGCTTCAGCAATAGCAGATGCTTGCTTAAAAGGTTCGGGTAAAAGAGACCAAGTCGAAAATAAGGAGAGTGAGTAATGACAATCTCAGCTTCAGACGTAAAAAAATTACGTGATATGACAGGTGCAGGAATGATGGATGCTAAAAAGGCTCTTTCAGAAAGCTCTGGTGATTTTGATAAAGCGGTTAAATTTTTAAGAGAAAAAGGATTAGCAGATTCAAAGAAAAGAGCTGATAAGGAAGCTAATCAAGGAACAATTGGTGATTATATACATTACCAACAAGATAGAGCCGTATCAGGAGTGTTAGTTGAACTCGCATGTGAAACTGATTTTGTTGCCAAATCGGAAGAGTTTAAAAATGTTGCAAAACAAATTGCTATGCATATTGCTGCATTAAAACCAGAATTTGTAAATATTGACGAAGTACCTGAGTCAAGAATAGATGAAGAAAAAGATATAATTCAAAAACAATCCGAAAATGAAGGTAAACCTGCAGAAGTGATTGAAAAAATTGTTGAAGGTAAAATTTCATCTTTTTATAAAGATTATGTTTTAAATGAACAAACTTTCTGTAATCCAGACTTTTACGAAGGCCAAGTAGGTACCATGATTGAAGAACTTTCTGGTAGATTAGGTGAAAAAATTTATATTAAGAAATTCTCTCGAATAGAAGTAGGAGCCTAAATTATGAGCAGGATTCTTCTCAAACTTTCCGGAGAATCTTTTGCAGATCCGGTATCAAACTTTGGTATACAACCAGAAACTATTGAAAGAATCGCTTCTGAAATAACAGAAGCTAACAACAAAGGTATTGAAATTGGAGTTGTTGTAGGTGGTGGAAACTTCTTCAGAGGAGTACAAGAATCAGCAAAAAATATGGCACAAGCTAATGCTGATTATATGGGAATGTTAGCAACAGTAATCAATGCTGTAGCTTTAAAAGATGCTTTAGACAAAAATGGAACTCAAACAAGAGTTCAGTCTGCAATCACAATGACAGCAGTTGCTGAACCTTATATAAGACTGAGAGCTATTAGGCACTTAGAAAAAGGGAGAGTAGTAATTTTTGCAGCAGGCACTGGTAATCCTTATTTTACAACTGATACAGCCGCATCTTTAAGAGCTGCTGAGATAGAAGCATCCTTAATGCTTAAGTCCACAAGAGTGGATGGTGTCTTTGATAAAGATCCTGAAAAAGATAAAGATGCAAAAAAATTCGATGAGATATCTTATAAAGAAGTTGTTTCTAGCAAACTTAAAGTGATGGATCTTACGGCTATTACATTATGCGAAGAAAACAAAATGCCTATAAGAGTATTTGACGGCACAACAACTGGAAATATATACAAAGCTTTAACTGGTGAATCTTTAGGAACATTAATAAAATAGATTTATGTCTGAAACATTAATCAAAGAAGTTGAGAATAAAATGCTCACAACTATAAATCATCTAGTGGACGAGTTTGCAACAATAAGAACTGGAAGAGCAAACCCAGCACTAGTAGACAAGCTTACAGTTGAATATTATGGAACAAAAACACCTCTTCAACAACTCGCAACTATATCAGTTCCGGATCCAAAGCTATTAGTAATTCAACCTTTTGACAAAAATTCATTAGATGAAATTGAAAAATCAATATTAAATGCTGACATAGGCCTTAATCCAACAAATGACGGCGAAGTAGTACGTATACCTATTCCGGCTCTTTCAGAAGAAAGAAGAAAAGAATTAGGAAAGGTTGCATCAAAAGCATCTGAAGATGCAAAAGTATCAATAAGGACTCATAGAAGATTTGGAATTGATGAAATATCTAAATTAAAAGATGATAATTCTGCTGATGAAATTAAACGTTTAGAAACTCAAGTACAAGACATCACTGACAATTTTGTAAATAAAATTAATGAGTTGCTTACGGTAAAGCAAAATGAACTTCTTGAAGTTTAATAAGTATTTACAGTCTGACAACGATGGAACATTTTGGCCTGGTTATATTGAAATACCTGACGAGGAAGGCTTGCCAAGCGAATATGATACAGGCAATGAAGAAAAAGGAAATAGGTTTACATCAAATCCAAGGGTGTTTACTGGATTAGGATTACTATTAGTTGTTTCCCTTCTGTTTTTAAATAAAACTTCAGCTTTTATTTTATTAATTCTTATTGCTTTAATTTCTACGAAAGAATGGTTTGATATTTTTGATTATGGAGTAATAATTCCATATCCTTTACTGCTGTATGCATCTCTTGCACCACTTGTAATTGCATACTTTTACGGTCTAGAAAATATTCATGTACCACTCTTTATTTTCCCGATAGGTGTGATTGTCTACACAGGAACTTTTGTAACTTATGGGATATATGAAAAATTTGGAAGTTCATTCTTATTTTTGATTTGGTTTGGTACTGGTTTAGCTTGCATAGGTTATGTGCTTCAAAATGTTGGAGCTTTATTTACCTTTTTGGCTCTTATTTCTATATCTGTTTCTGATATTGCTGCGTATGAATTCGGTAGACGATATGGTAAAAGAAAACTGTATGAAGAAATTTCACCAAATAAAACAGTAGAGGGTTTCTTTGCAGGTTTAATTACTGGTTCATTAGCTATGTATATTGTTTTAAGTAACAATTTTGAAATAGAAACCATCCCAACTTTACTGATTTCATTAATCTTTATTTTATTTGGTGTATTGGGTGACTTATTTGAATCAAGAATTAAAAGATCATTAGACGTAAAAGATTCGAGTGATTTCTTGCCAGGTCATGGGGGCGTGTTAGATAGAGTAGATTCTCAAATACTTAGTTTTCCTGTTTTAGTTCTTTTTATACAGTTTTTAGATTTAATTTAATAAGTGTAATAATTAATATATGAACGCATTTTTAACAATTGCTTTACTAACGCTTTTTGTAGTTTTGCATGAATTAGGTCACTATATATCAGCAAAAAGATCAAAGATAGCAGTTTCTGAATTTTTTGTTGGTTTTGGACCAAGGTTATTTTCGTTTAAAAGGAACAATACAGAGTACGGACTTAAAGCCCTTTTACTTGGTGGTTATGTAAAAATTCCCGGTATGGATGAAAATGAGTCTGTAGAGGGTTATGATTCAGATGAACTTTTCCATACTGCTTCTTGGACAAAAAAACTTTATATTGCTTCATCAGGAATAATTGTAAATTTTGTGTTAGCTTGGTTAATTCTTTTCTCAATTTTTACCTTTTATGGCGTTGAGCAACCAACACTCCAAATTGAAACAATTGGAGTGTCCTCAATCGATTCATCCTCAGAGGCACCATCCTCTAAAGCAGGTCTAAAAGAGGGTGATGTAATAACAAGTTTTAATGGTAACCAAGTTACAACCTGGAGAGAACTAGTTGGCTATATAGAGGAAAATCCTAATTCAAACGTATCTATTGGGTACACAAGAAATGGTCAGAGTTATGTTACAACAGCAGTTTTAGAATCAAGAGTAATTGCAAATAATGAATCTGGCTACCTTGGTGTCTCTCCAAAAATTGAAAATCAAAAGATGGGTATTATCGATTCAATTTCTGCAACAACATTAGTTGAGATTGATATGACTAAAGCAGCAGTTGAAGGAATATTTACATTATTTAGTCCACAAAATTTACAAACACTTTTAGGAACATATAGTGGGGAAGTTGTTCCAGACGAGGCAAGACCTCTTAGCCCTATAGGATTAGCTCAAGCAGGCAACCAAATTGCGGAAGGTGGATATGTAAATTTATTTACCCTCTTAGCATTCGTAAATATTTTTCTTGCAGTTTTCAACTCTATTCCACTTGTACCCTTAGATGGAGGTAGAGTCGTACTTGCACTTTATGAAGGGATTACTGGTAAAAAAATACCAGATAAGAAACTCTATCCTCTTGCTGCTGTTGTAATTGTTATTTTTGTTTTTTTAGGGATTACAGCTTTTTACTTAGATATCACACAACCAATTAGATTATGAGTGAAAGAAGACAAACATCGCAAATCCAAGTCGGAAAAGTTGGAGTAGGTTCTGACTATCCAGTGTCTGTACAGTCTATGACAACTACAAAGACTAGAGATACTGATGAGACTTTAGGGCAAGTTTATGAACTAGCTAATAATGGTGCAGATATTGTTAGAGTTACATGCAATGAAATAAAAGCTGCAGAATCTCTTGTAAAAATTTGTGCAAGAAGCCCCGTACCAATTGTTGCAGATATTCATTTTCAATATAAATTAGCTCTTGCAGCTGTTGAAGCAGGTGTACATGGTTTGAGGTTAAATCCAGGAAATATTAGAAATGAAAAACAAATTAAAGAAGTAGCTAGAGAATGTTTAAATGCAAATATTCCTATACGTATAGGAGTTAATGCAGGTTCCTTAGATAAAGATATTCTAGAAAAATATGGTGATGCTGTTCCTGAAGCACTTGTTGAATCCGCATTATTAGAAGCAAGATATCTTGAGGATGTTGATTTTCATGATATTAAGATTTCTGTAAAACATTCTAATGTCCCTTTAATGATCGAATCTTATAGACTTCTTGCGGAAACAGTTGAATACCCTTTACATTTAGGTGTTACCGAAGCGGGTCCTTTACCTGGTGGCTTAATTAAATCTATCGCGGGAATTTCTACACTTCTTTCTGAAGGTATTGGGGATACCATAAGACTGTCACTTACAACAGATCCAGTAGAAGAAGCCAAATATGGCCGACAATTATTAGAGTACCTAAATCTGAGAGAAAGAAAGTCACTTGACTTGATAGCTTGCCCTAGTTGCGGCAGAGCTGAAGTTGATGTTATAAAAATTGCTGCAGAAGCACAGGAAGTTCTTGAAAAAGAAGGCCTTCCAATTCAAGTAGCTGTTATGGGATGTGTTGTAAATGGACCTGGCGAAGCGAGGTCAGCAGATCTGGGTATTGCTGCAGGCAAAAAAAGAGGACATTTATTCATCAAAGGACAGGTTGTAAAAGTTGTTGATGAGAAAGATATGGTTGGTGCCTTGTTAAAAGAAGGAAGATTGATTGCTGAGGAAGGCATCGATGCAAGACTTGCTGCTGCTGATACAGATGCAGCTCAAATAGCTGAAGAAGATGTAAAAGAATTGCTAAATATACAAGGAGATATTAATAATTTTGAACAAAAGACAAAGTCGGTAATAGAGATTACAACAAATAAAGATATTGAAAATTAAAACCTTTAATATATAAACATGGTTGAAAAGCTTACTCCAATGTCAGAAGATTTTAATGAATGGTATACCGACATCATTCAACAAGCTCAATTGGCAGATTATTCACCTGTAAAAGGAACCATGGTCATTAGACCATACGGATATTCTATTTGGGAGAGTGTGCAATCATATTTGGATAAAAAGTTTAAAGAAACAGGACATCAAAATGCTTATTTTCCACTATTTATTCCAAATTCATTTATCCAAAAAGAAGCTGAACATGTTGAAGGTTTTTCTCCTGAGCTAGCAATGGTAACCCATGCAGGTGGAAAAGAGCTCGAGGAACCATTAGTTGTAAGACCTACGTCAGAAACAATTATCAATCATATGTTTGCAAAATGGATCAAAAGCCATAGAGATTTACCAATGTTGATAAATCAGTGGGCAAATGTTGTTCGTTGGGAAATGAGGACTAGATTATTTTTAAGAACATCAGAATTTTTATGGCAAGAAGGCCATACAGCTCATGCAACAGAATCTGAAGCAACCGAAGAAGCTCTTAGGATGTTAGAAATTTACTCTGAATTTGCAGAAAATGCAGCTGCAGTATCAGTTGTGAAAGGTATAAAGTCAGCAAATGAAAGATTCGCAGGTGCTACCAGAACATATTCTATTGAAGCAATGATGAAAGACATGAAAGCTTTACAAGCGGGAACTTCACACGAATTAGGCCAAAATTTTTCTAAAGCTTTTGAAATTCAATTTTCAGATGAGGAAAATAATTTACAACATCCTTATCAAACTAGCTGGGGAGTGAGTACTAGATTGATTGGCATGATAATAATGGCTCATGGTGATGATAAAGGTTTAAATTTGCCTCCTAAGTTAGCACCACACCAGGTTGTAATTATTCCCATTACACCTAACGAGGAATCCAAAGCATTAGTATTAGACGCAACAACGAAAATCAGCGAAGAATTAGGAAAAAGTTTCAGAGTCTATGTAGATGATAGAGATAATATATCTCCAGGATTTAAATTTAATGAATGGGAATTAAAGGGCGTTCCATTAAGAATTGAAATTGGACCAAGAGATGTTGAAAATAAAACAGTTGTTTTCTCAAGAAGAGATGGTGTTGATGGAAAATTTAATATAAATTTCGATGATGTTGATACTAAAGTCTCTGAAACTTTAGATAATATACATAATAATTTACTTGAATCGTCGAAAAATTTTCGTAAAGAAAATACAGTACATGTTGATTCATATGAAGATCTTATAAGTGCACTTAATGGAGAACCAGGTTTTGTTACATGTTTTTGGGATGAAAATAGTGATGACGAAGATAAAGTTAAAGCAGAAACCAAAGCTACGCTAAGGTGTTACGTTTTAGATGAAGAAAAAACAGATAAAGCTGTAAATAATGAAAATACACAAGGAAAATTAGCTATTTTTTCAAAAGCTTATTAAAAATCCCTTTTAATAACTTTCTAAATTTGATATAATTGATATTGACAATTTAGCTACGTAAAGTGGGTGTCAAACCCGCTTTTTTTTATGAGGAGGTTTTTATGGTTTCTGAAAACGAAATCCAACAACAAATTGACTCATATCTAAAAGATGAAAATTTAGAGCTTTATGATCTTAATATTGTCAATTTTCCAAATATTTCAAAAATTGAAGTATTTATATATTCCGTTGAAGATGTAAATATCGACATCACTACAAGATTAAATAGACAATTAAATAGATTAGTTGAAAATCTGGGGTACGAAAAAGGCTCATTCGATATGATTGTTTCAAGTCCAGGAATTGAAAGAAAACTTAAATCCTTTAGGCATTTTGAACTTTCAATAGGAGAGTTAATAAAAGTTAAATTATTTGAACCGATAAATGATGTATATACATTTGAAGGGGATCTTGTTTCAGTTGGAGAAAAAAATATAGTTTTAAAAACAGAGATAACTGAAATTGAAATAAGCTTTTCAAACATTAAGAACGCAAAAATAGAATTTAAACAATTTAAAGAAAGAGTAAAGGGATAATTATGAAATTAGGAAGTGATAGCAAACAAGCAATTGAATCTTTAGCACTGGATAAGGGTGTTGCTGTAGAAAGTATGTATGAAGCTTTAGTGTCTGCTTTTAGATCTGCATATATGAGGATTCCTGGGGCGGCAGAAGAAGCAAGAGTAACATTAAATCCAGATAGTGGTGAAGTATTAATTTATGCTCAAGAATTAGATAATGAAGGAAACGTTATTGAAGAGTGGAAAGTAGAGCTTGATGAAGATGAATTTGGAAGAATAGCTGCACAATCTTTCAAGCAAATGATGACTACAAAAATTCGTGATGCAAAAAGAGCTACTGTTTTAGATGCATATATAGGCAGAGAGGGCGAACTTATTACTGGAATAGTAACTCAATTTGATCCTAGATTTAATCAAACAATTTTGGATCTACAAGATGCAGAAGCTGTAATTCCATCTGGTGAAAGAGTACCATTCGAGCGTCTCGAAAGAGGCAATAGAGTCAAAGCTTTAATTACTGAAGTAAGGGAAGATGCTAAAGGTATTCCAATTATCGTAAGCAGAAGTAAAGCTGAATTTGTCCAAAGAATGCTCGAATTAGAGGTTCCAGAACTAACTGATGGTACTGTTGAACTTAGAGCAATAGCAAGAGAAGCGGGAAGTAGAACTAAGATTGCAGTTTTTTCTAATGATCCTAATGTTGACCCAAAAGGTGCATGTGTTGGTTCTAGAGGAAATCGTGTAAGGCAGATAGTCAATGAACTACGAGGAGAAAAACTTGATGTTGTTGAATGGAGAGAAGACAAAGTAAGGTTCATCAAAGAAGCTCTTGGGCCTGCTGATATTGACGAAGTTGAAATTGATGAAGATTTAAAAACAGCAAGAGTAGTTGTAAAAGATAGTCAACTTTCCTTAGCAATAGGAAAAGAAGGCCAAAATGCTCGATTAGCTGCAAAATTAACTGGATATAAAATAGATATAGAAGGACTTGGAGACTCTCCACAAATAGAGGAATCTGACGAAGAAGAGAGTGCGTCAAAAGAGGAAGAGTAAATGGCTAAAAAGCGAATTCATCAAATCGCAAAGGAACTTGATTTAGCATCAGCTGACATTTTGCATCAAGCAAAAGAGCTTGGTATAGAAGTAAAAACTGCATCATCTGGTTTAACTGAAGAGGAAGAAGAATTAGTTAAATTAGCTTTGATGCCAGAAGATGAACCAGAAGTTGAATCTGAGGAGGTCTCTGAACAAGAAGAAGCTATTCAGGGTGATCCAGAAGCTGAATCTGAAGAAGTTGTCGAAGATGATGTACAGATTATTGAAGTTTCTAGGAATTCATCTCCAGAAAAAATTAGCTCACTTATAGAAGTTGAAGCCACACAAATTGTTGGTGATTTAATGGGTCTAGGAATAATGAAAGCTTTAGATACACCATTAGATGATAGTGATATAGAAAAGCTTTTTGAAAAGTACAATCTAATTCCTGATTTGATTGATGAAGTAACAATTTCAAGAGAAGATATTATCGAATTTCAAGATTTTGAAGACGATCCAGATAAATTAAATTTAAGAGCACCAATAATTACAGTTATGGGTCATGTGGACCATGGCAAAACTAGCTTGTTGGATTATATAAGAAATGAAAAAGTTGCTGATGGTGAGGCTGGTGGTATAACACAACACGTTGGAGCTTATAAAGTAGATACTGGAGAGTCAGGAATTACTTTTATTGATACCCCTGGTCACGAAGCATTTACACAAATGAGAGCTAGAGGTGCAAATGTCACTGATATAGTTGTCTTAGTAGTAGCTGCTGATGACGGAGTAATGCCTCAAACAATTGAAGCAATCAACCACTCAAAAGCTGCAGATGTACCTATAGTTGTCGCCATAAATAAGTGTGATTTACCTGAAGCTAATCCATCTATGATTAAAGCTGAGCTTACAAAATATGAAGTAATTTCTGAAGACTTAGGTGGAGATACTCCTGTAGTTGAAGTTTCCGCACTTAAAGGTGATGGAGTTGATGAATTGCTTGAAACACTTGCACTTGTAGCAGAAATAGAAGAACTAAAAGCAAATTATAATACAAATGCTTCTGGGTATATTGTTGAATCACGCATGGAAGTTGGTAGAGGTAATGTTGCTACGGTAATAGTTACAAGAGGTACTCTAAAACAAGGTGATTTTCTTTATGCTGGTCAAGCATTTTGTAGAGTTAAGTCAATGTTTGATCACAATAATAAAACAGTAAAGTCTGTAGAGCCAGGTTCTCCGATAGATATTATAGGCTGGGATGAATCACCAACTGCAGGTGATCAATTTGTTGCTGTTAAAAATCAAAAAGAAGCTAAGGCAAAAGCTGAAGAAAATAAAACTAAATTAAAAGAGCATGACAACTCATCATTTTCAGTTGAGTCACGAGTTAGTGACATGATGAAACTTTTACAAGAGGGTGAGTTAAATACAGTAAATGTAATTTTAAAAGCTGACACCAATGGCTCAGTTGAAGCAATTAAAGATGGTATAAACAAACTAGCAACAGATGATGTAAATATCCAAGTTGTTCACTCAGCAGTAGGGGGAATTGTATTATCTGATGTTGATTTAGCCAGTGCTACAGAGTCACTTATTATTGGTTTTAATGTAAGACCTGATAGCCAGGCAAGAAACATGGCTCAAAGCAAAGGTATTGACGTAAGAACATACAACATTATTTATGAATTGCTAGACGATATTTCTGAAGCGGTACTTGGACAAATGACTATAAAAACTGAAGAAGCAATTATTGGAATGGTTGAAGTTAAAACTACATTCCGTGCACCAAAAGTTGGTGTAGTTGCTGGTTCTGTAGTTTCTGAAGGTAAAGTAGAACTCGACGCAAAGGCACGACTACTAAGAGACGGTGTAGTAATTTATGAAGGCACCATTGTTTCATTAAGAAGATTTAAAGACAATGTTGAAGTCGTTAACGAAGGTCTTGAGTGCGGTATAGGTCTTTCAGATTATAAAGATATTAAAGAAGGCGACACAATAGAGATACTTGGAGAAGTAGAAGTTTAGAAAAAAACGATGAGTAATCAAACACGTGGTGGAAGAATAAATAGAATAAACCCTCTCATTCAAAAAATTGTCTCAAGCGCATTTTTAAGAAATTCTGATCCAGTCCTAAACAAAGCAACTATTACACATGTTTCTACTTCACCAGATCTAAAGAAATCAATGGTATTTGTTTCAACACTCGATGGTAATGAAGGCTCTTTAAAAACTGCACTTGAAAAAAATAGAACAAAAATTCAAAAAGTACTAGCAAGAGAAATGACAACAAAAAATGTACCCAAAATTATTTTTGAAGTTGATAGTACATTTAATAATGTTCTAAGAATCAACGAACTGTTAGATAGGACTATTGAGAATGAGTAAACTTTTTCAAGATATTAAAGATTCTTCTAATTTCATTACAGGCCATATAAACCCTGACGGCGATGCTTTGGGTTCTGCCTTAGCATTTAAATTAATACTGGACAGCAAAGGCATAGATTCCGACGTCTCTTTTGATATGAAAGGTAATGTTCCCTCTAATTTAAATCACTTACCCATTGAATTAATTTTGGATAAGCCAAAGGAAAATTATGACAATATATATGTTTTTGATTGTGGAAACTCAGAAAGACTCGGTGATTTAGAAGATTTAGCATTAAATGCTAAAAGAATCATTGTTGTAGATCACCATATCAATCCTTCTTTTGGCGATATTCAGGTAATTGATTCTAAAGCGGCTAGTACTACGCAAGTTCTATTCAGAGAAATTCTTTCTGCAAATATTGACATCGATAAAAATATCGCCAATTGTCTCATGACAGGATTAATCACTGATACAGGTAGATTTCAATATTCAAATACAGATAATGAAGTATTTGAAATCGCATCAAAACTAATGTTAAGTGGTGCTGAGCTTACAAGCATAAGTGATAACATTTATGGGTCTATTCCTATGAATGCAATCAAGCTACAAAGTGAAGTTTTAAACAGAATTGAATTACACGAAGAAGAAGAATTAGTTGTTTCGTATGTCTTACAAGATGATTATCTCAATTACAACATTGAATCTTCTGAGACAGATTTTTTAATTGATTCTATTAGATTGGTGAAAGAATCAAGTGTGGCTTTATTGTTAAAAGAGCAGCAAGATAAATCATTTAAAGGAAGCTTAAGGTCTCGCAATGAATTAGATGTTCAACAGATTGCTTCGATATTTGGTGGCGGTGGACATAAAGCAGCGTCTGGATTTTCTACAAATTTAAGTATGGAAGAAATAAAAAATAAAGTTAAGAATGCAATTAAGTCACAAGTCTAACTTTTATCTATTAGACAAACCAAAAACTTGGACCTCTCAAGACCTATGTACTAAATTAAAAAAAAATTTTAGATTTAAAAAAGTAGGTCACTCAGGTACCTTAGATCCAAACGCAGATGGTTTAATGCTTCTTGCTACTAATGGGTATACAAAATTATTTGATTACATTGATAACACAAACAAAACTTATAAAGTAATTGCAATATTAGGTTACTCTTCTCCAACTCTTGATGTTGACTCAGAAATTACACAACATGATGATATAAGTGCAGAACAGTTGAAACCTCAAATACAAGAATTTCTTACTAATTTGGTTGGTGAGTCTACCCAGACTCCACCAATTTATTCAGCAATTAAAGTAAAAGGAAAACGATTATATAAATATGCACGTCAAAATCAAGATGTAGAAATTCCTGATAGAAAAATATTTGTAGAAAGAACAGAATTGTTAGAAGTATTAGATAACAAAGCCACTTTTGAGATAACTGTTAGCAAGGGAACTTATATAAGAAGCATTGTTCAACAATTAGGTGAGTATCTGAATACTTATGCAATAGTAGATACTCTTACAAGGACAGCCGTTGGTAATTTAAATATTAATCATAAAAATCTAAATACAAATGTTGAAGCTATAAATCACAACTCAAAAATAATGTCATTAGATTGGGCAGAAGTTATTAATCTGCCAAAAATTGAACTAGATATAGAAATGCATGAAACAATTAAGAATGGTCAACTTCTAACTAGAAAAATGTTTTCAAATGAAGAAAATTATATAATATCTATCGAGAACAATATTGTGGCAATTTATAAACCCTTTAATGAGAAATATTACAAACCAGAGAAAGTACTCGTATGAGAATATATGAAAATTTTACTTCCGACAATTATATTGATGATGATATTCCAGCTGTGTGTATCGGTGGATTTGATGGAGTACATTTAGGCCATCAGGAACTATTAAAGTATACAAAAGAATCAAGTAATTTATTTCAAATAGTTACTTTTGATACACTTCCAAAAAAATACTTCAATAATGAACATATGTTACTAACAACTAACAATGAGAAGATTGAATTATTCAAAAAATTTGAACCTAGTAATTTAGTATTTATTAATTTTGAACATGTAATGAAGTATTCACCTAAAACTTTTTGTGAGATGTTAAAAAACAATATGAAAGCTAAAAATATTTATGTAGGTAATGATTTTAAATTTGGTGCAAACCGTGAGGGTGACGTAGATTACTTAATTAAATATTTTGGTGAAGATTCAGTACATACTATTCCTGATTATGAGCACAAAAATGAAAAAATATCTTCAACCTTAATTAAGTCATTTTTGAGTGAAGGTTTTGTTGAACAGGCTAATGAAGCTTTGGGTTATGAATATTCTTTAACAGGAACTGTTATCAAAGGTGATCAAAGAGGTTCTCAGATAGGATTTCCTACTGCAAATTTGAACATTGATAAGAGTATTCAAATACCCAAAAATGGAGTATACAAAGTAGACGTGCTCTTAAATAAATATCTTTATGAAGGAATTATGAATATCGGATATAAACCTACGGTATCTGAAGGGACCAAGAAAAGTTTAGAAGTACATATTTTTGATTTTAATGACGATATTTATGACGCTGATTTAACAGTACATTTTAAAAAATTTATAAGAGATGAAATAAAATTCTCAAGTATTGATGAATTAACTCAACAAATATCTAAAGATATTGAAGATATCAATAAAAATTAAATAATCTCACATTAGATATAGCAGCTACTATTATTATCTCGAATGAAAACAAAGCAAGAAATTATAAAAGAATACGGTAAATCCGATACAGATACTGGTTCTGCTGAAGTTCAGGTTGCTTTATTGAGTAATAGAATCGATCATTTAACAGATCATTTGAAAACACATAAAAAAGACCACCACACAAGAAGAGGATTATTAATGCTTGTTGGTAAAAGAAAGAGATTACTTCAGTACCTTCAGAACCAAGATGTACAAAGATATCGTAATCTTATAGATAAACTTGGCTTAAGAAGATAATAAATTTGACCTTGCGTTGTTAATTGAGAGCTTTTGTTGAAAGCTGACAATTAATAACCTTGGTCACGAAAGAGGTTATATGTCGATCGATAATGTAAAAGTAAACATTGGTAATGCAGAAATTGGATTTGAAACAGGTAAATTAGCTCTGCAAGCACCTGGTTCTGTAGTTGTTACATCTGGTGATACCACAGTTTTAGTGACAACAGTTGCTAACAAAAGTGTAAGGGATGGTATTGATTTTTTCCCTTTAACAGTGGATGTAGAGGAAAGAATGTATTCCGCTGGAAAAATTCCTGGAGGATTTTTTAGAAGAGAGGGTAGGCAAACGGAAAAAGCTATATTAGCTTGTCGATTAATAGATAGACCACTGAGACCTTCTTTTAAAGATGGATTTAGATGTGAAACACAAATTATTGCAACTGTTTTAAGTGTTGATAACGAAAATGAATATGATATTTTAGCTCTTAATGCTGCATCATTAGGTCTTCAATTAGCAGGGGTACCACTTGAGTCAGCTGTAGGTGCTGTGAGAATGTCTTTAATTAATGACAACTGGGTAGTTCAAGCTACGAATACTGAATTAGAAGAATCAGTATTTGATATGGTTGTTGCAGGAAGTCTTAACCCTAAAGGTGAAATAGATATTGTAATGGTTGAGGCTGGAGCAACAGACAATGCATTTAATAAAATTGATGAAGGTAGTGCTGCACCATCTGAAAATATCGTTGCTGATGGAATTGATATGTCCAAAGAATTTATTTCAAAATTAATAGAAGCTCAAAAAGAATTAGTTGCTAAAAGAGATGTTCCTGAGATTGACTGGCCTATTATTGAAGACTACTCAGAAGAGCTAAAGTCACAAATTGGTGAAGCTTTTGGTTCCGATATTGAAGCAGCAATGGCTCTAACAGATAGATCTGAAAGAAGTGAAAAGCAAAGTGAGCTTGAAGAACAAGCTGTTGAAAAATTCTTAGATGAAGAAGATGACAATACTAAAGCAATTAAATTAGCTTTTAAATCTATTGTTAAAAATACAGTCAGAGATAGAGTTTTAAGTGGTGGTGCTAGATTAGATGGACGAACACCAACTGATATTAGAAATATATCTGCTGAGATAAACTTACTTCCAACTGTTCATGGTTCTTCATTATTTTTAAGAGGAGAAACGCAGGTTTTGAATGTTACAACCTTAGGTATGTCAAGGCTTGAACAAATGCTAGATACTATTGATACAGTCACATCAAAAAGATATATGCATCATTATAATTTTCCTCCATACTCAACAGGTGAAGCCTATCCAATGAGAGGCCCAAAGAGAAGAGAGATTGGTCACGGTGCTTTGGCTGAAAAGGCATTGGTACCTGTTATTCCTCCAAAAGTTGACTTTCCATACACCATCAGAGTCGTAAGTGAAGCAATTTCTTCAAATGGATCTACTTCTCAGGCTTCAGTATGTGCATCTAGTTTGTCATTGATGGCTGCGGGTGTTCCTATTAGAGAACATGTTGCAGGTATCGCTATGGGGCTAATTTCTAAAGATGATACCTATGTTACTCTCACAGATATCTTGGGTGCTGAAGATGCTCTTGGCGATATGGATTTTAAAGTTGCTGGAACAAGAAATGTGATTACAGCATTACAACTAGATATGAAAATAGAAGGTCTGCCTGCTGATGTATTAAGAAAAGCATTAAATCAAGCTATGGATGCGAGACATCATATATTAGATATTATGGAAGATACCATTGCTGAACCAGCGGAAAGTCTTTCTGGTAATGCACCTAGACTTGAAACTATCGAATTACCTAAAGACAAAATTGGTGAAGTCATTGGTCCAAAAGGTAAAAATATCAAGAAAATCGAGGAAGAAACTCGATGTTCTGTCGAAATTGATGATGATGGTATTTTAACACTTGGATCAACTGAAGAAGAAGCAATAGTAGCTGGTAAAGAAATGGTTATGTTAATAATCGATCCACCTGAAGCGGAAGTTGGTGCACAATATGATGGAGAAGTTGTAAGTGTTGCTACGTATGGAGCTTTCATAAATATTCTTCCAGGTAGAGATGGTTTATTACATGTATCAAAATTTCACTCATCTAAAAGAGTAAACAATACTGAAGCAGTTGTATCAGTTGGAGATAAAATTAGGGTCAATGTAGATTCAATCGAAAATGGAAAAGTAAGTCTTTCTCCAGTTGAAGATTTAGAAATACCAGAAGAAGCAGAAGGTGGGGAATCAAATAATTCTCGTGATAGAAAACCTTCAAGATCTAGAAATGGTAACAGAAATAGAAGTGACAAAAGGTCCGACAATCGTGGACAATCTTCAAACAGAAAAAGAGTTTCTTTTGAAGACGATTTTGAAAAAGGTCTCTAGTCTATTTTCGGTTTCCAGTTAGCTTTGTTGGATTTGTAGGTTCAGTAGTAACGTAAGCATCAGGATTAATTTCTGATACAATATTCAAAACTTCTTTAACCCTTTTTCTTGGTGTTACGCACCAAGCAATGCTAACTTCTCCCTGCATGCCTTCTCCATTAATGATTGTTACACCAAATCCATTATTTCTTAATGCTTCAGCCACTTGCGTACTATCGCTATCTTTTGGTGCAAAGATTCTCACAACAATATCACCAATAGCGATTGTATTTTCAATATAGGATCCCATTATTGTTCCTGCAGCAAATCCAAGCGCGTATCCAAATATTAGAAATGGATCATTTAAATCCTGAATAACTTGAGATATAGCAACAACCCAGATTGCTGATTCTATAAATCCTAAAACAGCACCAAATACTGGTTTTCCTTTGTTCACATAAAGTATCCTTAAGGTTCCAAGTGTTTGGTCAAGTAATCTCAATACAAAAATAGAAAGCGCTGCCAATAAGATATTCATATTCGTATTGTAAGATTTATTTTATTTTATGGAAGCAGTTAATTCTTTATACACTTTTGACATTTTCTCATATGTTTCATCAACAAGTTGATCAATTGTTTCTTTTGTATATTTTGACATGTCAATTGGTTCTAATGTATTAATGATTGCCTTTCCACTGGTCATAAATTTTTTACCTCTAGGCCATATGTCTCCAGTGCCTGCTATCACAACCGGAAGAATTGGAATATTATTTTCTAATGCAATATGAAATGCTCCGCTTTTAAATGGTAGAAAATTATCTTTTTTTGCTCTTGTTCCCTGAGGGTAAACCATAAGTGACCATCCGTTTCTAAAAAGGGTTTTTGCCTGTTCATTAATACTTTTTCGATCGTTTTTATCTGATCTATCAACTTTTATAAAATTAAATGACCTTGCTGCTGTTCTAAAGACAGGAAGTTTATACACTTCTTTTTTAGCCATAAATACCCATTTAATTTTAAGATATCTAAATTGCATCATGGGATCTAAATTTGATAAGTGATTTGAAATAACAACATAAGGCTGATTTTTTTTATAATCAAAGTTTTTAATCAAAGTTACTTTTGATCTAGCAGCCCACATCCAGGGAATTGTCCAGCTTTGAGCAATGTAGTACTTTAATTTCGTGAATCTATTAAACAAACCAACAAACCAAATAGAGTATGTAACTGGGATTGTGTATATACCCATGATCAATAGGTTGAACCATGTAAGTAATTTGTTCTTCAGCATGTTGTCAGTGTAATGTAGAACTATCTAGATAATAAATTATGTTAGAAAAAATAGAATTAAGGAAGAAACTAAAAAATATTTCATTGGTCGATGTTGAACACACTCAGACTGTTATTAAAAAATTACAAAATATTATCAGAGGTAAGATTGTTTGCACATATGTACCACTAGAAAGTGAAATAAACATCAATATGTATTTAAAGGGACATGCATTATTGACTACTACTTGTCTTCAAGATGAAGAAATAAAAATTTGCATTTATGAAGAACCATTTGAAAAAAATAGTTTTAATGTTTTTCAACCAGTTAATTTAAAAATTATTGATCATGTTGATATATTTTTAATACCTGGTGTTGGATTTGATAAAAAAGGTACTAGGCTTGGCAAGGGTAGTGGTATTTACGATAAGCTACTTTCCAACCATTTAAACTCAACATTTATCGGTGTAACAGATAAAAATCATATAGTAGATCATATTCCTTTTGAAAATCATGATATTCAAATGCATGGTTTGTTAATGCATGATGATTTTATTGATATAAATTTATAGTATCCTTTACATATGGATGTAAGTGTAAATGTCGGTTATTTTGGTCCACATATTTCAAGTGAAAAAAAATTAATTAAAGAATTAGACGAAATAGGGATATCTTGTATTTGGACAGCGGAAGCATATGGATACGATGCGGTTACTCCACTTTCATATTTCGCTGCATTGACAGATAATATAAATTTAGGCTCTGGCATTATGCAAATTCCTGGGAGATCACCTGCTATGACTGCAATGACAGCAGTTACTATTGATAAACTTTCAGGTGGTAGGTTTAGATTGGGGATTGGAGTTTCTGGACCTCAAGTTGTTGAGGGTTGGCATGGGGTTGCTTATGGAAAGCCATTAAAAAAGACGAGAGAGTATGTTCAGATAGTTAAAGATATATTACGAAGAGATGGAAAAACTTCTTTTGAAGGGGAGTATTACAACTTACCATACAATGGTGATGATGCATCTGGTCTAGGAAAGCCATTAAAACTAATTGAACAACCCCTAAGAAGTGATATTCCAATTTATCTTGCAGCTATTGGTCCAAAAAATATTGAATTGACAGCAGAGATTGCAGACGGATGGCTTCCTTTTATGTATTCACCGACTCTTGGTGATAAATTTTTTAATCAATTTTTAGAAAAAGGTTTCGAAAAATCAGGTGATCCAAATAAAAAAGAAAAATTTCAAATATCTGCTCCAGTATTTGCAAAGGTGTGCGACGAATCTGAAAGAGATGCATATTTAGCTCCTGCTAGAAATAATTACACTCTATATGTAGGTGGTATGGGTGCTAAAGATAAAAACTTTTATTTTAATTTGATGTGTGAATACGGCTATGAAGAAATCGCTACACAGATTCAGGAATTGTATCTAAAAGGTGAAAAAGCAGAAGCAGAATCAATCTTTCCTGATGAATTGATAGATGATTTAACACTTGTTGGTTCTAAAGATCGAATAAAAGAAAAGCTTGAAGACTGGAAAAAATGTAATGTTACTGAACTTTCTGTAGCAATACCACTGGATTTTGAAACTATAAAATTTATCAAAAGTTGTTTGTAAATGAGTGAATTAACCCCTGAAGAGATAAATGTTTCCACTTGGAAAATACCAAGTCCACTTGGAATAATTGGAAGTCATGCAAATGGTGAATTTAATGGTATGACGGCAAGTTGGATAACTCAGGTTAGTATGGAGCCAGCTCTAATTGGTGTTGGTATTGATAATAAGAGTGTAACGTTTAGGTTAATGAACCAAAGCGAATATTTTACTTTAAATATGTTTTCGCCTGATTACACAAAAGTATTTGTAAAATTTTCTAAACCTGCTGAATACACGGAAGGCTTTCTAAATAAAGAACCTATATTTTTGACCAAAAATAATGTACCGATCTTTCAAAATGCAACAGTATGGTTTGAGTTAAAAACAACACAAAAAATTGACTTTGGCACCCATACATTTTTTCTGGGAGAAATAATTGATTGCAAAACATTAAATCCTGAAGATAGAGTTGCATATATGGGTGATACTCGTATGAAATATGGTGGTGTTCCAAGAGGAGGGCACTAATTTACAAATATTTAATACTTAGAGTTAGTACTTTTCATCTTCACTCTTTAAAATTAAATATATGAAAATTAAAAAAGGTGATCTAATTAATGAACTTTCCTTACCTTCTATTGATGGCTCTGTATTCGACTTAGAAAGTATAAAAGGCAAGAAAGCACTTATATCTTTTTATAGATATTCGTCTTGTCCATTTTGTCATCTTAGAATAAATGAGACTATCAACAATATGGATAAATTTGGTAATAATTTTGAGACTATTGCAATATTTAATTGCTCAATAGAAAGTTTGCAAAAAGCATCTAGTAAACATGATTCCTCTATTTTCATACTTGCTGATGAAAACAGGTTTTATTTTGATAAATATAATGTTGAAAAAAGTGCTTTCGGTGTTTTTCTAGGCTCGATAATTGGTTTTTTTCGATTCATGAAAGCAATATTCATAAAAGGTTTCAACCCGTTAACAAGCATGAGTGGTGCATTTACAGGTTTACCAGTTGATGTACTAATAGATGAAAATGGGGTAGTGCAAGATGTTAAATATGGAAAAACTACCATTGACCATATTTCAATGACCGAGGTAATTTCATTCTCAAAGGATTAGTAAATTGAAGAAATATATTTACCTATTTGTTTCTAATTTACTTCTTTTTTTTATTTTTCCAATAGTTCGACTTTTCAATAAATCATTTTACGAAAAAAATATTCTTCCTAAATTAATAAACTTTACATGCAATTCAAGGCCAATCGATTACCAAAGAAAAAAAGTAATTCCTGAAGCTTCAGGTAAAGTTCTTGAGATAGGTATTGGACCTGGTTCGAATTTAAAACATTATGACAATGAAAAAGTTTCAAAAATTATTGGAGTTGATCCTTCAAAGGAGCTTAACACTATTGCAAAGAAAAGAGCTGATTCAAAAGATTTAGATATTGAATTTTTAATAGAATCTGCAAGTAATTTATCAGTAGATTCTGAATCAATTGATACTGTCGTTAGTACGTATGCTTTATGCTCAATTCCTGAGCCCAATAAAACTTTACAGGAAATAAAAAGAGTTTTAAAAAAGAATGGTGTTTTTATTTTTAGTGAACATGGTTTGTCACCGGATAAATCTGTTTCATTTATACAAAATTCTACTGATTTCTTCTATCCTAAAATTGCTGGTGGATGCCATACAAATAGAAATATTAGTGAACTACTGATTAATAATGGATTTAACTTATTAGAAATGAACAATATTTATTTGCCAGGTACACAAAAATTTCTAGGTTACAACTATTGGGGAAAAGCTACAGTCTAATAGTCCATTATTGACAAAATTGCTTTTACACATGCATCAGGATTATCTTCCTGTAAAAAATGTCCTGCATTCTCTATTGTTACATGAGGCATATTTTCACATCCTGGAATATGTTTAAGAAATGAATTTTCTACACCTGCAAATATTGGATCGTTATCGCTAAAAGCACATAAAAAAGGTTTTTGCCATTTCTTTAATTTTTCCCATGCTTCCTCATTAAATTTTCTACTAGGAGACATGGGGGATGAGGGAACAATATTTGGAAATTGTCTTACGCCTTGTTTGAAAGTTTCATCTGGAAATGGTGCGTTATATGCATCTAGAGCAGACTGATCCAGTCCATTAGTGCCATTTCTAACTTGACCTGCAACGTGAAGGTCTTCTTTAATATTCATAAATTCTTTGAAGACTAAAAATCCAGTATTTAATGGTGCTTTACCAGTCGGTAAACCTGTATTGGCTACAACTATACGATTAAATCTATCATCGTATTTTGCAGCCAGTCTTAATCCAATCAAACCACCCCAGTCTTGACAAAATAATGTGATGTTTTCTAGATTAACTCCCTCAATCCACTGGGACATCCAATCAACAAATTCTTCATACGTATAGTGATACCTTGAAGTAAATTTATCTGATTTCCCAAATCCTGGTAAGTCTGGTACAACAACCCTATATCCCTCGTCTTTGAGTGGGTCAATCATATTTCTATACAAATAACCCCAGGTAGGATTACCGTGCATTAAAAGTATGGTTTCATCCTTATCTGAATTTTCATCTACATAGTGAATATTTATGTCACCGTGACGTGAGTTAACAGTATGAAAGTTCTCTTTATACTCCCAGTTTTCAATATTTTTAAAATTTTCTAAATTTGTTTTTAATATTTCCATCTACCATTATTTTACAATTTATCGTTTGTCCATTCAGCTTATTTTGAAGTTTATAAGTTATGGATAACATTTGTAACGACTCCCCAAACGAAAGCCTCACTCTCACGGGGAATAACAATTGGATCAAACGCTTCATTTTCTGGCTCTAAAATTATGTTCTTGCCTTTTTTACGATATCTTTTTACAGTCAGTTCATTATCTACAACAGCAATAACCACTTTTCCGTCTTCGGCTTTTAAGCTTCTATCTACAACTAAGATATCGTCAGGAAATATTCCAGCGTTGATCATTGACTCTCCAGAAGCTCTTACTAAAAATGTTGATGCAGGATGCTTTACTAAATATTGATTTAAATCTATTTTGTCTTCTAAATAGTCGTCTGCAGGGGATGGGAACCCAGCTGCAACTTTATTACTATACATTGGTACTTCGTATAGCCCTTTGTTGATAACCTCAGAGATATACTTCACCTTACTTACAGGAATACGGACAGCTTTTGTCTGTTCTCCATACTTGCCTTGACCTTTTGGTCTACCGGCTCCTTTTCTTGCTCCACCTCGTGGCATAAAAATGTCTTTCTTTTTTCTTAGAATAGTGTACAGTATTCAAAGGAGTAAGTAAGTGAATAATAAAATTTTTGCCCTAGTGGACTGTAATAACTTTTATGCGTCTTGTGAGAGAGTATTCAACCCAAAGTTAGAAGGAAAGCCCATTGTTGTTTTGTCTAACAATGATGGATGTGTTGTTGCTAGATCAAATGAAGCAAAAGCTTTAGGCATACCGATGGGAGCCCCGTACTTTAAATACAAACAACTTATCAATAGAAACAGAGTTCATGTATTTTCATCAAACTACAC
This sequence comes from uncultured Candidatus Actinomarina sp., assembly GCA_902599555.1. GTDB lineage: Bacteria > Actinomycetota > Acidimicrobiia > Actinomarinales > Actinomarinaceae > Actinomarina. Next base: position 24,127 of record CACKFQ010000002.1, on the reverse strand, counting down.
TTTTTATGGCGATATGTCGGCCAGAGTGATGACTTCACTGAAATCTCTTGTAAGCGATATAGAGATTTACTCTATTGATGAAGCATTTCTCGATATCAGTAGCTTTTACTACTGTGATTTAGAAGAGACGGCTCAAGAGATACGAAGATTAATCAAACAGTGGACAGGGATTCCAGTTTCTATAGGCATAGGCCCAACAAAAACATTGGCAAAAGTAGCAAACAGACAAGCTAAAAAATACACAACATCTAATGTCTTCGACATACGAGATCAGAGTGTAAGAGATGAGATTTTAAAAGACCTACCACTTGAAGAGATTTGGGGAATCTCAACAAGATGGGGAAGAAGGCTTCGAAGAATTGGAGTAGATACCGCTTATGATTTAACACAGGCAAATGCTCGTCATGTCAGAAAAACAATCAGCATTGTAGGGGAGAGGATACATCATGAGCTAAATGGGATTTCCTGTATTGGCATAGAAGAGGTGAAGAATAAGAAAAACATCATATCCTCTAAGTCATTTGGTAGAAAAGTAATGCTAGTAAGTGAGTTAGAGGAAGCTGTTTCTAACTATGTTGCTAGAGCATGTGAGAAGTTGAGAGCACAGGGTTCTAGAGCACAAGGATTGTATGTATTTTTAAGAACCAGTCCATTTGTCGATCCAGAGAAAAGATATAGCAACGGTATGAGTACATTTTTTTCAATACCAACAAGCAATACGTCAAAGATAGTCAAAGAAGCAAAACATCTAACACGAAAACTCTTTGTCTACGGATATGAATACCAGAAAATTGGTGTAATGCTGTTAGATATTACTGACGCAGAGAACGAACAGTATAGTTTTTATGAATATGAGAACTACAATCAATCAGACCGTGTCATGGAGGTACTGGATGGCGTTAATAGCAGGTATGGATCAAGCACATTGACACTAGGAGCACAGGGTATAAAAAAAGACTGGAGAATGAAGTCGGAAAGAAAGTCTGCTGCTTACACAACAAATATGCTTCAAATACCAGTTGTGAAGTAAGAAAAGTGTGAAGTAATCTGTTTAAATTAAAGTTATGGTTTTAGAGAATCCATATGTACAGTCACTAGATGGTCTTGAAATAGAGGACCCAGTACAAAGCTTTTTTGATTACTGCAAGAAACGTGAAGCTGTACGTGTAAAAAGAGAGTCGGGAGAAGTATATCCTTGGAGTGATGACCCGATTTTACAAAAAGGGCGTTTTTTAAATGTTTTTAGAGAGGATGACAAAGTAAGTAAATCCATTATTAAATTTGCTGAACCAGTCAAAGAGGACTTGCCTTTGTTAATCCAAGCTCTATTTTTTAGCAGGTGGTGCAATAGAGACTTAACTATCGACCAATTAACACATGATGATTTAGGTAATCCAGAAACTTTAAAAGATAAACTTCTTGGTTTAGAGCAATGGGAGAATTACACAGCGTACCCAGTAGAAGATTCTTATTGGGGTGAAAAGCAATATAGCCGAATTGATGCTTCAACATATAAATTTTATGAAAAAAAAGATGATTTAGCTGAAATAGTTTTGAATTCTAATAGAGATGTTATTACTGCTACAAACAATATAAATAAGCAATTTAGAATGAATAATGACTTCCCAATATTTATGGCTTTGATAGATATTGCCTGGTTTAGAGAAGATGTTATACCAATGACCACTGATGTTCCAACTGGTATTGGTGCAGAACCATATTTAGACAGGCTACAAAATTTTCTTAATTTAAATAACCACCAAGATGTAGGCCTTAAAATGATAGAACTTCAAAAAGAGTATTGGCCTGAAGCTAAAAGAGAGTTTTACCCTATTGACATAGAGTATCAATCTTGTGAATGTAGAAAGTACTTTAGCTATGTTAATGGTACAAAAAAATTTGAAGGAAAAAATCTTTTTTCCATATGATGAAACTATTTAGGATTTATCTAAACTCTTCCAGATATTTCTAGTAGATAAATACCAGACTAATCCGAATATAAATCCTAATACGGGAAATAGCTTAAAGACAAAAAGCACACCATATACGGTTGCAAGGTATCCAATCATAAGGGTTGAAATTGTATTCATAAAAAAATAAAGTGAATAATCAATTCCAGCAATTCTTCCCCTGAGCCTATCTGGTGTCAGTACTTGTAATCCATATGTAGAAAACGCCCACTGTGAACCACCACCAGAATGTCCAAGGATTAATAACAACACTGTTAGGTACAGTGATACCGAGAACGGTATAAAGAAATAAAATAAACCCCAGGCCATGATGGTTATGCCAATTGTGTTAAGCAATTTTCCATCAGTGCTTCCAAAATAATATCTAATCGCAATAGGACCAATCAGCGCTCCAACGCCTCTTGCACCAAACATAAGCCCTGTACCAAAGTCTCCAGTTTTATATATATCATAAGAGAGAACAGTAAACAAAGAGAGTAAACCGCTAGCTGAGATACTAAAGGTTGCTTTTGTAATAATTAAGGAAAATATTTCTTTCTTTGATGCAGCATATTTAAGACCTTCTTTATAACTTATATCCTCTTCTTCATTTTTATCTTGAGATTTTTCACTCAAATTTTTCTTTATCGAGAAGACTATTAAAGCTGAAAGCACAAAGGTTAAACTATCGATTGCAAATAACAAATTTCTACTGATTACTGTTGTTAAGTAACCTCCAAGACCAGCTCCTAAACCGGCCATCACACCCCAGCTTGAAAAAAATATAACATTTGCTTCAGCTAAATTTTCTTTTTTTACAACGTTTGGCAAAGCTGCATCAGAAGTAGGCATGTATGGAGAACCTACAATGGACAGCAATCCAAATGAAAACAAAATAAATACTACATTTTCAGTTGTTACTGCGTAAAGAATTAACAACACCGTCATTCCTGATAAGAACTCTGAAATTGCGATTATTTTTTTCCTATCGAATCTATCTGCCAAGTAACCACCAAAGCTTCCAAGCATAAATAACGGCGCACTCTGAACCACTAACACAAGAGAGGTGATAAATGGATTTTCAGTTAACTCGTAAATTATACCTAAGAGAGGCACAGTTAATAACCAATCTCCACCTAGTGTTATCAAACGAGCAGCAAATAGTTTTCGAAAGTTTTGGTTTTGTGTAAGTAATACTCTATATTTTTGAAAATTTTCCATTTGCATTTCAACTGTAACTGAATTGAGAAATAACTACTATACTTTAACAATAATGAAAACTGCACTTGTAACCGGTGGAACAAGAGGTATAGGCCTTTCCACTGCTCAAAAATTTATTGATCAAGGTTGGAATGTGTACATCACTTCTAGAAAAGAGGAGAATCTAAAAGCGGTACTTTCTGAAAATTCTAAGTTAAAGGGTTTCGTTGCAAGAGCGGATGATCTTGCCGCTGCAACTGAGACCTGTAAAAAAATTGTTGATGAAACAGGGTCTTTAGATGTTTTAATTAACAATGCTGGCACAAACCCTTCTGGTGGAAGCCTGTTGGATGTTGATTTATCTGCAGTACAGAAAACATGGGATGTAAATTTAATGGGTCCTTTAATGTGGACTAGAGAAGCTGTAAAAGCCGGTTTAAAAGAATCTGTTCTGAATGTTTGTTCTGTTGGTGGAATTAAGCCTGCGTACTACATGGGAGCTTACAATATTTCAAAAGCCGGATTAATTTATATGACAAAACAATTAGCAATGGAACTTGCGCCTGATATTAGAGTGAATGGTATTGCTCCAGCGGTGGTTAAAACTAAGCTTTCAGAAATGCTTTGGGCAGGGGATGAGCAGGGAAGTGCGGACCTTCATGCACTTAAAAAACTAGGAGAACCAGAAGATATAGCTAGTTTGATTTACTTTCTTTCAAGTGATGATGCATCATGGATTACAGGCGAAGTTGTAACCATTGATGGAGGATTCCTTCTCTAATTAGCCAATAAAGTATTTAGCTAGTTCGTTATATAAAGGTATTCCAACAATGATATTGAATGGAAATGTGACACCCAAACTAAGTCCAAGGTATATAGCAGGATTTGCATTTGGTATAGCGTCTTTTACAACTGCTGGTACTGCAATATAGCTTGCACTTGCTGTTAACACCATAAGCAATGTTGCGTTGCCGACAGAAAAATTAAAGTTTAGAGATGCCAGTAAAGCAATAATAGAACCAATCAATGGAGTACATAAAGCAAAAGCAATTAGCCTAGCTCCTTTGCCTTTAAGTTCTCCAATTCTCTTTGCGACCCTAGTTCCCATAACAAATAAAAACACATATAAAACGTAATCAAATATTTCAACAATTATGAAATCTAAATTAGATAAAAGTGTTTGATTGACAAAATATCCTATAAACAACGATGAGATCAAAATAATATTCGGGACTTCTAAAAATGCAGTCTTAATTGTTTCTAAATTATTGCCTTTATTTTGCTTATTAAGCGTAACTAAATAGAGTGCCATAAATATTGCTGGGAACTCCATTACAACTAAAACAGCAGACATATAGTTATCAAAGTTTTGATTAGTAGTTGTAAGATATGCAATAGCTGTAACAAATGTAACAGCACTTACTGATCCGTAAGTGCCAGCGAGTGCGGCTGCATCATCGCTATTGAGTAAATTTTTAAGATAAAGATAAGCCATAATTGGTATTAAAAGAGCAAACACAACTCCAAGTGTTAATGCACTTAAAACTTCATTTATAAATCCATTTTCTTGAAGGCTTGCACCACCTTTAAGCCCTAGTGAAAGCAACAAATAATATCCCAAGTATTTAGAAATAGAGTTGTGAAGGATTAATTTAAACAGAGTTCCAATCAGAATTCCCGAAAGGAACAATAGTAGTGCTGGATTAAGTATGGCTTCCATTCAAATAAAAATGATAGTTAGGTAACAGATTTGTATTATAGTAATAAAAATTATTTTATTTTTCTTACTAACTCTTCAACTCTATTGATGTCAACCCTTTTAGCAACATCATTATCAAATTTAAAACTAGTTCCTACAATTAGTATGTCTGCCAAATCTTGATAGGCATCGACATTTGTAGAAGTTACACCAGATCCAATAGCGAGTTTACCAATTGGAACAATGTTTCTTACTTTTTGTAAATCTTCAATATTTATTTCATGTCCAGTACCATCTCCTGTAACAATCACCACATCTGCGCCAGCTCTATGAATCAATTCCTCTGCATGGTTTTCAATTTTTGAACCGGGAGGTGGTACAGCATGTTTAACAAATACATCAGCATAGATTTCTACATAACTATTTAGGCTTGATTTAAACTGATTAACTCCATGAGCATCACCTTCTATAACACCCTGGTCGGTAAACATAGTGTTATTTAAAACATTGATTCTTACAAACTGTGATTTAGTAGCTTCGGCAATTGCAAGAGCTGCAATACCGTCATTTCTTAAAACATTTATTCCAACTTTAATATCTCTTTCTATTGATAAATTTTCTACAACTGTTGTAAAGCTAGCAAGAGTGCGTTTAGAAATATCATCTTTCACAAAAGGAGTGTCTCCAAAATTTTCAATTATGATTCCATCAACACCACCATAAACTAAGCTATTAACATCTTCTTGTGCGGAATCAATAATTTCATCAATAGATAACCTATTAGAAGGGGAGCCAGGGAGGCTTTTTAAGTGAACTACGCCATAAACTTGCATTATATTTTTACGTGATTAAATTTAACGAATTTTTTGGCAAAATCACCTTCAGTAGAAAGTGTAAGTTTATGACCTTTGGGTACTCTACCAGTAACCACTCTACACCAGTCACTAGCATTTCCTTTTATACTATTTTCACTTTCCTCATCACCAAACTGCCATGCCTTATATTCTGGTCCGATTAGCTCTATTCTTAAATCTTGATATTTAGTTTTATTGACCTTACTTGCTTGTTCTGCATTGAGCCATCCAAAAAGAGCAACGTGCTCAACGCGTACAGTGTCTTCGTAATCTTTTTTCATTGCATCATAAACATCTAAACTGTGTGCCCATGTCTCTGCCAATTTTGTAACTGCGAATGTTCTACAATCAATTTCATTTTTCCACCAAGTTAATTTTTTTCCTGGAGATGATTTAGCTAAAGTTTCAATGACAGATGCTCTAGACATTCTCCACCATTCAATAACATCTTGCGGTCTCATGTCATTTCCTTTTTTAATTGCTTCTTTTTCAAATTTTTCTAAACCCTTAGGCCCTTTATATTTATTAAAGTCAGTACCTTTTTTCTTTAATGCATTGTGAGCAAGATCTTCAAGAGCTGCAAGGTAGCTAACATGAGCTGTGATATCCCAATTTTTGTAAGTAGTTTTAGTATTCCAATTTCTAACAGGAATACTTTGAAGGTATTGATCTAATAACTGCTGTTCTGCTACGAGATTACTTAGTATTTCTTGCACTTTATTAAGTTTACTTGAGGTCAACAATTAACTCCAGTGGCAATTTCATCAAAAAAAACTTTTTTTAAAATAAGATTCTATTTATGATGCATTTATGAAGAAAATCTTTAAATTTGTTCTTTTAGCACTTGGATTGAGGTATGTTTTAAGGCTTATGGATGAAAACGTCGATATTAAAATCCAAATTAAAAAGCTTAGAAATGAATTAGCTAATTTAGAAACTGATGATTTAGAAAATAAATTAAAAGATTTTTTCAAAAAGTACGATCCGAAATTTAAAGATCAAGAAGAAAATCAGGAAGATTTTTAAATTAAGTAATCAATGTGGAGATTACTAGGTAAGTCAGCGCATCTCTGGCCGGAATGGTTTTATAAGTTAATCTCAAAAATTCACTCCAAAATTATAAGATTCAATCACTCTTTCCTTGGTGAAAAAATTATAGGGGATCACATTCTCTTACTTGAAACTATTGGGAGTAAAACTAATCAAGTTAGAAAAACACCTTTGACTTATGCAAATTTTGAAAATGATTATATTGTTGCAGCTTCATACAGTGGAAATGATAAAACACCAGATTGGTTTTATAACCTTTCAACTGATAATCCATTTATCACAATAAACAATGAACGCTTTGAAGCTACCTACGAATTAATCGAGTCTTCCGAAAAAGAATATTACTGGTGTTTATTAGACGAAGTGTATCCAACGTTTCAAATGTACAGAAAAAGAACAAACAGAGATATTCCTTTAATAAAATTTTCTAAAGCTTAGGTTTTATAGAAGGCCCTTTTCTAACTATTGTGTTCCACAAAGTTTTGTAATGATCTAAGTCTTCTTTATTAACATGAGGTAATACAAAATTTTCCCAAGTATCTTTTAATGGGTCTGCTGAGTCTGCATAAACATCTAAGCCAATAGGTATTCTCTCTACTATTGTTCGCAAACTCATAGGGGTTTCTATATTGATACTTATATCATCTGACATAAATGAGTTGTTAATTTCTGTTGCTAATTTAATGATTAGTTCTCTATATTCTTTTTGAAGTTTGGGATATCTTTTTTCAAAAATAGCATCTAATTGTTCTTTATTCGGAAAGGGCTTGTCCCATATGACCCACCTATCAGCAAATGCCTTATTTAATGACTGGGTACCCGCATAATCTCTCAAACTTGTTGGGTTCATGGTTCCAAAAATATATGTATCTTCTCTTAAAGAAAGAACTTCTCCGTTTGGTAGTTCTAGTTTCCTATGTCTATCAAGTAACGAATGAAGGGCAAATAAAACTTCAGGACCTGCTGCATTAAGCTCCGACAAGTTAACAATTGCTGGCCCTCTTAATGCTCTTGTTAGCTCACCATCTTGCCATCTGCTTTCAGTTCCACCCTTACCATCTCCATACAACTGAACAGAACCTAAAAGCGTTACGTCTCTAACTTCTCCTGATAAAGGAATTCTGTAATATGGAAATCGTAGTTTTGCTGCAAATTGTTCTATGTCATGATCTTTTCCTGTTCCCATATGGCCCATCAATGCTATGTGTATAGGAATCTCATTTTTAAAAGATTTACTTTTTGAATTCATAACCCGTGCAAGTCTGTACTGCATACCTAGGTCTACATAAAATTCATCAACTTCAGGAATTCGATTATTACGTGAGTCAAAATCTTCTAATTTTTTATCTAATTTACATTCTTCTATTTCAACAGATTGTTTTTCATTATCAGGATTTATAAATTTTTGTGAACCCATTAGGCAACTCCAGATGTTAATTTAATGTTTTTAATAAGTATATCCTTTGTGATGTTTACTATGGAATGAATTAGTTGTTCAGGTTTTTCAATTTGTACATTATTAATATATTCTCTCCAAGAACCTCTATTACCAATTCCTATGCCTATTACATCAACACCATTTTTGGTTGCAAAGTTTATACTCTTTTGAAGTTCACTCAACGATCCTCTAGTCATACCATCAGACAGTACAACCAACATCTTTGTATTCGAAGGGTGATTTAGTAATCTTTTAGTAGCATGCATGATATTTATTTCATCGATGTTAGTTCCTTTTTCAAACATACTTACTGGTGGAATTGAATCTTCACTTATTCCTATATCAATCGAGTCTCTTAAGTTTCTTGAAAATTCTATTAGTCCTATAAATTGCTGATAGTTCTCTCTCCACGAGTCTTTAAATTCTTTAATAAAATAATGATTTGCCGTATTATAAAGCTCTTGTGCTGAAGACCCGTAAGTTCTATTTAACATCGATGAAACTGCAAATTTTCTCTTATTATAATTTTCTTCATTTTCAGTATGCTCTGACGCAAAGGCTCTGTTAAATATAGAAACTTCAAAATCGATATCAAGTTCAAAACATATTTGGGACAGATAATTAGCACCAATTAATGCTGAGGCTAATGACCAGGGATGAAGCTCATCTTTATTTTTCTCAATCATGGAACCACTTCCATCAATTAAAAGGGATATTGCATATGATTTATTGGATAGTCTCTGCTTTTGTTCAAACATCCTCTCGTATCTCCCAGACGCAAGCATGATGGGTACGTGTGGTGACAAATCTCCTTGATCAAATCCACTAATTCTTTGTCTTTTTTGGTTGTGTATAAAATAAGGTTTTATTTTGTTTGTAACTTTATAGATGGGTAAATTCCATTGTTGCAACAAGGATTCATATGTTTCTAAACCATTTTTGTATAAATTTTTGTAATTGCTTGGAATTTTATTTTCAACAACTTTTGCAGTATTTCCCGATGGAAAATAGATTGTAGTTGATGCCCCTACTTTGGATATATGATCATCCATTAGATTTAATTTATCATCATTGGATTTAGACTCTGTTTGACCAAGAAATTTTTGCAAAGTATTGCCTGTTGTCACATTGTTGGAGGAGGGGATAAGAACTTTACTCAAATCATTTACTACACTTTCATCAAGCGACTCCTCAATCTCTTTTTGTTCCCCAAGTGTGTAGTTGTCTAAGTCTGGAAGAATATTGTAACGTCTACAAATATCAACCATCTGAACTGTAGCTTCTATTAATTCAGATACATTCACATTTTCATAGTTCAACGTTTTTAAAATGTGTAAAGATTCATTCAATGAACTTACTACAGGTTTTTTGTAGTTTTCAAATTCAGGATCTATGTAAGAAGTTATTGAGTGAAATAATAATGAAAGATACTGACTAAAATTACCAAGCTTTTTTATTTCTGAAAATGACTCAGTATAAATATCTTCAAGAATTGAATTTAAACCTTCATATTGTTTCACAAATATTTTTTCTTCGATTGAATGAATTAAGATGTCAAAAACATATTTTCCAAAAGGACCTGTGAGTATTTCGAGAACATCATCAATATCTTCTACATCATCTAGTTCGTCAGGGAATAGTTTGTTTAATGATTCAGAGTCTAAACTGTAGTTATTTGTTGCATGTATAGCTTCGTGCACAACTGTACCAATCATAACCTCATCTCTATCAAGATTTGTTTTTGAAATTGAATTAACAAGTATTGATGGATTTATTACAATATCATTTTTACTATTAGATTTTGATCTTCCATATCGAAGAGATAAATCATCATTTTTCATTTGAGTTTGCAATAGTCTAGTAATTGCAGGTCTGATTTTTTCAAAATCTTCTACTATTTGAGCTTCGATGTTTTTTTTCTTTGAATTCATCTAATTATTATTATCATTAACAACTATAAGTATAAGGAATTATCAAAGATGAATGAAATCGCACAAAACACTGTTTTGATATCTGGTGGCGCGGGCTCAATGGGTCAACTCGTTTCAGATTACATAAACTCAAGAGACGATTTTACTCTAACAGCAATTCATGATCCTAATTACAAAGGACAGGAATACAAAATCTATAAAGATTTAAAAAATATAGAAGAAGATGTTGTATTAGAGTTTTCGCCTGCCTCGGTAATTAACGAAAATATAGATTCATTACTTAATTCAGATGCGGATTTAATTATTGGTTCATCTGGTGTGAGCTCAGAAATGTTATCAAAATTAAAATCAATCACAGATAGAAAAGTTATAGTGATACCAAACTTTTCTATAGGCGCAGCATATCAAAAGCTTTTCTCAATAGCTCTTTCTGATAATTTTAATTCAGTAAATATTACCGAAAAACATCATGGCAAGAAACAAGATGCACCGTCTGGTACTGCTTTAGATTTAGCAAATTCTATGCCATTAGAATTAAACACTCACGAACAAGATGGCGACTTTTATCAAATTAATAATGTGAAAAACAAAAATATATATTCTTTGAGAGATGATAAATTTCTAGCTGAGCAAGAGGTAGATTTCGTAAATGAATACGAATCATTTAATTTAGATCATAAAGTACATGATAGAAAAGCATACCTCTATGGAGTAAAAGTTGTTCTCGATCTTTATCACAATTTAGAGGGTTTTAATCAGGGTTTAGAAAATTTGTTAGCTAAGAAGATTAATATCTAAGTATGAGTGATTTCGGCAAGCTATTAACAGCAGTCATAACCCCTTTCGATAGTAATGGGGTTCTAAACACTGATACGTTGTGGAGACTATGTAAAAAATTAGTTCACGAAAAATCTGACGGTTTAGTTTTATCAGGAACAACTGGTGAATCTCCAAATTTAACGAAAGAAGACAGAAAGATTATCTATTCAACTGCTAAAGATTCTGTTGGACATAAGGCAAAGATTATTGCTGGTACTGGTACTTACTCTACTAAAGAATCTATAGAGTATACAAAAATGGCTAATGACATAGGTGTCGACGGCATAATGATTGTGACACCGTATTATTCAAAACCATCACAAGTTGGTATTTTGAAGCATTTTGAAGAGATTTCTAAAAACACTGACTTGCCAATTATGGCATACAATATTCCTGGTCGAACAGCAACATTAATTGAAATTGACACTTTAGAAAAACTTGTTGATGATATTGGGATACATTCCATCAAAGATGCGGTAGGAGATTTGGAATTCTCTAAAAATGAATTAGAAACACTTAAGGGCAAAGTTGATATTTATTCAGGTAATGATGGTGAGACGATAGAGTTCATGAAGATGGGTGGAAAAGGTGTTGTCTCCGTTGCTTCGCATATTGTCGGAAATGAAATTTACGATTTAATAAACCATGTACTTAATGATGAGATTGAATCAGCTGAACACTTACAAAATCAACTTTTACCTCTTTTTGATTTATTATTTGAAGAACCAAGTCCTGGTCCAGTTAAGTACTTACTTACCCAAACTTGGGAAGATGTTGGATCACCATTAATGCCTATTACTGACATTTCTAGTGAATTAGCCAATAAATTATTGGATAATTTCCAAAAAATTAAGAATAATTAAGCTTTTTCTAACTTTATTTATGGTATAATTTATCCGTGGCTGTGAAGACATCCACTCGCAAAAGGGTGAATGGGCGTAAGCGGGTGTCTAAACAAAACAAGTTAATAAATGTAGACAGGGCAGTAACTACACTTAAATCTACAACTTCTAGTACGTTATCTAAATTCGTCCAATCTTATCAAGCTGTAGCAGTTTTTATGTTTTCATTTGGAGTGCTTACTGTATTATCAATATTCTCTCAAGGAGGACCTGTTGGTGAAGTTGTTTTCAATGTTCTTCAGTGGGCATTCGGTTATGGAGTGTTTGCTTTACCAGTATTCTTTTTTTACGGTTCCGCAATACTCATAAGGGATCGTGAAACAGTAAAAGCACAAAGAGTATTGGTCGGAACATTTTGGGTTCAAATATTTTCAGCTTCTATGTTTCATTCTTTAATCCATGCTCAACCTTTATCATTAAGTGCTGGATCAGAACTTCTATTAAAGTCTGGTGGTCATATATCAGCCTTTATTGTTTATCCACTTACCAACAGTGTTGGTCTACAAATGACACATACAATTCTTTTATTAGGATTAATCATGTCAGTTCTTTATATGACTGATATAGAACTTAAAGATTTAATTGGCGGCATCCAAGCAATATTGAAATACATTTATAAATTCATTTATGCATTTGTATTAGCTAGAAAAGAAGCCAGAAATATATATCTAGATAACATTTACAAAGATACAGTTATTAATGATGAGGACCCTAATACAGTTTCAAAATCAGCTTCAAAAATTAAAGAAAAAGCTTCAAATATATCAGATATAAAAGATTTTAAAGACAAGAAGACTCAAACTAACAAACCAAAAGTAAAGAAAAAAAGTAAATCTTCCACTTACACATTACCGCCAGTTAAATTGTTAAAAAATGGATCTTCTGTATCTACTTCTAAAAAATTATTGCAAGAAACTGCAAACGATTTAACCCAGCTATTAAATGAACATGGTGTAGAAGCAGAACTTACAAATGTTGTACCGGGCCCAACAGTAACTCGTTATGAAATCGAGTTAGCACCTGGTGTCAAAGTCTCAAAAGTAACTTCTCTTTCTCATGACATTGCATATGCATTAGCTACTCCAGATGTACGTTTACTTGCTCCAATTCCAGGAAGGAGTGCTATTGGTATCGAGATACCAAATAGGCAGAGAAAACTTGTTTCTCTCGGTGATGTACTTTCTTCAAAAGAAGCTGCAAATTCTGATCATCCATTAAATGTTGGACTAGGTTTAGACATATCAGGAAAACCAAGACTACTTAACCTATCTGAACTTCCACACGTATTAATTGCTGGACAAACTGGTGCTGGTAAATCTTCATGTATTAACTCAATCGTTACATCACTTCTGGTAAGAACTAATCCAGATGAAGTAAAAATGGTTATGGTTGATCCGAAAAGAGTTGAGTTAGGTCAGTACAATAATGTTCCACACTTGCTTACAAAGGTCATTACAAATCCTAAAAAAGCAGTAGACGCTCTTGGGTGGGCAGTCTCAGAGATGGACAGAAGATATGATTTATTAGCTGATGGTCAAGTTAGAGATATTAATGGTTATCACGAAAAATATGACGCAGGTCTGCTTGATGAAGATAAGTTTGATAGATTCCCTTACATAGTTGTATTTATAGATGAGTTAAATGACTTGATGATGGTTGCAGGTAGGGAAGTAGAATCCGCAATTGTTAGACTTGCACAAATGGCAAGAGCAATTGGAATACACTTAGTAGTTGCTACACAGAGACCATCAGTAGATGTTATCACCGGTGTTATGAAAGCAAACATCCCTTCACGACTCGCATTTTCAGTTGCATCAACAACAGACTCTAGAGTTATTCTTGATCAATCCGGTGCAGAGAAATTGATTGGATTAGGTGACATGTTAGTAGTTACTGCTTCAAACCCTCGATTAGAACGAATCCAAGGTGCTTGGGTAACTGAAGGTGAAATTAAAGATGTTGTCTCATGGGTGAAAGATCAAAAAGAAGCAGTTTATAATCCAGCGGTTACAGAGGAACAAAAAACTAGTTCTACATCATCATCTGAAGATTTTGGTGAAGATGAAGAGTTATTAGCAACCGCTAAAGAACTAGTAATACGCTCACAACTTGGCTCAACATCTATGCTTCAACGTAAATTAAGAGTTGGTTTTGCAAGGGCTGGTAGATTGATGGATATACTTGAAGCACAAGGTATTGTTGGTCCTTCTGAAGGGTCAAAAGCTAGAGAAGTATTAATAACTGTTGAAGAATTCGAAACAAGTCTTTTAACTTCTGTAAATGATCAATCTGAAGTGGACACATCTGAAGATGAAACTTCTACAGAAGAGCCTCAAGATTCGTCAGAGGAAAATTGGTTCGAAGAGTAATTAACTCTTAACTACTTTTCCTTGAATAATTCTATTTCTAATTGAAGCTGATATAGCATCTGCAATTAAAACTAAAGCAATTGTACAAATCAATACAGTTCCTGCTCTAGGAAAATCCCTAAATCTTAATTGATTTATTAACTCTTGCCCTACACCTCCAGCACCAATAACACCAAGAACTGCTGAAGCTCTTAAGTTTATTTCAAATCTGTACAGCCAATATGAAGTAATTGTTGGCATGACTTGTGGAATTACACCAAAAATAAGTTCATTTATTTTAGAACCACCAGATGATTTTATTGCTTCAAGAGGTCCTTCGTCAATACCTTCTATTACTTCTGACGATAGTTTTCCAAGTGTTCCAATAGAGTGAATTCCTAAAGCTAATGTTCCTGTAAATGCTCCTAGGCCAGTTATTGGTAGAAATACAAAAGCTAGTATCAATTCTGGAAATGCACGAATAGCGTTTAATATTTGTTTAGTAATTCTACTCACAGCTCCAACTGCTACATTTTGCGCTGCTAAGAATGAAACAGGGAAGCTAATAATTGCTCCAATTACTGTACCAGCCCACGCAATAAATAGAGATTCAAACACTTTTGGTATTATTCTATCTATAGCTTCTTGACTAGTGTCTAACGGAAACATTGCTCCCACTAGTATTCCAATTTGTCTAGGTGCGTCTAAAATTCTTTCTATTGTTATTTCAAGCCCAGCTGCTGACCATAATGAAGCAAAAACAATAGCAGTAGTTAAAGTATATTTTAAAATTCTTTGACTAATTGGTTGCTTAGGTATGTTCATAATATCCTTCTTCTTATCCATACGCTGAACTGTTCAATTAATATAACTACAACAAGAATGATGACAATGATTGGTGAGATTCTATCGAACCTTAAAAATATTCTCTGAGTCTCGATAATCCTACCAACACCACCAGCACCTACTAAGCCAAGAATGACACTTGCTCTTATGCACAATTCGAAGATATATAGAAAATATGCTGTAAAGTTTGGAAGGACCTGAGGTAATGCTGAAGTAAATACTGTTTGGTTATGAGTAGAACCTGTTGCTTTAGCTGCTTCCATTGGTCCTGGATCTATACTGTCAATAGTTTCTGAAAGTAACTTACCCATGATTGCTAGAGAAAACATAATTAGTGCTAAAACTCCTGCAAACGGACCAATACCGACTGCAACAGTGAAAAGCATAGCCCAAAACAAATCAGGAATTGTTCTGACTAAATTTAAAAAAGATTTGTATAAAAAATAAGAATACTTGTTTAAGTTTGTTGCTCTTGATGCATAAAAAGATAAAGGTAAAGCTAATGCGCACCCAACGATACTGGCAAGTATTGCAATTTGAACAGTTTCTACCATAGCATCAGCAGTATTTTCCCAAGCCCAACTCCATTTAGGGTTGAATAGGGGGTCTGTCACTATAGCTCTATTAGCTAAATTTTCTCTAAAATCTTGAAGGTTAAAACCTACTCGTTGAAATGAAAATACTGTAAAAAGCATTGCAAATGGAATTCCAATTGTAACTAAATACGAAGGAGGTGGTTTTTTAGGTATATTAATCATTGCCGATTAAATCTGAAGATTTAATAGAACGTCCATAGATATTTTCAAAATCTTCATCAGATACACCATCAACATTTCCATCAAAAACTAATTTTCCATCTCTAAGTCCAATTAGTCTATCTCCAAACTCTTTTGCTAAATCAAGAAAATGTAAATTTACAATTGTAGTTATACCTAATTCTGTATTTATCTTTTTTAAATAATTCATAACAACCCTTGACGTAATAGGGTCAAGTGATGCAACAGGCTCATCTGCAAGCATTACTTTAGGTTTTTGTGATAATGCTCTTGCAATACCAACCCTCTGTTGTTGACCACCAGAAAGGTTAGATGCCCGTACATAGGCTTTTTCTAATATCTCTACTTGATCGAGTGCCTCAAAAGCAAGTTGTTTTTGATCTTTTGGCCATAATCCAAATATAGATCTGAAAGTAGATATGGTGCTTAATCTACCAGTTAATACATTTTTTAAAACTGTTGATCTGTTGACTAAATTGAATGTTTGAAAGATCATACCAATTTGTGAACGAATATTCTTTAAATCTCTTTTCTTGGCATTGGTAACATCTTTACCTTCCAAGTAGACAGTTCCATTTGTAGGTTTAACAAGATTATTTATTGTTCTAAGTAATGTAGATTTACCAGCTCCAGAGAGTCCAACAATAATAATAAAATCACCCTCATTGATTTCGAGATCTAAATCTTTTAGGGCTTCAACACCACCTGGATAGGTGACACTTACATTTTCAAATTTAATCATTTTAGATAAATTTTAACCGGGCTGTAAAAACAACCCGGTTAAAAATAATGTTTTATTCGTCGTAAAGACCGAATTCTTCAGCAGCTTGTTTAACTACATCAAATTCAGAATTGTCTGCAGGAACAACATCTGTCCATCCATAAATTTCATCCATTACAGCAGCACCTTCTTCGGTAGCCATGTAATCAGACAAAATTTGATATATCTGAGATTTTATATCTTCTGGAAGATCGCTTCTTACAGCAACAACGTCATTTGGAATTTCAGCTGAAATACCGATAGCTATAACTTTTTCACCAACATCAGGATTGGTTTTTCTTAAAGTTCTTCTTGCATCGTCATAAGTAACACCAAACTTAGCATCACCGTTATACAGACCTGAAATAACTCCATCATGTGAACCAGCAAAAACTTGAGTAATATCATTTTGATAGTCAATTCCCATATTTTTTAGCTGTAAAGAAGGATATAGGTATCCAGATGTTGAACCTTCTTCAACAAATAATACTTTTTCACCTCTTAGTACATTTAAATCAGCTTCACATGCATATCCTGGGCTGACTGTTACGTCAACACCGTCAATATTTCTAACTTCTGGAATCTTTCCATCATCACCAAAGGTCCAACCAACTTGTAATGCTTTCACATCTGGAGATTCTGTTTCAGAACCAAGAATAAGTGTTGGAACACCATCAATATTTTCAAATGCTCCAATTACAGGTGGTGAATCACAGACACTTGGATCTGTTGTCCAGAAATTAGCATGGTAAGAACCAGAGCCATATCTTACAACTTTGGCAATTGCCTCGATTCTCGTTGGGAACACATTCAATGCATTAACATAACCTAATGTGTTGAATGCACCAATGTCTGCTTGACCAGATCCCATTGCAACTAATAATCCTGAAAAGTCACTAGTTACAAATCCTTCAACTTCAATTCCAAGACCATCAGTTAAAACTTTCATTAATGGTTTGATATTGTCTTGAAGATCAGCTTGTTCTGCACTTGGAATAAAGCCGAAAGTTATTTTATCTAGTGTTTCAGCAACAGTAGTAGCTGGTGAGTCTAGAGTTTCAGCCTCTTCAACAACTGCAGGTTCTTCTACAGTTTCTTCTTCAGCACCACCGCAAGCAGCAAAAGCCAAAGATAAAACAAGTAGAAGTATTAATGATTTTTTAGTCATTCTTCCTCCGCTAGCTTATAAGCTCATCATACTTGTTTCAGACTAAAGGGTATCGTTTTAAGTTAAAAATTTGTTAAATCAATTTCTCCATATGTACGGGAAATTATTTCACCATTGGTGTCGAGCACTATAGAAATTGGTTGACCTACAATCTTAAAGTAGTCTCTTAACTCAGGAGTAGAAAACCCTATTGTAAGATTCCCATTAAGATTTTCATTCACCCATTCCATGGTTGGTTCATACTGGCTGTGTGCTAATGCAATAACATCATACTCATCAGAAATGTTAGCTAATTCTTTTTCCACGACAGGTAACTCCCGCCTACATACGCCTCAGTAATCAGCCCAGAAAATAATGATTGTTTTTTTATCTGTAAAATTCTCAGTGACAACAGCTTCAGATGTATCTATATACTGAAAAGTACTTTCTGTAATAGAACCTGTAGTTTCTGCCACAGTTTCTAATATTTCACTTTCCAATTCTTCACTTGCTCCATAGGAACAGGAAATAAAAAATATGATAAATATTGGCAAGAAACGTTTCATAACTTAATGATAATCTTATTGGTGAATAACCTTGCTATTCTAAATATGTGAATATTGCACTTTTAAGCGTCGGAACAGAGATTTTACTTGGCGATACTGTTAATACTAACCTTGCATCACTTGGGCAAGCTTTATATAACAATGGATTTATTCTCTCAACTGAAAAAACTGTAGCTGATGATAAAAAATTAATACAAGATGCTGTAAATGAATTACTTGAGAGTAATGATGTCATTATTACATGTGGAGGAATCGGGCCTACAGAAGATGATTTTACTAAAGAAGTCATTTCTGAAATGTTTGACTTAAAACTTGTTGTTGACGAAGATCATCTGAGCTGGATGAAGTCAAGATGGGAGAGTAGAGGCATGACTATGCCTGCAACAAATGTTAAACAAGCAGAAATCCCAGTAGGTGCAACCAAATTAAACAACACAAACGGAACTTCACCAGGGATTTACATTGAATTCAAAAGTAAACATGTATTCATCCTTCCTGGTCCACCGAGAGAATTCATCCCGCTAGTAACAGATGAGTTAGTACCATTTTTAAAAGATAACTTTACAAAAGTAGAAAAAGATTATGAATTTATTTTATTTTTTAATGAAGCAGAGTCTGCTTTGGCAGAAAAAATTGACAAGTTTAAACCCGAAGGATTAGATATTGCTTATTTAGCAAGCAAGGGAATAATTAAATTACGAATCGATAAAAATTCAGTCAGTGAAGATGCGTTAAAAGATTTTAAAAATCAAATTAAAGAAACATTAAGTGACAATGTATTAAGTTATGAAAATATACCAGCATCGAAAGTTTTATTAAAGGAACTTAAAGCAAAGAATTATACAATATCCCTAGTAGAGAGTATTACAGGGGGATCATTTTCTAAAGAGCTTGTTTCTCATCCAGGTGTAAGCGAAACATTAATTGCATCCAATGTTTTGTATTCAATGGATGCAAAAAAAGAACTTTTAAACGCGGAACCTAACGAGGACTGGGTTCTACTCACTGAAGAGTTAGCAGTTGCGTCTATGAAAAAATACAATTCTTCAGTTGGCCTAGCGGTGTTAGGAGAAGCCGGACCAGTTCCTTCAAGTAAATATAAAATAGGTGAAATATTTATATCCATATGTATCAATGGTGAAATATCTAATTTCACTCATAATTTACGTGGTAATAGGGAAGATATAATAAATAGAGCCGTAAATAACTGTATATGGGATCTATTAAATTTAATTAAATAGTTGTATTCGAACAAATGTTCGATTAAAATTTGTCATATAGAGATGTTTAAATAGTTATTAATTATTGTTAATAAATAGGAGAGAATAATGGATAAAGACAGGGCAAAAAAACTTGATACAGTTTTTTCGCAGATAGAAAAACAATTTGGTGAAGGCTCTTTGATGAAGCTTGGTTCTGACCAAGTTAGAAAAATACCTTCAATTTCTACAGGAGCACTATCAATAGATCTTGCATTAGGTATAGGTGGTGTGCCCAAAGGTAGAGTCATAGAAATCTATGGTCCTGAAAGCTCAGGTAAAACAACATTATCTTTACACATTGCTGCAGAAGCTCAAAAAGCTGGTGGAGTAGCAGCATTCATTGATGCAGAACATGCACTTGATCCCATCTATGCAAGCGCTCTTGGTGTTGATGTTGATGAATTACTTGTATCACAGCCAGATACAGGAGAACAAGCTCTAGAGATCGCAAATATGTTAATCGATTCCGAAGGGGTCGATGTAGTTGTTATTGACTCTGTTGCAGCTTTAGTTCCTCAAGCCGAAATTGATGGAGAAATGGGTCAATCCCATGTAGGATTACAGGCAAGATTAATGTCACAGGCGTTAAGAAAGCTCACATCTTCTATCAATAAAACACAAACAACTGTTATATTTATCAATCAAATTAGAGAAAAAATTGGTGTTATGTGGGGTTCACCTGAAACTACAAGTGGTGGTAGAGCGCTTAAATTTTATGCATCAGTAAGAATTGACATTAGAAGAATTGAAACTCTCAAAATTGGAGCTGAAATGATTGGTAATCGTGTACGAGCAAAAATTGTAAAGAACAAGGTTGCACCACCATTTAAAGAAGCTCAATTTGATATTATGTTTGGTCAAGGTATTTCTAGAGAAGGAAGCTTGCTAGATGTAGGTGTAGATCATGGAATAGTTAGAAAAGCTGGTGCATGGTTTACTTATGATGAAATTCAACTAGGTCAAGGTAAGGAAAATTCTAAGAGATTTTTAAGAGAAAATGCTGATATTGCTTTGCAGTTAGAAACAGATGTATACAAGGCAGTTGGCATGATTGAGTCTGATGACGCTGCAGAAGAGGAAACTGTAGAAGACTCAGAAGATGCAACACCTGAAAAATAATATAGGGATTATTTAAAAAACAATTTTATAATTCAATTGTGGAACAAACAGTTGTAATTAAGCCAAAAATGAATTTTACTCCTTCACGTGAGGGTAAAAAATACTTTGTTAAAACATTTGGTTGCCAGATGAATGAACATGATTCCGAAAAAATAGCTGGCATGTTTGAACTAGATGGAATGACAAAAGCATCTATTGAGGATTCCGCAGATATTATGTTTATCAACACATGTACCATCAGAGAAAATGCTGATGATAGATTATATGGAACACTTGGTCAGTTAAAGAAATGGAAAGATGAAGGTATCGATCGAAAACTACTTGTTGGCGGATGTGCGGCACAGAAAGATAAAGAATTAGTAAGAGAGAGAGCTCCATGGGTAGATGTTGTAATTGGCACTCACAATTTAACAAATATAATTAATCTACTCAATCAATCAGAAGACTGGGGTCCTATAACTGAAATTATTGATGAAATAGAAGATCTTCCAACAGATGCACCATCAATTAGAGAGTCTGAGCATTCTGCATGGTTAACAATTCAAATCGGGTGTAATAATTCTTGTACATTTTGCATTGTTCCATCTGTCAGAGGTCCAGAAATTAGCAGACGGCCTAGCGATATCATCAATGAAGCACAGGAATTAGTAGAGTCAGGGATTAAAGAAATAACTTTATTAGGACAAAATGTAAATTCATATGGTAGAGATTTAAAAATTGATAATAAGAGTAGACCGTACTTTGCTCAGTTGTTACATAAGCTTAATGAGATAGATGGACTTGAAAGAGTTCGTTTTACATCACCACATCCAAAAGATTTTAAAGAGGAAACTATAAATGCAGTCAAGTCACTAAGTAAAGTGTGTAATCAGATACACGTACCATTACAAAGTGGAAGTAGTGATATTCTTTCAAAGATGCATCGTGGATACAATAAGGATAAATTTATACAAAAAGTTGACATGATTAGAGACATTATTCCAGACGTGTCATTGA
The DNA here is from genome assembly GCA_902599555.1 of uncultured Candidatus Actinomarina sp. Lineage (GTDB taxonomy): Bacteria > Actinomycetota > Acidimicrobiia > Actinomarinales > Actinomarinaceae > Actinomarina. The sequence goes on along the minus strand of CACKFQ010000002.1, from coordinate 2,465 downwards.
CAACAGATATAATAGTTGGCTTTCCTGGTGAAACTGATGATGATTTTCAACACACAATGGACATTGTAAAATATGTTGAATTTGATTCTGTTTATATGTTTCAGTTTTCGCCAAGACCAGGCACAAGAGCTTACGATATGGAAGATGAATATGTTGACCAAGGTATTATTAAAAAAAGATTTCAACATTTAAAAGACGTTCAAACAGATATTAGTGAAAAAAGATTAAAAAGATTTGTTGGAACCGAACAAGTCTTATTAATTGAAAAGCCATCGAAAAAAAATAATCAGGTTCTAACTGGCAAAATTGATAGTGGACAGATTACACATATTGATAATAAAAATGTTTCTACTGGGGATATTGTTGAAGTTAAAATTATTGATTCGACACCTTTTTATTTAAAAGCAGAATTAATTTAGTTTGTTATATTTTCTCACAGGCATTACAGCATCTGGAAAGTCAGAATTAGCACACAGAATTGCAATTGAGAAAAACATGTCTATTCTTTCAGTTGACTCTATGGCTGTTTATAAGGGGCTTGATGTGTTAACTGCAAAACCTTCTGACGTTATGCAAGCCCAGGTAAAATATTATGGTTTAGATATTGCAGATTGTGACCAGAATTTTTCAATAATTGATTATTTAAATTATCTTATCGATCAAAATATACCGGAAAAAACATTTAATGAAGATATATTAGCGGTTGGAGGATCAGGATTATACATAAAAGCAATTATTGATAGGTACGAATTTAAACCAACTGATCCAACAATAAGGTCAGAATTAGAACAGTTAAATTTTGATCAATTGATAAAATTTCATGAACTTAACGAGATCCCCATCCCTGATATTGAGCTTAACAAAAGAAGATTAATGAGAAACATAGAAAGCTTTATGTTGGAAGAATCAAAATATGTATTTCCAGAAGTAAATTTACCCAAAGAAAAAGTTGGTGTATTTTGGAATCATCCTAATCATAAAAACAATATTGAAATTAGAACCAAAAAAATGATTGATAACGGATTGGTAGAAGAAATAAACAAAATAAATAATCCTTCAAAAACAGTCCTGCAAGCTATTGGAATGAATTTATCTGATAATTTTGAAGAAAATATTAATATAAAAACAAAAAGACTTGCTAAAAAACAAATTACTTGGTTTAAAAAAGAACCAAAATTACATATGATTGAAACTGATGACAAGGACCTTGTATACAATTCAATGATGGAGATAATTAATGACTAATTTTGCGTATATGTCTGGTACAGGGAATGATTTTATAGTTGGTAAGTATGATGGTGAAGTTTCGGAAATTCAAATTATTGCACTTGTAAGTGACGCTGAATATGAAGTTGATGGAGTTATATTTGTGGAACCATTAAATAATAATTCAGTAAAAATGCATTATTACAATAATGACGGTTCTGATGCAGAACTTTGTGTAAACGGTGTTCGATGTGTTGCTAAATTTGCGCTTGATAATAACTATTTAGATGTTGAAAGATTTATTGTTAAAGCACCAGTTGGAGATTTAGAAGTTTATGTAGATGAAAATATAGTTGAAGTATCAACTCCTATTCCTACTTATGAAGAAGAAAAGATTAATGTAAATTCATTCGAAGGTGTTAAATCTTCAGTTGGGAATCCTCATTTTATGATTGAAGTAGAAGACGTAGATGGATTAGATTTAGAAAGTTTGTATTCAGATGTAGTTAATGAAAACATATTCCCAGAAGGTGTAAATGTTGAAATATATCAAATAGTTAGTAGAAATTACATTAAAGCTAGAGTCTTCGAACGAGGAGTAGGTGAGACAGATGCCTGTGGATCAGGTGCACTATGCATGTTTAACTATCTAAATAAAACATATCAAATTGATAATAATTCATTTGTAATGTATCCGGGTGGTGATTTAAATCTAAGATTTGAAAATGATAAATTATATCTATCAGGAGAAGTTATATATCTCTAAATAAACTAACAACTTTTCCAATTGGCTGTGTATTTTCATTTACTTCAAAATTTTCATAATTTTTATTTGCTGGGATAAGATATTTTTTACCAGATATTGTGTCTAGATATTTAACAGTTGCTTCTGTGTCGTTAATCATAAAAGCGCCGATATCTCCATTCTTTGGCTCTATGTTTTTATCAACAACAACAATATCACCACCATGAATTCCTGCATCAACCATAGAATCACCACTAACCTTTAATGCAAAGAGATCTTTATTATATTTTTCTTCAACAACTGGAATTTCTCCAATTTTATTTTCTTCAGCTAGAAGGGGAGTGCCAGCAGAAATTTCACCGATCACTGGTACTGACATGAATGTATTTAACTTTTGATTATTTGATAATGATCTTGATAAGTTTGCCTTTTTACTAAGTAAACCTTTTTTAATTAAATTATCTAAGTGGTACTGCACTGAACTCGTTGACTTAAGATTTACAGCCTTGGCTAT
>CACKFQ010000001.1 GCA_902599555.1 uncultured Candidatus Actinomarina sp. | reverse complement strand
TACTCCTGAAGAAGTTGATTTTGCACCTGAAGTAAAGGTAACTCAACGATTGTTAACTGTTGTAAAAGCAAAACCAATTCAAAAATCAGTTTCTGAGCCAGTTGATAAAGTTAACACTTGGCCACATTTGATGCTTCCAGAATTTGTTTCATTGATGGCAATGACAGCTTTTTTAATTTTTCTATCAGCAATATTGCAAGCACCTCTTCTTGAAGAAGCAAATCCAAACGTAACACCTAACCCTGCAAAAGCACCTTGGTATTTTTTGGGCTTGCAGGAATTATTGTCATATTGGGACCCTCAAATTGCTGGAGTTATGATTCCTTTAGTTTTAGGTGTAGTTCTATGGATGGCTTTTCCATACATAGATAGAAACCCAGAAACACATCCTTCTAAAAGAAAATTTGCAATTATGTTTTATACCTTTTTCTTAGCAGGAGCAGGCGTACTCACTATTATTGGAGTTCTTTTTAGAGGTCCTGGCTGGAACTGGACTTATCCTTGGATTGATGGGATATGGTTTGACGATTTGCTTGATTGGATTCATTTCGAATGAGCATAGTTGAATTATCTTTTGCTGCCTTTGCTCTGGTTGGGTTTTTAGGCATTGTTGGTATCGTAGTTATTGTCACCGGTAGAGGGCCAAAAAGTTTCAACTGGAAGAAAAATCTTGATAAAAAAGCTCTTAAAGAGGATAAATCTCAAACCAACTTTTTAGAACCAGAGATGCCAAAAGGCGAAACTGAAGCAACTGTTGAGGAAATTGATGAACCAGTTGTTGAATCAGATGGCGCTGTAAAGCTGGAAGAAAAAGTTATTTATGAAGAGATCTCTGAAGAAGAAGCAGGAATAACCAGAAGACAATTTTTAACAAAAGCTCTTAGAATTTCATTTGGCGCTTTTGCAGGTATTCAAGCAATTTCATGGCTAGGATTTTTCTGGCCAAAAGTTTCAGGTGGTTTTGGTTCAAAAGTTGATGCAGGTCCAATCGAAGAAATAAAGAGTCAAATTTTCCAAGCTGATGGTTCCGTTATTCCAGCTTTTATTCCAGCAGCAAGAGCTTATGTGCTTCCATTGGATGCGGCTGCGGCGGCCAATTCTCAGTTTGCAACTGGCTCCACAATTACTGATGGTTTAGTAGCTGTTTATCAAAGATGTGTTCACTTAGGATGTAGGGTTCCATGGTGTAACTCATCTCAAGGATTTGAATGTCCTTGCCATGGTTCAAAATATAATATGGTTGGTGAATATTTTGCAGGCCCAGCTCCAAGAAATCTTGATAGGTTCAATGTCGCTAATGTAAATGGAAGACTTGTTATTGACACTGGTACAATTATTGAATCACCTCGAGCACCAGGTATGTCCGTGAAGTATCCCCAAGGTTTATCTTGTATAGCTCTAACTACAGAGGAATAGTATGACAAGTTCACTTTCAATTACATTAATTGCTTTAGGGATAATTGCTGCCCTAGCATTTTTTACTGCTGCAGGTTTTAGAGGCTCAGGTAAAGTCTCTGACTATGCACCAAACTTGTCAAAATATCGAAATGATGATGATTTAGAAACAAAGACACTTGATAGAACTTTAACTGTTGCAGTTTTAATTGCTTCACTTTTAACTATCATGATTCCTCTTTATTACCTTGGAGAACAAGATAGACAAGAAGGTTTTGTAGAAGAATTTGATGAGGTGTCTGTAGAAAGAGGAGAGCATTTATATGAAGAGTTCGGATGTGGTAACTGCCATGGTGTTGACGGATCTGGTGGCGCAGCTTCATATGTCGAAAAGAGAAGTGGAATAAATGTTACATGGACTGCTCCTGCAATAAACAATGTTTTTTATAGATATGATGATGAAGAAGTTCGTTATTGGTTAATTTATGGACGTGCAAATTCACCTATGCCTGCATGGGGATTAGAAGGTGGTGGTCCAATGAACGATGGACAATTAGATGACTTGATTGAGTACATGCATCACTTTCAAATATCACAATCTGAAGAGCTACAGACTATTGAAATGAATATTAATAGCTCATTATCGAGACTCGACACATCTGAGCTATTAGTTGAAAATGAAATAGCAAGGCAAAAAGAATTAATTCAAAGCGTAAAAGACGCACCAGGAAAATTACCTGTTGTTCAAAAAGCTGTAGAAGATGTTTCAGCACTACTTTCCAAAGAAGGTGGAATTGATACAGATGAAGACGGTTTAAGTGACTCTACTGAAACAGAGTTATCAGCTTATAGCAGTACCGTTTCTGAAGTTTTGGGAACTTCTATATTAAATTTAGACCCAGATAACGAAGAATCTACTCCTGGAAGAAAAGATAAATCTGTTGCAAGCGGTTACTTATCACAACTTGAATCTGAATTAATCAACATAACAATTGTTGCTGAGGGATATGATAAATTTATAAAAGAGGCTGAAACTGGTTTAGCGTTTCTCGAAAAAGCACTGGAAGAAAAACTTTGGGAAGTGTCTTTCGATGAAATTGCTGATTCAACCTTTGATGGAGATGTAGAAAAAGCTAAAAGAGCAGTTGGGTTATTTAATGCTTACTGTGCAAGATGTCATACAGCTGGTTATTCTGCTGGTGTAGCATATACTAAAGAGATAGCATCTGGTGGTTTGGGACCTGCACTAAGGGCAGGTAGAGCCAATATCCAGTTTAAGCAGAGGGAAGACTTGATAGATTTTATTGTTAAAGGTTCTGTAAATGGTAAAGCGTATGGAGTCAACGGTGTTGGTGGAGGAAAAATGCCTGGTTTTGGTGCTGTTCTTCCTCAATCTGACATTGAGCTCATCATTGATTACTTGAGAGGAATGACACCTGATGCGTGAAATAATGAGATCACTTTTGTCCTCTAACTTATTAGTTACAGGAATACTCATGTTCATAGGTTCGATAATCACATTTGCTGGATCTACTTTTTTGTTAAACGCTACAAATGTTGGAAAGAGATTGGGTTTTTTAATTACTGGTGCTGCAATATTTGGTTGGGGAGTTATTAATTCAATTTTCTTCATTCTTTACGCCCCTCGAGGTCCAGCTCCTGCAAACATTGATGGTTTGAATGCATTCGAAATAAGAATTATTCCATTAACTTTCCTAGTTGGTTCTGGAATTCTTTTTGTAATGTTTTTATTAGCTCTTAACAGGTTTGAGCAAGAACAGCTTGAAAAGGAAGATCAAGATAATTAGATTGTCATTATGACACAAATTTGGTTCATTGCAGCAGCCGTTTTATTATTGGCAGAACTTCTAGTTCCTACATTTTTCATACTGCCTTTTGCCATAGGATCTTTTTTTGCTGGAATAGCATCCTTATTTACTGATAGTCAAAATATTCAATTGTCTACGTTTGTAGTCTTTAGTCTTGTGGGTGTATATTTATCGGTGAAAGTTTTTGGACCTAGAAACAAAGATAAGAAAACAAGTACAAGCTTTACTGAAGGAGCAAATAAATATATAGGCATGACATTCGTTACAACTGAGGAGCTTGACATATATGACTCAACTTTGCAACACGTATATGGAGATGACTGGCAGGTTGTTTCAGTTGACAGAAGAATTCCATCAGGATTAGAAGTAAAAGTAGTAAATGTAAATGGTACTAAGTTAGAAGTACAAACTGTAGAAAGCTATACATAAATTGAACTCATTGGATATATCTCTAGTTTTTGCTGCCCTGACCTGTAGCTTAGTTACAGGATTTATTTTTACCTATGCAGTAGTTGTTATGCCTGGTTTTTCAAAACTTGATGACGAAGAGTTTTTAAGAGCATTTCAAGTGACAGACGGAATAATACAAAACAACCAACCGCTTTTTATGCTGACATGGGTAGGTTCAATTATCTCTGTGATAAGTGTGATAGCGATTTCAATATTTAGCCTTGGGCTTTCTGAGGCTTGGATAATATTTATTGTTGGCCTAATTTATCTATTAGGCGTGCAGGGAATTACTATATCAATTCACTTACCATTAAATAATCGTATTCAATCAATCGATATTTATAATTTGAATAATCAATCATTAAATGAAGAACGCACAAAGTTTGAATTGAGGTGGAATTATTTTAATAAAATACGAACTTTCATTGCTTTTTCCACCAGTTTGTCATTTCTTTTAATCTTGATGGCAAGATAGCCAAATAATTTAGACGTACAAACGGAGTAAGTATAGAATATCAATATGGAAATTATATTTGGAATAGTTAGATGGGTAATAATAATAGCTCTCCTTGGAGTTGTATTATTTAGAATATTTAGGATTATCAGGCCTTTTGAGACTGGGCTTGTTGAAAGATTGGGTAAGTTTCATAGAGAGGCAAAATCTGGACTAAATATTGTTATTCCTGGTTTAGAAAGAATAATCATTGTGGACATGAGAGAGCAAGTTATTGATGTTCCACCACAAGAAGTTATTACAAAAGACAACGTAACTATAACAGTTGATGCAATCATTTATTATGAACCAACTGACCCAAAAAAGCTTGTTTATAATGTCGGGGACTTTATTCAAGCTGCTACAAAGTTAGCACAAACAAACCTTAGAAATGTAGTTGGTGACTTAGAGTTAGATGCTGCGTTAACGTCAAGAGAGACTATTAATACTCAGCTCAAGCTTATTCTTGATGAAGCAACAGATAAATGGGGAACAAGAGTAGTCAGAGTTGAGATTCAAAGAATTGACCCACCACAAGACGTTCAAGATGCTATGAACAAAGTCATGAAAGCTGAAAGAGATAGAAGAGCAGTGGTTACTGAAGCTGAAGGTGAAAAGAGAGCAGCAATTCTTACCGCAGAGGGTAGAAAAGAATCGCAAGTTTTGGATGCAGTTGGTGAAGCAGAAGCTCTTAAGGAAGTTGCTGATGCACAAAAATATGAAAAAATTGCAATTGCTGAAGGTGAAGCTGAAGCAATAGAAAAAGTTTTTGCTGCAATACACAAAGGTGATCCAACAAATGATTTAATTGCAATTAAGTATCTAGAGTCACTTGAAAAAGTCGCTGATGGTAATGCTACAAAGATTTTCTTACCGGCAGATTTATCAGCAACTCTTGGAAGCATTGGTGCAATTTCAGAACTCTTTAAAGATGAAAAATCTGATGATGCAGCTAAAACTTCAGACGATTCAGATAAATCTACTGAAGAATAAATAAATACCAATACCAATTAAACAGACACCACTAGTTATGTTGATATATCTTTTTACTTTTGTAGTTGAATTATTGAATAAATAGCTACTCAGCAATGCATATGAAATATCTGCAAAAAGATTAATAAATATTGTCACAATTCCCAGAAAAATAAGGGAAGAAAAAATATTAGATTCATCCGTTATAAACAAAGGCAATACAGATAAATAGAAAACCCACATCTTTGGATTTGCAAGGTTAATCTTAAATCCTGACAAAAAAGATGCTGAGCCAATAGCTTCTGGACCACCTCCCTTGTCTTGTATGGTTTTTATTCCTTTGTAAACAATATAAATTATTCCAAAAATATAGATAAAAGTGAGTATCTCAGGAATTAATGAAAAGATGTAAGCAATGACTGCAGCAGTGATTAAGGTTATCCCCATAGCACCTGCTGCTGCACCATAAGCAACTTGAAGAGCATTTTTTCTTCCTTTTTGTACTGCTTCATTAACAACCAAAGCAATAATTAGACCTGGGCTAAAAGCTACACTAATTTGGAGAAGAATAAATTCGATAGTTAGTGATTGAAGTTGCACTTTTAAGATTTAATTTTATTAATTTCTGGAACACCTTGTTTAATTGAAACTTCACAATCTTTATATTCACCTGCAATTTGATTACCTACTATAACCAATAATTCCATTACAGATTCTTTTTTTCCTGAAGAAGACCCAAAAGTATTAGGTGAATTTTTATATTCTTTTTTAATCTTATTGAAAACCTCTATTGCTTGTTCTTTGTTTAATTTGTCTGATAAGGCAGTTTTGGTAATAACTTCAAAACTTTTTCTCTGACGTCTAGGTAAATCAAATTGCATAGATTTATTCTAACTATTTATTATGAGCTTTTGTAATGAGACCTCATAATCTTCAGAATATTTAACAGTTTGTATTTCATTAAAGCCAAAAGACTTGTGAAATTTGAATGAAGCCTCGTTTATAGAAGGAAGAAGATTTATCTCAGCAGTTAAATGTTTGATAAAATTTTCTCTCGCAAAATTAAGAGTGTTTTCATAAAGAGATGTACCTAGTTTATTTTTTCTATGTTCACTATCAACAGTAACTCTATCAATATATAAAAAATTACTTACTCTGTTTTCAATCTCATTAAAGTTTTTATGTTTAATCTCATGCATGTAGTTAATAGTGTTTTCATTATCTTGAAAACAAACTACATATCCTACAACTTCATTGTTTTTTACTATGCATTCGTTGTAATCAGAGTTTTCTACGAGATTAATAAATCCATCTAAGGATTTTGTTCCAACGTTAGGTACATTTTTTTCGTTTAATTCATGGCATTGTGCCACAAAGTTACCATTAATTGTGGAAAACAAATAATCTTTCATATCTAGGAATATACATTTAATGTATAAAAATGTAAACTATCAGCATGAGTCAAAAACAAGTTCTCATGAGTTCTCCCGATTTTTTCAAAGTAGAGTACTCCATTAATCCCTGGATGGTTGCAGGTGTAACTGTAGATTTAGATTTGGCAAAAGATCAGTGGAATAATTTAAAATCTACAATTGAAAAAGCAGGAGCAGAAGTAAAAGTAGTACCTCCATCTGAGGAATATCCCGACCTAGTATTTACAGCCAATTCGGGAATAATAAATGATAAAAATGTTCTTATCGCTAATTTCAAATATGAAGAAAGACGTGGTGAAGAAGATTTATATATGAACTGGTTTAGTGATAATGGCTATAGTGTTGGACGAATTCCTTCAGAGTTTAAATTCGAGGGAAGAGGCGATGCTTTTGTTTATGGCGATTACTTAATTGGGTCATACGGCATTCGAAGTGACAAAGAAGCTCTTCTTTTTATTGCAGAAGAATTTCAACTAGAACCAATCATTGTTGAGCTAGCTCAAGAAAAGTTTTATCATTTAGATACTTGTTTTCAACAATTTCCAACTGGAGATGCCATATTTTATCCAGAGGCATTTAAAGACCAATCTTTAAGAACATTTGAAACTTTATTTAACCTTATTCCGGTTTCCGAGCATGATGCAAACCAGTTGGCTTGTAATGCAGTTGTAATAAATAACACAGTCATATTTCCTTCAGAAGATATTGAGGTAATTAAAACTACAGAGGAACTTGGTCTTAATGCTGAGGTAGCCAATGTATCTGAGTTTCTAAAATCTGGCGGTGCATGCCAGTGTCTCGTAATAGCATTAAACTAAAAACTACATGATTAAAAGACTATTTAAATTTGTACTATGGCCTGTGAAAAAAATTGTTTTACTGCCGTTTAAATTTTTACTTTATACATTACTAATTTTTGTAATTCTTATTTTGTTTTTTCAATACAGGGCAGACTATGACGTAGACACAAGCCCACTTTCTAAAACAGAGTATGAAAACTGTATTGAAGTAATTGATAGTTATGAAATAACCCTCAATCTGTTATCAGAGTATGTTGATGAACTAGATAGCGTACAACGAGAGTTCTTAGAAGAACGTTTACCAGATAATCTCCAAGTGTTGCTTGAACCACAAAAGCTAGACCCAGATGAATTTGAAAACATAAAAGGAAGTTTAAAAACCTATCTTCAAGGCGGCAGGCTTCCTGGATTTAATGGTAAAGCTTTACTTCCTCAAGCTGCAAGTTTATGTCGAACTGGTCTAGGTTAAATCTAGTACCGTAGCACTAGATAGCTGGATTAAAGTTTCTGGCGAAAGAAAAAATTTTGAGACTCTATTCCCAGCTCCAATAAAGAGTTTTTCTCGATCAGTTACATTTTTATCCATGTAAACCTTGATATTTTCAGGCAATCCCAATGGACTAATTCCCCCATAAATTTGACCAGTCACAGCTTCAGCTTCTTCTCTTGAAGCAAAACTAACTCTTTTTGCCCCCATAGCCTCTTTAGCCTTATGGTTTACATCTAATCTGTTTGCACCTAAAACACAAAACATGGCGTAGAATTCTTCCGGCTTCTTTGCTTTAATTAAAATTGCATTACAGGAGTCTTCAATATCAAAACCATAATGATCGCAAAAGTTTTGAGTATCAGAAAATTCATCTAAGCACTCAAATATTTCAAGAGTATCTATATTTTCTTCGTAGACTTTTGCAACAGAATTATGAATTTCCACCATAGATATTATGATATCTGAAAATTGATTAGTTACAATTTGTGTATGGAGTTTAAAACAATCATTGAACCTTTAAAATAATCTAGATGAAAAAATTCATTGTTTTATTTTTAATATTTTTTATCTTTTGTGGTGATGCATCTTCAGTTGATGAATTAGATGAAACAATTACAACCACTTCCCAACCAATAGAGGAAATTACAGAAACCGAACCGGAGCTATATGTAATGTTAATGTGGCATCAACACCAACCTTTTTATACAAAAAATGATGATGGTTATTACACCAGACCTTGGGTGAGGGTTCACGCAACTAAAGATTATCTAGATATGGTGGAGTTAGTTGCAGATTATCCAGACTTAAAAGCTACTTTCAACCTGACCCCAGTGCTTCTGAGACAACTAGAAGATTTTTCAAATGGCGCAAAGGATTTGTATTGGTTTTATACGGAGATTGATTCAGACAAATTATCTGATGACGATAAAGCTTTTATTGTGTCGAGGTTTTTCGATACAAATCCAAAAGTCATTGCAAGATTTCCTAGATATGTTGAACTAAGGAATAACAATCAGAATTGGTCTTCTTGGACTGCACAAGATTTTCTTGACTTACAAATTATGTTTAATCTAGCTTGGACAGATCCAAAATATTTAGCTCAAGAACCTTTAAAAGGACTAGTAAGTAAAGGAAGAAATTATTCCGAAGATGATAAATTCGTTCTTCTAAATGAGCATTCAAAACTGATAGATAAGGTTATTCCAACTCATGCTGAGCTATGGAAAACTGGTCAGATTGAAATAACAACCACACCTTACGCCCACCCAATCCTTCCATTAATCTTTGATACAAACTTGGCAGCAGTTGGTGATATAGGAGCCGAGCTTCCAACAAATAGATTTAATAAACCAACAGACGCTGCGATTCAGGTTGAGAAAGGTTTGGATTTAGCTGAAAAACTTTTAGGACAGAGACCAACTGGAATGTGGCCAGCAGAAGGTGCAGTATCCCAGGAAGTTTTAGGTATGTTTGCAAAAGAAGGTGTTAAGTGGATTGCTACTGGTGAACATGTATTGTCAAAATCTTTAGATATTCCAACTTTTAAAAGAAACACGGATGGCATTGTAACTAACCCTGAAGTGCTTTATACACCTTGGTACGGACAGTTAAAAAGACAAGATGATGTAGCCATTTTCTTTAGAGATTTATCTATTTCTGATCAAGTTGGTTTTACTTACAGTGGAATGTCACCCGAGATGGCAGTGGCAGATATGATGAAAGCACTTGAAGCTGCTAGAGAAGTTAGTACAACTATGGATAGACCACTTGTGGTATCAATTGTTTTAGATGGTGAAAACGCATGGGAGCATTATCAAAATGACGGTATAGATTTCCTAAGCCTAATGTACGAAACACTTACTACAACAGATTGGCTTAAAACAACGACACCAACTGAATATATTGAAAAATATGGACCTCAAATTGAAAAATTAGACAGAGTATTTCCTGCCTCATGGTTCCAACCAAATTTTGCTACTTGGATTGGTGAGACAGAAGAGACTTATGCGTGGGATTACTTACAAAAAACAAGAGCCTTTTATGACAGAGCAAATGCATCTGATAACTATACAGAAAAACAACTTGAGCAAGCATTTGATTATATGTTACTTGCTGAAGGGTCGGACTGGTTTTGGTGGTACGGTAGTGACCAATCGAGTGGAAATGATGATTATTTTGGTTCTGCATTTAGAAATCTTCTAAAAAATGTTTATTCGTCACTTGGAGAAGAGCCACCAGCTTATCTTGATATTCCAATCATCTCTCCTTCAGCTCAATTGTTTGACAAACAATCAGACTCTATTTTGACTTCAAACCAAGCTTTACTTGTTAACGGAACAACAAACCCTGATATTTGGAATGATGCTGGAGTGATCGAGACTTCAGATATAATTTCAAAAATCCAATATAGATTCTCAGACGAGCATTTATATGTTGCTATCCAAAAATCTTCTTCCACAATGCAAAAGGCAGAACCTTGGAAGAACATTGATTTAGATATTTATTTAGAAAGCCCATCAAGAACAAAGATTAGAAGATCCTCTGTACCGTTTAAAGATGGAGAACCTTCTAATCAGGAGTTTTTAGGAATTGAAACAACACAGGCAATATTTCATATGGGTGAAAAACTTAAAAATAGTTCATACTTTACATGTACCAAAAGAGATTTACCCAATGAGGGAAGTGTTAAAGAGGCAACTTTTTCAACAGCGTGCTTAACAAAAGAAACTACTGAGGTGTCTGCATCAGGTAATGAACTTTACTTAAAGATACCTTTAGGTGAACTCGGTTCTCTTAGCTTTGGCGATAAAATTAAACTTAGACTTTATTCAGATATATTGGATGGTTTTATCGAACCTTCACGACCTTTGGCACTTTTTGTACCTGAAGTGTCAAATGTTGAACTTTTTATAGATATAAAAGATCCAATTAAAGATGACTATGGAGAAGGTTCATACACCTATCCAACAGATGGTGTGTTTATACCTGGAAGTTATGATTTTGAAGGCTTTTCAGCAGGCATTGCGGATGGAAGTCTTGTTATGAATTTTGATATTTTAAGTGCTGTAAAAAACCCGTGGGGTTCTCCAAGGAGCCTATCTATTCAAACTATTGACGTGTATATTGATAAAGACTTTGGATCTGACACTGGAGTAAAACAGTTAGGTAACTATAGGTTTGGAAAAATGCCAGATGGGTCCGGTTGGGAATATCATATTGTGATTGAAGGGTGGGAACCACAGATTTGGAAGTCACTACCAAGTGGAGAGTCAGAATTAGTGACTAATCAATTTGATATTGTCGTTGTACCAGACAAAGGTGTAATAGTTGTAAAACTTGATATTGACAACCAGCTTGGTGGTGGAAATCCTGAAGAATGGCACTATGGAGTAGTTATGTTGTCTCAAGATGGCTATGGTCCAAATGGATCAAGAATTAGAGAAATCAATCCGTCAGCGGAACAGTACAGAGGTGGTGGAGCTCCAAATGTTGTAAATCATCCAAATATTTTTGATGCCATTTTCCCCGATGAAGGAGTTCAGGAAGACTTCTTAAGCTCATATGGAGAGTATGAAGGTTCTGTAGATGATATTCCAACTGATCTGCTTGCAAGCATTCCATTGGTGAGTAAAGATTCGTAGTAGAGTAATTTATATGAAAATTAGAGGTATACAAAAAAAAGAAAAATGAACTTTGAGTTTGAGCTAAGTAAAGGTAAGCAAAATTCGCTTGGAGAAACTTTAAAAGTTGTAGATTTTATTAAAAAAAATCCTAAAAAAGTAGAACATTTATTTCAATGCTTTTATTCCGAAAATTCACTTGTTGCAATGAGGGCAATGAATGGAGTAAAGAGAATTATTAAAGACGACAAAAAAGTTTTTCTAAAAAATAAAGATAGATTTTTAAATCAATTTTCGAATTCAAAACACAATGTTGTAAAACTAGGACTCATAACTATTTATTTTGATTTTCTGAATTATTTTGAAGAAAAGGAAGTAAGTAAAATTAAAACAATTGTTTTGAACTGGACAAACAACAGTAGCGATTGGATGATTCTTGCTCAAGGCATGAAGCTTCTAGAAAAGCTTGCAAAGTCAGACAAGTCTCTTAAATTAAAGCTGATAGAAGTTGCTAAGAGATTGAAAAATGATGAAAGAAAAGTTGTTAGAACAAAGGCTCAAAAAATTTTAGAAGATAACTAGTCTTTTTTGTTTTGTAGCTTTTGCTTTTTTATTGGACTGGAACCAGTTTCTAAAATTTCTTTATAGGCATTATCAAAAGCCTCTAACTGCCAACCTGACATTCTTGATCTGCTTATTTCAATTACTTGTTTTTTCTCTTCATCTGTAAATTTTGACCATTTAGCTATTTCAGGCGTAGTCCTTGCACATCCGTAACATAAGTCACTACCAGGATCTGTTACACAAACACTTATACAAGGTGAAGGAATTGTCATAATGAGATATTAATACTTTTGTATTTCTTTAATTAATCCATTTGTAGCAATCTCTAATGAGCTTTTTGGATCACTGACACCTTCAGGCCCACATTGGAAATAGCTTGTGAAAATGCCTTCATTTTTTGCTGTATACTGCCCACCCAAAAAATACCTACGTCCTTTAAAATTTTTCAACAACTCTCCAATTATTTTTCCCTCTAATGATGATTCATCAAATTTTCCTTCACAAAAGATACCAATGTCATAATTTCCTAATTGATTGATTAAATTTGTTTCCTTTAAAAAGTATTTTGCACCGTTTTCAATTTCACAGCCAAGAATTTGATTTAATGCAAATGTTAAACCACCAGCTGCTCCTGAGTTAATTTCAGTTGGGTTTAAACCTAAAATAAGCTCTTTATCAATTAGCGTTATCAATCTCTCAGCCTCTAATTTGTGTTTCTCAATATCTTTCTCAGATAAACCTTTTTGAGGTCCAAAAACATCAAAAGCTGAATTCTCACCAAGCAAAGAAATATTGGTATCACTTAAAATTCTATTTTCTAAATTAGATTTAAAATTTGTTGCTTTAATTTGATCTATATAAGAAAAGTCTTTGGGAACAGGATTTACTATAGTTTCACCATTAGAGATGAATTCCATACCCAACTTACTTAAGAGGCCTATTCCAAAATCAATAGTTTTTGAGCCACCTGTTCCAAGAACTTCTGTTTTTTGAACTGCCTCAAGCAAACATCCTGTATTTATCGACATGGATTCATTTTCTGAATCAACACCAATTAATTTAGCTGATTCAAAAAAAACACTCCCATTTATGTTTAATGATTCAACTACTGAGAGAGAATTATCACAATTCAAAGCTTCAAAACTTTCATGAGTTTGAAAATTGTGACTTTTAAAAATTTCTGTACTTTCTTGCCCACCATCAGTAACGCTGAAAAAGTCTGCATTAATATTTGAATCCAAAAACTTACTTTGAACAATATTAAGCACTTCTATGGCGCTTAACGTCCCAGAAAACTTATCACTAAAGACAGCAATATTCATGTATGTATTTTATTTAATTCTTAGTAAGTTGCCAGCATATTTAAACTAGGAAAGTATGAAAATAGGATTTTTAACAGATGTTGATGGATACAGGGCCCCAATACACCCTGAATCTATTGAGAAATATTCATTCGATGTTCATTTGGAGAAAAATATATTTGATTATCTAAATTATGCAGATTCTTCCCTAGACAATGTAAAAACTATATCTAACTTAAGTGATTTAGACATTGTTGCCTGTGTAGAAAATATTCAGGATAAAACAATAAAGAAACTTAAAGAAGGAGCAGTTCTTATTGGTATATTTGATTTTGATAAGATCAAAGAGATAAAAAGTTTAAGACCTGATCTAAAAGTACTAAGTTTTTTTAAACTTCCTAGGATCTCAAGAGCTCAAAACCTAGACGCACTTTCTTCTCAGGCAAACTTGCTTGGATACGCCTCAGTCTTACGAGCAGCAAAAGAGACATCAGACGTTGTACCAATGATGACAACTGCAGCAGGAAATATACAGCCGTCAAAAGTATTAATTCTTGGAGTAGGAGTTGCAGGCCTTCAAGCAATTGCCACTGCAAAAAGACTTGGGGCTAGAGTGTGGGCTTTTGATATTAGAAAAGAGGCCAAGGACCAAGTGGAGTCTTTAGGTGCTAAATTTGTTGAAGCAAGTACTGAAGCTCAAGATAGCGTATACGCACAAGAAGTCTCAGAAGAAGAGAACCAGAAAATTCAAGAAGCATTAAAGAAACAAGTAATTGATAGTGATATTGTTTTAACATTTGCTCAAATACCAGGAAAGAAAGCACCTGTCTTGATTGAAAAGTCAACTGTTGAAAACATGAAAGAGAATTCTGTAATTATTGACCTAGCTGCTGGTACTGGTGGAAACTGTGAAGGCACAGAGGTGAACAAAGTTGTTGAGATTAATGGTGTAAAGATAGTTGGTGAAACAGATATCTTAAACACTGTTAAACATGCAGCTACAAAGCTGTATTCAGAGAATGTAAGAAATTTAATTGAAATGTATATAGAAAATAGTGACGATGAGATTTTTGTGGAGATGAGTTCATAATGGAAGCAACGTTCTTACTTACATTGTTGATAACGTTTTTAGCAAGCTTTATTGGATATGAACTTATATCTAAAATTCCACAGACATTACACACTCCGTTGATGTCTGGTTCCAATGCTATTTCTGGAATTACATTGATTGCAGCAATTCTTATATACCCAGAAGCAGGAGAGTCTCAATTACTTAAAATTATTGTTTTAATTGCAATAGCATTTGCGACTCTTAATATTGTTGGCGGGTTTTCAGTGACTGGTCGAATACTAGAAATGTTTAAGAAAAATGATTGAAATAATACTACTTGTCTCATCTATTTTATTTATCTTTGCTTTGAAGCTATTTGGAAGACCTTCAACTGCACATAGGGCAAATACATTTGCAATGTTGGCCATGGCACTAGCTGTATTTAGTGCATTTAATTTTGATTTTTCAAAATATGATTCTGCTTTTTACATCACAATTGTTGTTTCTGGATTACTTGGAGTTTTAATATCAAAACGAGTTCAGATGACACAAATGCCAGAACTAGTTGGTTTATTTAATGGTTTTGGTGGAGGAGCTTCTGGTGCAATTGCCTACGTTGAGCTCTCTGGTAGTTCCTTACCAATTTCTGATGTATTTGTAGCTATCTTTTCAATGGTTATCGGAATGTTTACTTTCTCGGGAAGCCTTGTGGCTGTAATGAAACTGCGTGGCAAATTAAATAACTTCAGTAAAAAATTAGCAGATATATTTTCAGTATTTTTACCTACGATCATAGTAATTCCTGCAGTTTTAGAAATGGACGACCTTTTAATTGAATTTATTATATTAGTTGCATTAGTTGCTGGAATAATTCGAGTTGCGGTAATTGGTGGAGCAGATATGCCAGTTGTAATAGCATTCTTAAATTCACTATCTGGAATTGCTGCTATGTCAGCAGGGTTCATTGTAAATAGTATTATTTTGATCGTAGCTGGTGCCTTAGTGGGTGCATCTGGAATAATTCTCACACTCCTTATGTGTGCTGCAATGAATCGAACACTTTTAGATGTTCTTAAGGGTGGTTTTGGGGGTACAGCTATTAACAATGAATATGATAAAGATCCAATTAGCACTTCCCCAGAAGATGTTGCGATCCAGTTAAGCTATGCAGAATCTGTAGTCATTGTTCCAGGATACGGCATGGCAGTAGCTCAAGCACAGGCAGCTGTTAAAGAATTAACAAATACCTTAAAAGATAAAAACATTGAAGTGAAGTTTGCTATTCATCCAGTTGCTGGAAGAATGCCTGGGCATATGAATGTACTCTTAGCTGAGGTAGATATTGACTATGAAGATATGTTTACCTTAGAAGATATAAATTCTGAGTTTTCCTCAACGGATGTTGTAATAGTTCTTGGAGCAAATGATGTTGTAAATCCATTGGCTA
Organism: uncultured Candidatus Actinomarina sp.; assembly: GCA_902599555.1. Classification (GTDB taxonomy): domain Bacteria; phylum Actinomycetota; class Acidimicrobiia; order Actinomarinales; family Actinomarinaceae; genus Actinomarina. Next base: position 140,984 of record CACKFQ010000001.1, on the reverse strand, counting down.
GGACTGATGAAGATTCTCCAATTTATGGAATGCCAATACTTGATGTTGACTTAGCACAACAAGTCATCGTGATAAAAAGATCAATGTCACCAGGTTATGCGGGCATTGCAAACCCACTATTTGTGAATGACAATGCAAAAATGTTGTTCTCAGATGCCAAAGAGGGTTTAGAAAATATCATTAAATCATTTGAATTAGTTTAAATATCTCTTTCTGAATTTAAATAAGAATTAAAACAAAAAATAAGATTTAGATAAGACAAAAATAGTTGTGCGTAGCAGGATCTATTTCAATTTAGTAAAATAAAAATATGATAGAAATAATAACATCGCACCCTTTGTTTTTAATTCTTTTATTCCCAATAAGTACTTTTGCATTATTGGTAATTGGATTATTACGCGCTCCAATGGAAAAAGACTCCCTTTGGGCTGATATTCGTGATTAGTGGCTAAAAAAGCTACTTAATTGCTTTTGCCAAGTTAAGTACGTCTCTCATTGTTTTTACAATCTCATCAGCTTTGTAATATTTTCTAAATAAAACTTTTCTTGAATTTACAAATGCATCCTCTACTCTTAGTCTTCTTAGATTTTTCTTTGATGTTTCTATAAGTTCTTCATTTCGTTTTATAAATAGGTCTGTCAGATACTCATCATCTCCATCAAACTCACCTCGCCAATTAATCTTCAGTCCCATATCAAAGCTCTCTGGAAAATAAGCAAAGAAAGAGACATATGTTGTTGAGGACTTACCGTGACTTCTTGTATAGACTTCCACTTCACAGTTGTATCCATCTAATTCACCAAATATTCTTTTCTTTCTGAATATGTTTTTAGAGGGTATATAAGTAAAACCCAAAGTCTCCGCAGCACTAGAAAGTGCATTATTTATTCTTTTATTTGATGCAATGATTAGCCATATAATTCCAACTATAAATAGGCCTGGTATTGCAATTGCAATCACTTTTTCCATGATTGAATTCTAGAGTTATATATTTCGATATGGTTATGTTAAAAAAGTTTACGGATAATCAGGATCAAATGGATTAATCCAGTCTTCTTTTTTGAGACTTCCACCCTGACCAGATGTTAAATTAGTAACCTCTGTCACCGTTATATTTGCAGCTGCAGCAGCAGCTTTGAAGGCATTATATTCTGTTTGAACATGAAAAGTAATCAAACTTCCTGAATTATCAACCCAGAGAATTACCTCTGCACCGCTTGGAAGACTACTACCACCGATTTTACTCCACCAATTTGTACCGCCAGTATTTCTCGTACTTTGGATGTAAACTGCATTCACCCCAGCTTGAGCCTCTGTTACGAATGCTGTAGGCATTTTTATTCTAGATGTAGATCTAATTGATTGGTCTAGCCCAGTTAAACTTTGTTGGCCGTCACCATTCGCAGGTTCTATTAAGAAAAACTTTCTATTTGGCCATAGTGTTCTAAACTCACCCCATGCACCATCTACATCACAGTTACCATTGTGCTCTGGTCCAGGATAATTATTATTAGTTGGACCACCTGCACAAGAAAATGCTCCACCAGTTTCATCAATAACAGCAATTACCCATCTGTTTGCGCTTGTAGTTGAAGTGGCTGTAGTGCTATATGTCCAGTTGAACTGTGTAGCAGCTGTGTTGTTAGTGCTAAATGCGTTAGTAAATGAATTTGCAGCTACATCAATTGTTGTAGCCCCTTCAGCACTTGGCGTAAACGTCGCAGTATAGGTAGTACCAGATCCTGAAAAATTACTGAGTGTTCCACCACCGACAACAACATCTCCAATTGCAAAGTTCGTTGTACTCTGACTTGCAGTAAAGGTGACAGACAGAGAAGTGTCATTTGACGTATCTCCATCATTTACTTCAGCAGCAGTAATAGTCATAGTAGGTGCAGTGCTATACGTCCAGTTGAACTGTGTAGCAGCTACATTACTTATACCTGTAGCAGTATTAGTAAATGTATTTGCAGCAACATCAATAGTTGTTGCACCGACAGCAGTAGGCGTAAATGTTGCTGCGTATTCTGTGCCAAATCCTATAAAATTACTGAGTGCTCCACCACTGACGGTAACATCTCCAGCTGCAAAGTTAGTTGTGCTTGCACTTGTAATAAAGGTGAGAGTAATTGAGCTATCATCAGAGGTATCACCATCATTAACTTGAGAAGCGGTAATAGTGACTGTTGGTGTACCAGGCAAGGTAGTTGTAGTAGTAGTTACAATAGCTGATGATACTGATGATACTGATACAGATGGGCAACCACCGCTTCCCGCTGCATTTCTAGTAAACTCAATAATAGGACTTTTTGAAGATTGACCGGCGGTGTCGTACGCTACAACATATACCTCCTGTATGCCACAATGCGTATCGAATGGTGGGGTAACAGAAAAATTAAAATCAGAAATCTCTGTGTGTGTGGAAAGCACACCGTTTACATAGACCTCGTAAGAAACCACACCTAGATCATCAGTTACTGAGCTAGTAGGAATAGTTAAATCAAATCCTGTACCTAGATTATCAACAACTGGTGGATTAGCTTCATCCCAAACTGGTGGCTTATCAACAAGTAGCTGTGCAGTTGTTGGGTTGTTTTTTGAACAGTTTCCAGAAATATCACAAGCTACAACTTCAAATACGTATGAAGTATCTACCGATAAATTTGTAACTTTAAACCTTGTCTCGCTTGTAGTACTACTACAGCTTGATGTACAACCATTGCCATCAACTGTGGAGTGCAATTCTCCATCAACATACAAGTGAAGCTTTTCAATACCGTTGTTGTCTGTTACATGACCCCAAAGGATATCAAGGAATGTTCCATTTACCCTTGTAAGCTGTAGAGAATCATTACCCCATTTTGGAGGTTCAGTATCTTGAGATGATGTGTTTGAAGTTTTAACTCCTGAAGATTCATATGGACTTGTGCACTCTAGATAAGCTTTATAGTCTCCTCCGTAACAACTAATTAGATCTACTTTTGATGTCTTAGAACAGGAGTCATAATTTTGCATCATTTTGTGAGTTGTCGGCCCAATTACTCCATCAATTCTTATCCCCATATCTTTCTGAAAATCTTTTACACTACTTACTAATTTTGTATCAAACACTTCATCAATAGTTCCGGTGTAATATCCTTCATTAGATAAAAATACTTTTATATTTTTAACAACTAAGAAATCTGTTTCACTGTAATCTGCAGGCCTACACTCGTTGAATAGTAAGTAGTATTGTACCGATGCACGCTTTGCTGAGCTCTCCTCTTCTATAAAAACTGATGTTGTTGGTACTGACACTTCATTATTAAATGAACTCATAATAGAACTGCCTATTGTGGTAAACATAAAATATATGGACACTACCGCAACAGTAGCAACGAATGTATCTTTGAAAAAAGAGCCATTATTTTTTCTTACATACTTTTTAATTTTTTTAACATCTTCGGCAGTAAGAATATAATTTGGAGAATCTACTGGAATATCCAGTTTTTTCATTATTACTATAATTTGTGCAGTAGATAATCTAAACCTGTACGCAAGCCCTGTTACTCCGTCCATTTAATTTAGTATAATTAACTAGAAATAATTCCAAGTCATTTAGAAAATTAAATATTTTTAAAGATATAACGATTGAAAATCTCCATCTTTTCTTCCCAATCATCTTTATAGTAATGCTGTACTGTTCCGGCAACAGATGACAATAAAGCATTGCCATCCTGAGGGGTAAAGCAGTATCCAGTAAGTGTATTCTCTTTAACATGTAAAGACTGTTTGGCAACAACACCGTGTGATAAAAGTCTTCCGTGATACCCATGATCTCTACCAAAAGAAAAAACTTTGTTTGAAGACATTTTCTCAGTAGCCATCAAAAACTCACTATTATTGAGGTTTTCCATGATGTCTTCATGTTGCACAACATCTTTAAAAGCAAGAGAAAACCAAAGAGTATGCATATATTGCGTAGGTAGTTTGATAGCTGAGGAAAAGAGGTTTAACTTTTTCCCTTCTTGAGCAAATAATTCATGTACATCACGGGCATGATGAGTGCCAAATTCTTGATTGCTATGTTTTGTAATTGTGGGTGAAGGAGAGAAAGAGTCGTTTTGAGACACATCATTAGCCCTTCTTAAACAGACAAACTTTCCTTCTACTAGTTCTCTTTCTTCATCAAGTGCAAAGCTTTTAACTATTGAGGCAATGTTATGGGTATTACATGAAGCAATAAGAAATTTATTAGAATCTTCTTGTAATATTTCGTTGTTTATCCCCCATGCAAAAAACGAACCAAATCCGTGTTCAGATCCTTGTGCCATGAATCTCTTACTCTGATCAAGAGATGAATAAACATTATCCCAATTATCATTTCCACTTGGTGTACAGTCGATAATGACATCTGAGTCAGCATAAGCTTGCTCAACATCAGAAGTTTCATTAAACCCTAGTTGATGAAATTCGCTGAGTGCATCACCAGTAGAAACAATTTTTGCTCCTTTTCTTATTAAGGATTCAACTTTTCCTCTCTCACCTGACAGTGGTGTTCTCTTAAAAAATATTACATTATCTAATCCAAGTGAATCTTTGTGATCTGCGAGTAAGCCTATTAGTGGTTCGCCGATTGTTCCCGTGCCAATTACTAGTACATTTTTAGACAAATAGTTTCCCCCCTATATAATTAAAGAATAGAGGGGGAATTTTTTTAAATCCAATTATGGACAACAAACTTATTTACGAATTCTCTAGTCAGAAAACTGATGGTGATGCATCATTAAGCAACCTTCTTGGTGGTAAGGGTGCAAATCTTGCAGAAATGTCCAAACTTGGAATTCAAGTTCCTTCAGGTTTTACTATCACAACGGAAGCCTGTAATTATTTTTCAAAGAACAAAAAATTACCTGATGGATTGAAAGAGGAAATAATTAACTATGTTTCAAATTTAGAAAGCCTATCTCAAAAAAGTTTTGGCAATAGTGAATCACCGCTTTTATTATCAGTGAGGTCAGGAGGCATGATTTCTATGCCAGGAATGATGGATTCAATTTTGAACATAGGTCTTAATGACGATAATGTTCAAAACCTTGCTAAGGCTTTTAATGATGAACGCTTTGCCTTTGATTCATATAGAAGGTTGATTCAAATGTATTCCAATGTTGTCCTTGGTGTTGAGATGGATAGGTTTGAAGCAGTTATTGCTAATAAAAAACGAATGGATCACGTTACGTCTGATGCTGACTTTAATGTTGAGCAGCTTGAATGGATAATTAATGCATATAAAAATACTGTAGAGAGATTTACAAATTCTCCATTTCCTCAAGATCCACATGAACAATTGTTAGGAGCCATAGAAGCTGTATTTAGTAGTTGGCAAAATAAAAGAGCAATTACATATAGAAAGATAAACAATATACCTGACTCTTTAGGAACCGGCGCAACAATTCAAACAATGGTGTTTGGTAATTTAAATGACAAATCTGGAACTGGAGTTGCATTTACTAGAAATCCTTCAAATGGGTCCAAAGAGCTTTATGGAGAATACCTAATTAATGCACAGGGAGAAGATGTTGTTGCTGGCATCAGAACACCTCATCCAATTAAGAATGATGACTCCGTTGAGCAAGAGTCATTGGAGTCAAAATTCCCGAATGCATATAAAGAAATTAAAGAAATTGCATCTAAACTTGAAAAGCACTTCAAGGAGGTGCAAGATTTAGAGTTTACGATTGAAAATGAAAAAGTTTATTTGCTTCAAACAAGAAAAGCTAAGAGAACTGCTCAGGCCAGTATAAAAATCGCTATTGATTTACATAACGAGGGTATTACAACAAAAGAAGAATCATTAATAATGGTCGATGCGAATAATATTACGAATGTTTTACATCCTCAATTTGTCCAATCACAAGAGAAAGCTCTTTTTACCAAAGCGCTTAATGCTTCTCCTGGAGCAGCTGTTGGAGAGATTGTATTTGATGCAGACAAAGCAGAAAAAGAGGCTAACAGAGGAAGAGATGTAATTTTAGTGAGAGACGAAACAAGTCCAGAAGATATTCATGGAATGCATTCATCTGTTGGGATTCTCACAACAAAAGGTGGCATGACAAGTCACGCTGCAGTTGTTGCTAGGGGAATGGGTAAGCCATGTGTTGTAGGTGCAGAAGGTTTGACTATAGATGTTGAAAACAAAACAATAGGCAATGGAGAGAGAGTGTTAACGGAAGGAGACATTATTTCCATAGATGGATCCTTGGGTGAAGTTTATATTGGAGAACTGGAAACTGAGCCACCAAGGCCATCAGATGAATTCAACACTCTTATGGATTGGTGCAGTGAGTACAAGAGATTGGCAGTAAGAGCAAATGCAGAAACAGTACTAGACACTGAAAAGTCATTAGAGTTTGGTGCTGAAGGAATTGGGCTTTGTAGAACAGAGCACATGTTTTTTGAAGGTGAAAGAATCATTCCTATGCGTGAAATGATTATGTCAGAATCACAACAAGGTAGAAAAAGGGCTTTAAAGAAACTAATAGATTTTCAAATTGCTGACTTTGAATCTTTGTTTTTACTTTTAAAAGAAAAGCCTATAACAGTGAGGCTTCTTGATCCACCAATGCATGAGTTTTTACCAAAAAGTGACATTGAAATGACTGAACTTGGTAATGCAATTGGTGTTTCTCCAAGTTACATTCGAGAAATGCTTGTTAAATTATCTGAGAGCAATCCAATGCTTGGGCATAGAGGAGTGCGTCTTGGATTAAGTTACCCTGAAATTTATGAGATGCAAGTAGAAGCAATCTTAAGGGCTGCTTACAATATACAAAAAAAAGATGGAGTTTTAGTTACTCCGGAAATAATGATTCCTTTAGTTATGAATGCTAAAGAATTGCATCAAATGAAAAACCTTCTTATTAAGAAGATATCTAAGGTACAGAAAAAATTAGATTATACATTTGATTACACAATCGGAACAATGATTGAACTGCCAAGTGCTGCATTAAATTCTGGGTCAATAGCCGAACATGCAGATTTCTTCTCTTTTGGTACGAATGATTTAACACAAACAACTTTAGGTCTCTCAAGAGACGATGCTTCAAAATTTCTTACTAAATATGTAGAAAATGATATATTTTCTCAGGACCCGTTTGTATCTATAGATAAAAAGACAGTTGGAAAAGCTGTTGAAATTTCTGTGAATGACGGAAGGCAATCAAACAAAGACTTAAAAATTGGCGTTTGCGGCGAACACGCGGGAGAAGCTGAATCTATTCATTTTTTTAATACTCTTGAAATTGATTATATTTCTTGTTCCCCTTTTAGAATTCCAACAGCAAAACTTGCTGCTGCCCAAGCTGAAATAATTCAGTCTAATTAAATATAAAAAGTTCATTTTTTTAAGATATAATTGCTTTTATGAATTACAAATTAATCAATAGATTAGACCCAATTGGATACCTTGGCTTAGCGCTGGTAGGTTTTATTATGCCAGAAGTTACCTATAGAATATTTTTGTTTGATTTTTCTGCTGTCATGGCAGACAATCAGGCACTTATTATAAGATCTATAGGAATCCCAATTTATTTTGCCGCTATGGCTTTCTTCTTACTTGGAGGAAATGCCGAAAATGGAAAGCAGTTGAACCTAATAAGATACAGTGGTGGGCTTGGAATGATAGCCTTTGCTGTATTTACTGACTTTAACGGATTTTTTCTTTTTGGCTTACTTGAAATTAGTCTTGCTATTGTTACAGGCAAGTCTATAAATAAAGAAGAAGAAGGTTCTGGTAGCTTTACAACCGAAGAGTAATAAATAGTTTTATTTTCTGATACTTATTAACTATTTATATAGTCAAATAGTTAAAGGAAAAATATGATTTTAAAAGATAAAAAAATTCTTATTACTGGCATTCTTACAGACAAAAGTATCGCTTTTGCGACTGCCAAAATAGCTTTAGAAAATGGAGCTACAGTTATTGCTACTGGTTTTGGAAAAGGTCTTCGAATTACCGAAAGAGCAGTCAAAAGATTATCAGATGATATAAAAGTTTTTGAAATGGATATTGAAAATCTGGATCAAGTTAATCAAGCAGTAAAAAATATAGAAGATGAGGTAGGCAGTCTTGATGGAATTTTACATGCAATTGCTTTTTCACCAACAGAGGCCATGGGTGGTAACTTTTTAAACACAACTGTGGAAGATGCAGTTAAAAGTTTTGAGATTTCCGCTTTTTCTTTGAAAACTCTTGCTACTTCATTTCAGCCAATCTTAAATAAGCCATCTTCAATAGTTGCTCTAGATTTTGATAATTCTCAAGCTTGGCCAGGATATGACTGGCAAGGTGTTGCAAAATCAAGCTTACAATCCATTGTTCGTTATCTTGGTTATTACATGGGAGATAGTGGGGTAAGAGTAAATGCTGTCGCCGCAGGGCCATTAGCAACTACAGCAGCAAAAAATATTCCTGGATTTTCTGAAATGGATAATGAGTGGAATGAACGAGCTCCACTTGGTTGGGATACAAAAAATGCTCAACCAGTTGCAAAGGTTGTTAACTTCTTACTGTCTGATTTATCCGAAGCTGTTACAGGTGAAATTATTCATGCTGATGGAGGAGCACACTCTATAGGTGGCTCTATGCTACCTAATTAGTTATTCTTTAGAAAAAACTAGAACTCCGTTATGACCACCAAATCCAAAAGAATTTGACATAGCAACATTAACTTCTTTATTAATTGATTTATTTGGCGTGTAATTTAAATCACAATCTTCATCTTTACTAACTAGATTTATTGTTGGTGGAATGACACTATTTTGCATTGAAAGCAGACAAACCATGGATTCAAATGCTCCTGCACCACCTAATAAATGGCCTGTCATTGATTTTGTAGACGAGATATCAACTTCATAAGCTCTTTCACTAAATAATGTTTTAATTGCAAGAGTTTCATTTTTGTCATTTGCTGGAGTAGAAGTTCCATGTGCATTTATATAATCAATATCTTTAAATTGGACTCCGGCATCTTTGATTGCTTTGTCCATTGCTCTCACAGCCCCTTCTCCACCTTCTGCAGGAGCGGTAATATGATGTGCATCCGTAGTAGAACCATATCCAGTGATATAACCGTAAATTTTTGCACCACGTTTTTTTGCTGACTCTTCTTCTTCAAGTACTAATACTGTTGAACCTTCAGCCATAACAAAACCGTCTCTATCTTTATCAAATGGACTACATGCAGATTCCGGTGAATCATTTTTTGTCGATAAAGCTCTAATTTGAGCAAAAGCTCCAATCGTCATTGGAGTAGTTCCAGATTCTGTTCCTCCAGCAACTACTATGTCTACAATTCCATTTTCAATTAAATTTTTTGCCTCACCTACAGCATTGGCTGACGCGGCACAGGCTGTAGTAATTGTTAAAGAAGGTCCCTCTATGCCAAACTTAATTGCAACTTGTCCAGTACTAGAGTTAGGCATAAGCTGAGTAATTGCAAGAGGGTTAATTCTAGATGCCCCTCTTTCATCGTAGGTTCTTACCGCATTCTCAGTAGCTCCTATGCCACCAATTCCTGTACCAAAAACTATTCCAACATTGGATCCCAGTCTTTCTTGTGTATTTAAGTTCGCATCCCTTAGAGCTTGTTCTGTTGCAAAAATAGATAAATGAGCAGATCTGTCTAGTTTTCTTGCATGTTGTTTACCCATATATTCATTTGCATCAAAATCTTTTACCTCTCCAGCAAACTTAACTGGAAGGTCTTCTGTATCAAACGAGGAAATATAATCTATTCCTGAAACACCATTGACTAACTTTTCCCAAGAATCTGCAACATTATTTCCAAGGGGATTAATTGTCCCAAGACCACTAACTACGACACGCCTCTTAGACATGATTCGAATTATATTTTTGAATGAAGTAGATTTACAGCTTGGCCAACTGTTGAAACATCAGCAAGTTCTTCATCATCAATTTCAATATCAAATTCATCTTCAAAGGCCATAACCACCTCAACTATTCCTAATGAATCAATTTCCAAATCCTCTTCCAACTTTGCATCCATTGTTACTTTTGATTCATCAATACCAAGGTCTTCTACAAAAAGACCTTTTACTTTTTCAAAAACTTCATTAGTTTCCATAATTACTCCCTAATTACGTTGTTAAACCACCATCAACTGGTATAACTTGTCCTGTTATATATTCTGACTCTTCGCTACATAAAAAAGATACTACATTTGAAATATCTTCTGGTTTACCAATGCGTTTAATTGAGAGTTGCTCTATAATATTTTCCTTATTTTCATCATCTAAAAAAGAGGTCATATCTGTTTCAATATACCCTGGAGCAACTACGTTAGATGTTATATTTCTAGTACCCAGTTCTCTACTTATTGATTTTGCTAATCCAATTAACCCTGCTTTTGATGCAGCATAGTTTGATTGACCTTGATTGCCTGATAGTCCAACTACAGACGATATAAATACAATTCGTCCCCACTTATTTTTCATCATAAGTTTGATAGCTCTCTGCGATGTATAAAAACTTCCTGTTAAATTAGTTTGAATTACTTCAAGCCATTCAGATTCTTTCATTCTTGGTAAGATATTGTCTTGTGTAACTCCTGCATTATTAATTAAGACATCTACAGAGTTGTATTCTTTTTCAACTATTGAAAAGGCATTATCTACAGATTCAGCATTTGATATATCGATTTGAACTGTACTTGCACTTCCACCAGCAGCAACGATTTCTTTAGCAACATTATTAGCTTTGTCTTCTGAATTTGCATAGCCAACTACAACATGAAAATTTTTTCCAAGCCCTAATGCAATAGCACTTCCAATACCCCTGGAGCCACCTGTTACTAGTGCTGTTTTCATATAAGATCTAATTTTTCAGGTATTTGATACTCAATCGCTTTTCTTATCGTATCAACAGCCTTGCCATCAAAATCAGGTAGTTTTGCATCAGAAGTATTTATAGGAGTTGTTCTTTCCCCTAAACGCAAAGCGCATGCACCCCATGAAAGGCCTGCACCTACAGCAGTAAAAATTGCAACTTCTCCACCTATAATTTCACCTTCTTCTAATGCATCGACTAAGGCAGTTGGAATTGAGGCTGCAGAGGTATTGCCATATTTATGAACTTTTTTTATTGTGGTAGCGTTTGGAAGGCTTAACATTTTCTCTAACCCCTCTACGATTCTTAAATTAGCTTGGTGAGGAATCAAAAGATCTATATCTTCTTTTGTTAATCCAGATTTTGTAATGACTTCATCAGATGCTGTAGCCATTGCTCTAATTCCACCTTTAAAAATCTCTTGTCCATCAAATGTCCATCTCACTCTTGCTGCTTCATCTTTATTAAATCTATCCATTGCTGATCCAAAGTTTGGAACCTCTAAAATGTCTAACTTATCAGAACTTAAACCATTGACAAAAGAAAATATTTCACCATCTTCTGGGGATTTACTTTCTTCAACAACAACTGCTCCAGCTCCATCCCCAAATAGGACTGCAGTATTTCTATCTGACCAATCAAGTAACCAGGTAATGTGCTCTGAACCTATAACCAAAGCCTTCTTGTAAAGTCCACTTTCTACAAAAGCTTTTCCTTGTTCTAATGCATATACAAAACCTGCGCATGCAGCATTTATGTCATAGACCGAAGCATTGACTGCACCAAGTTTTCTTTGAACATGAGCTGCAGCAGAAGGGACAATACTGTCAGGAGTACATGTAGCAAGAATAACTACATCAATGTCTTCTGGTGTTAAACCTGCACAGGCAATCGCATGTTGTCCTGCAACAGCAGCCATATCTGAATTGTTAACATGACAAAATCTTCTTTCCTGAATTCCAGTTCGCTGTTGTATCCACTCATCAGAAGTGTCAACGAAAACTGCCAAATCATCATTTGTCATTATGTTGTCTGGCGAACACTTGCCCCAACCAGTTATAGTTGACTTCACAAAATCTCCTTATTTAAACAGTATTCAAAGAGTCTAATGAATTAATGATTTCAATACCCTTACTAGATATAGACTTTTTTACCATCCCAGCAGTTACATTTCCAGGTCCGATATGATACCACTTTTCCGGATTCACATTATTTTCAATATTCAGAATTTGGTCATAAAATAGCACGCTATTGTCGATTTGATCAACAAGTCTTTGTTTTATTGTTGTAAGGTCAGCTATATTTGCGTCTACATTCATATAGACATCAAACTTACCTTCTGAAAACTCAACTTTATCTACTATGTTTTGAACTTCTTGTTTCGCAGAAGAAACAAATTTTGAATGAAAAGCACCAGCAACATCAAGGGGTATCACTCTTTTTGCACCCAAATCAGCTGGGTTTGACTTTAAGTAGTCTATGTCATCTTTCAATCCACCAATGACGATTTGTGTACCATCATTGAAGTTAGATATATTGATTGAAATTCCTTGATTGTTTAGTATTTCAACAGCATCCATAGTTTGTTTGAGGTCTGACGTTAAAACGGCAGCCATTGTTGAGTTGGAGTTCTCAACAGCTTTCTGCATAGAATCACCTCTCACAGAAATAATTTTTAATGTATCACGATAGCTAATGAACTCAGCAAGTGCTAACGCAGTATACTCACCTAATGAATGACCTATACCAACTTTTGGTATACCTAGTTTTTTAAAAGCTTCCAATCCGTAACAGTAGGAAATTGCAAATATGTAAGGCTGAGCAATATTTGTTTTTGTAATCTCGCTTTGATCACAATGTAAAATAGTCTCTTTCAAAGACCAACCCAAAGTTTCTTCAAACTCCTCAATTAAAAGATCTGGATATAAATCAAGTAACTCCTCACCCATGCCCGCTTGTTGAGATCCCTGTCCGGGAAACATTGCTACCCAGTTCATTTTTCTATTTCTGAAATGGTAAATGCTATTGCTCCATCTCCTTCGTGTGATAGAGATACGTGCACAGTATCAATATTCAACTCTTTTGCCAGTTCTTTTGCTTTTCCATATAAATGAACTTCAGGCTTGCCTCCACCACTAATTTCAATATCTTTCCAACCTAACTGTCTCCAACCTTTACCTAAAGACTTCATGACCGCTTCTTTTGCAGCAAACCTAGCACCTAGTCTTTTAGCTGGATCATTGAATCGATTTGCATAGATTATTTCATTCTGTGTAAAGCATCTTTTTTCAAATTTGGTTTGAGACTTATTTAAAAGTTTTCTAACTCTATTCAGATCGACTTGGTCAACACCTATACCGTAAATCATCAGAACTTCGCTTCAATCTCAATTAATAAGTCACCTTTTTTAACGGGCTGTCCTTTTTCGATATTAAATTTTTTGATTACACCATCAATTGGAGCTGTAATTACATTTTCCATTTTCATTGCTTCAAGAACAAATAATGAGTCACCTTTTTTTACTTTTTTACCTTGTTTAGTCATGGTGTCCATTATTGTCCCCTGCATTTCTGCAAAAATTATTCCTGGATTTTTAATATTGCCCGTAAGGTCCATACCTACTTTTTTAGGACGTTGAGGAGCAAGAGTTGGGTTGGTTGTGTCCTCTAATGATATTTTTACCTTGCTTGGTCTATCAGAGGAAACTTCATCTTCTTCGATCTCACGTATTTCAAAGTTTTCCTCTAAAAACTTTACGTGTATTTGACTGTTGACAAATTCTTTAGTTTTTAAAATATCTATTAATAAATTTATAGTGGTAGGGATGCCTCCGATAATATATTCTTCAAGGCACCTGATTCCCTTAGATCTTGCCTCTTCCCTTGAAACACCCCAAACAATTAATTTCGAAATAAGATTGTCATAATAATGAGTAATTTGAGTACCTGTTCTAGCCCACCCATCAATACGTACACCATTACCAGTTGGCTCTCTATATTCGGTAATTGTTCCAGGAGTTGGTAGAAAGTTATTATTTGGGTCTTCTGCATTAATCCTAAACTCTATACTGTGTCCTCTTGGATCAAGCTCATAATCCTCGATAGAGTTTCCTAGTGCAATTTTTATTTGTTCTTTTACAAGGTCAAGGCCATATCTCATTTCAGTTACTGTATGCTCTACTTGTAACCGAGTATTCATTTCAAGGAAGTAAAAGTTTTCGTCACTATCAGCAAGGAACTCTACAGTTCCAGCATTTACATAATCTGAATTAGATGCGATTTTAAGTGTAAACTCTTTTAATTTTTCTCTTCCATATTCAGAGAGCCACTCAGGTGGACTCTCCTCAATTAACTTTTGATTCCTTCTCTGTAAAGAGCAATCTCTTTCACCTAAATACAAAATATTGCCATACTTGTCGGCAAGAATTTGAGTTTCAATGTGTCTTGCTGGTTTTATAAATTTTTCAACGTAGATTTGATCAGAACCAAAATAAGCTTCACTTTCTCGCTTCACAATATCAAAATTTTCAAGAAGTTCTTTTTCATTGTGAACAATTCTTAATCCTTTTCCTCCACCACCATGCGCAGCTTTCAATGCAACAGGATATCCGAAACTTTCAGCATCTTTTACTGCATCTCTTTGAAACCTTGAAGGCTTTAGCTGACCTGGTACAGGATTAAGTCCAATCTTTGAAACTAATTTTCTTGATTCAATTTTGTCACCCATAGATTTAATGGTTTCAGGTTTAGGCCCTACCCAAGTAATTCCTTTCTTTTCTATAGCTTTTGCAAAGTCAGCATTTTCTGCGAGGAACCCATATCCTGGGTGGACTAAATCTGCATTTGTTTCTTCAGCAGCTTTGACTAATTTTTTTAAATTCCTGTAGCTTTCAGCAGGCAGAGACCCTCCAAGGTAATAAGATTCATCAGCTCGTTTAGTATGTAAAGCATCTTCATCTGCATCTGAGTAAACAGCAATAGTATATAAATCCATTTCTTTGGCAGATCTAATAATTCGAAGCGCTATCTCACCTCTGTTTGCGATTAGGATTCGTTTTTGAGTCATATTTACTTTAATTTAAAAGCCAAGCCCATTGCCAAAATAGACTTTATAGCATCTCCTATCAAAAATGGAACAACCCCAATTGCAAGAGCATTCGAAAGTGAAGTATTTAAAACTATCATCAATCCAGAAACACCAGCAATATAAATAGTTAATGAACCAAGCAGAATAGCCAGTACAGGTTTAGCTGCAAAAGCACCAATTACATAAGCTGCTAGAAAAAATCCAATTATATATCCTATTGTGGGACTTTTTAAAATTGCAAGACCAGCAACACCTGCTGAAAAAAATGGAAGGCCAGACATACCAATAAATAGGTACATTAACATACTGATTGCTCCAAAAGTGCTACCTAATATTAATCCTGATAAAAGCACAACAAATGTTTGACCAGTTATTGGAACAGGCGAGATTGGAATAACAATTCTTATTTGAGCACTAAGTGCAGTTAATATTGCAAAACCTAAGGCCAAGAATAAATTTCTTGCAATACTACCTTTTTCTACCCATGTAATAGCAATATTTTTAGAGGGGTATGTTTCCATGTTTATCTCCTAACTCTCCTTTATTTACTAAGTCTTTAAATGAGTCAATAACCACTTTTCTTGTCTCACTTGGTTTTATAATATTGTCAATTAAGCCTAATTGTGCTGCAATATCAGGGTTGCTAAATTTATCATTATACTCTGCCACTAACTTTGACTTAAGCTCTTCTTTATTGTCGGCTGCTGCCAATTCTCTTTTATGTATTATGTCAACTGCTCCTTCAGCACCCATAACAGCAATTTCACCACTTGGCCATGCAAATAATTTATCCGCACCAAGCCCTATTGAATCCATAACGATGTAAGCTCCTCCATACGCTTTTCTTATAACCACACATACTCTTGGAACTGTTGCCTCTGAGTAAGCGTATAATAATTTTGCACCACTTCTTATAATTCCACCGTGCTCTTGCTCAACTCCGGGTAAAAATCCAGGAACATCAACCAGAGTAAGAATAGGTATATTGAATGCGTCACAAAACCTAACAAACCTTGCTGCTTTTTCTGAAGCCTTAATATCTAGCACTCCTGCAAGCTCCATTGGCTGGTTAGCAACTATTCCAATTGTATTTCCATTTACTCTTGCAAAAGTTGTAATAATGTTGAGTGCATAGTTGCTTTGAATCGGATAGTGCTCTCCATCATCTGAAATATCTGAAATTATTTTTGCCATATCATATGGCTGGTTTCTATTTTCCGGTATAAAACTATCTAAAGATTCTATTGTTCTAGAAGATTCATCTTCTGTAATAAATGCAGGAGGTTTTTGAGATGAAGACTGTGGAAGAAAGCTCATAAGATATCGAATTTCTTCAAATGCTTGTTCTTCAGATTCACAAATTTGATGAGACACACCCGATTTAGTACCGTGCGCTTCTACTCCACCTAACTCTTCATAGGAAACCTCTTCACCAGTAACAGTTTTAACAACAGCAGGTCCTGTCACATATAGTTGTCCTATATCTTGTACTTGAAAAATAAAATCAGTCAGTGCTGGGCTATAAACCGCTCCACCAGCAGAAGGACCAACAACAACAGATATTTGTGGAATTTTCCCAGAAGCTTCAACATTTTTTTTAAAAATTTGAGCATATCCATACAAAGAAGAGATACCTTCCTGAATTCTTGCTCCACCAGAGTCTTTTATTCCAATGATTGGTGCTCTAGCTTCTAATGCATGATCCATCACTTTTAGAATTTTTTTAGCTACAACTTCGCCCAGACTTCCTCCCATGACAGAAAAGTCTTCACTAAATACAAATACTGGACGTCCATGAATTGTGCCAGTACCTGTTACAACTGCTTCACCATCAGGGTTTTCCTCAGAAGCAACATGTTGGTCTATTTCGCTAAATGAACCCTCGTCCAATAGTAAATTCAGCCTTTCGTAAGCTGTTAATTTTCCTTTTGGGTGCTGTATCTTTTTAGCTTTTTCATCACGAATTTCAGCTAAATTATCGTCTGACATGCCCATCTTTCCTGTTTATTGTTAATGTATGTATTTGACCTATATATATGTAAAGAAGTAACACTATGAAAACCTTTTTTTTTGAATCCATTTACAATACACAGGAATATGCACTAAGTGAACTATCAAGCGAACCAATTCTTGTTATTAGCTACTCTCAGGAAAAAGGTAAAGGTACATCAAACAGAACATGGCTTAATGCAGACCAAGCCCTGGCATGTTCACTTGCAGTAAAACAAGAGGATATAGAAGTAAAACACACACTTATTCCACTTATTGCAGGCTACGTATTTACAGAAGTTCTTAATGATATAAATCTCAGCTTAAAGTGGCCCAACGATATTGTTTTAAACAATCTAAAAGTTGGTGGAATACTTGTTGAAAAGTCTGAAAATAACATTTGTATTGGAATGGGTATAAATTATTTTTGGGAGAAACCAGAAATACCTGGTGCAGGTTCAGTCTTTACTAGAAAACAGGAAGACTCATTAATCAATTTACATGCAGAACAGTGGGCGAGTGAAGTATTGTCCTCAATTTCTAAAAATTATTTTGATTTAGATAAATACAAACAAAAATTACAAACAATCGGAAAAATTGTGGAATATCCAGAAGGTAGAGGATGGGCTGAAGATATTAACGAAGATGGATCTCTAAAAATAAAATCAACTGATGGAGATTACATTAATTTAACCTCACCCTTAATTTCACAAGTAAATTAGTTATTATTAAACAGGAGAGAAATGAAACAGCTAGTAGTTGAAAAAAACAATCCTACACCAATTTTATGGGATACTCCTATTCCAAATCCTGGTCCAGGCGAGATACTTATAAAAAATCATTATTCAGTTGTATCTTCAGGAACAGAGTTAGCTGCTATTGAAGTAGCAAACACCTCTGTCACAGATAAACTTCAAAACAGTTCAAATATTGATAAAGGATTAGACCTATTAAAAAAAGAGGGCATTGGGGCAGTCTGGAATGCTGTATTTCCAAAAAACCTACTTCCTCTTCAACTTGGATACAGTTCAGCAGGCGAAGTTGTCAAAGTTGGGAAAGGTGTGAGTTCTTACCATGTTGGAGATAAAGTTGTCTCTAATGGAGGCCATGCTGAGTATGTTGTTGTTAGTGAAAATTTATGCAGTCGAATTGATGAAAATACAGATATCAAGGAAGCAGCTTTTACTGTCTTAGGAAGTATTGCACTGCACGGCCTAAGGCTATCTGAGACAAGCCTTGGTTCAAAAGTAGTTGTTGTAGGTCTTGGAGTAATAGGACAACTAGTATGCAGGCTAGCTAAAGCACAGGGTTCAGAAGTAATTGGAATAGATCCAGATCCTGAAAGATCTAAATATGGAGATAATTTTTTTACTTCTGCTGATGATGTTGAACTGAAAGATGTTGATAGTGTAATTATTACCGCTGCAACAAGCAGTAACGAACCAATAGAATTAGCTACAAAAATTGCTCGCAATAAAGCAAAAATTGTTGTTATTGGTGATATTCCTTTAAATATTTCTAGGAATGATTTTTACTATAAAGAACTCGAACTTGTGGTTTCAAAATCTTATGGTCCTGGAAGGTATGACAAACAGTACGAAGCGCTAGGAAATGATTATCCAATTGAATATGTGCGTTGGACCGAAAATAGAAACTTTGAAGCATTTACAAAACTCTTGTCGCAAAAACAAATTCATTTGCTTGATTTAGTATCTGAAGAAATAGCATTTGAAGATGCTCCAAGTGTTTATGAAAAATTTGAAGATGAGATTAAACCATTATCAGTGGTACTTAGATACAACATTGACGCTGAACCAAAAATTAAAATAGAAAATGATTTGCAACCTGAACCAAAAACATCAAAAGTGAATGTAGGAATATTGGGTGCTGGAAATTTTGCAGCTACAACCATAATGCCTGCCCTTAAAGAACTGAAAAGAGAATGCAAAGTTCTTGGGATAGCATCGTCAAAGGGTTTAAGTGCTGAGTCACTTGCGAAAAATTTTAAAATTAAAAATAAATACTCTACTGAAGAAGAGATATTAAATGCTGATGAAATTGACGCGGTTCTTATATTAACACCTCACCACAACCATTCAGATTTAGTAATAAAAGCACTAAATAAAGGAAAAGCTGTATATGTTGAAAAACCATTAGCTATAGACATGCAGTCGATTACGGATATTGAGGAGAGTATTTATAGGTCTGAAAATCCAAAACTATTTATTGGATTTAACAGACGATTTTCAAAATCAGCGCAATTTATAAAACAAAAATTAATTAATAATCCAGCAAATAGTATAAATCTGAGATTTAGCGTCCCACCCCTTGACTGCGATCACTGGACAAATATAAAGGAAATTGGTGGGGGAAGAATTGTTGGTGAAGCAGTACATGGCATTGATTTAGCTTGTTATTTATTTGATTCACTTCCTCAGAGCATTTCAGCATCCGCCCCAGTTGATAAAACAAATAATATGGTTAAAGATAATCAAGTTTTCTTAAACATTAATTTTGCAAATGGTTCACATGCTTCTCTACAGTATTTCTCTGAAGCAAATCAAATTTTGAGCAAAGAACGAATAGAAGTTCATGGAGAAGGCAACTCTTATATACTCGAAGATTTTAAAATGTTAAGGTTTCTAGAGGGCTCACAAGACAGAAGTAAAACATTTTCAACAGGCAAAGGCCACAAAGAATCACTTAGTATCTTTTTTGATTATGTAAGAGATAAATCACAGAATCCTTTTGCTTGGGAAGAAATTAAAGCTGTTTCTAAAGCAGCAATTATTGCTCAAGATCATATTAATTCAGGACAACAGCACAACGTTTAGTTTTTAAAGAGCGGCCTCGGCAGGATTCGAACCTGCGACACCAGGTTTAGGAAACCTGTGCTCTATCCCCTGAGCTACGAGGCCAATAAAATCACAACACCATTAGTATCAAAATAGATTTTGGCTTATAGGTACATTATGTTAGCAGTAGACGTTAAAAATATTAAGAAAACTTTTATCAGTAAACAAGATACTGTTGAAGCTGTAAAAGATGTTAGTTTTCAAGTAAAACAAGGTGAAATCTTTGGGTTACTTGGTCCAAATGGTGCAGGTAAATCTACAACAATTTTAATGCTCACAACTCTATTAAGTATTACCGATGGAAGAGCTTCTGTTTTAGGACTAGATGTTTCTTCAAAAGATAAAGAAGTTAGAGAAAAAATTGGTGTAGCCCTTCAAGATACTGGAATAGATAACTTGTTAACTGGAAAAGAATTATTTTTTACAACATGCAGGCTTTGGGGATATTCAAAAAAAGATTCTGAAAAGAGAACAACAGAGCTTTTAGAACTAGTTGGCTTGAAGGAAGCCGCTGATAGAAGAGTAAAAACTTATTCCGGTGGTATGAAACGAAGGCTAGACCTTGGCTTAAGCTTAGTTCACTCTCCAGAAATTCTTTTTTTAGATGAGCCAACTACAGGCTTAGATCCAGGATCTAGAAGAGTTTTATGGGATGAAATTAAACGTCTTCGTGATAATGGGGTAACAATTATTCTTACAACTCAGTATCTTGAAGAAGCTGATGAGTTAGCCGACAGGATTGCAATCATCGACGAGGGCTTGGTTGTTGCAGAGGGAACATCAGATGAATTAAAAGCAGGTATAGGTGGTGATGTAATAACTTTTGCATTTGAAAATAATAATGATTTAGAAAATGCAAAAAATATTTTAAAAAATACAGTTCAAGAAAAAAATGAATTAAGAATCACAGTTGAGGATGGGGCGTCAAAAATCCCTGGATATTTAAAAGACCTTAGTAGTAATGGAGTTGAAGTAAGTTCAGTTTCAGCGAGCAAACCTACTTTAGACGATGTTTTTCTTGAAGTAACTGGATATAGACTAGAAGGTTCTGAAGATATTACAAAGGAAGAAGAAAAGAGCGAGAGATAATGGTATCAAATAGGTCTTTTCTAGTACAACTACAAATTTTGACAAAACGAATGGTTTTGAGAGTTGTAAGAAGACCACTTGCTGAGTTACCAAATTTAATTATTTCAGCATTTTTCTTGTTTGTATATGATGGCGCCTTAGGAGGTGTTTTTGGTGGTACTGCTAGCGGAACACCTTTTGATTTTGCTAAAGGAAATTTTATAAATTTTATTCTCCCAGTTTCAATAGTTTCAGCCTCTTTGAGTGGTGCAGCATCAGGAATTTATTTGGTAGAAGATATTGAATCTGGTGTATTTAAACGTTATCAGAGCATGCCAATCTCAAGATGGGCTATTATTTTGGCACCAATGAATGTAGGTGCCTTGAGAGTACTGTTGCAATCAAGCCTCATTTTATTTATTGGAATAATAATTGGTGCAGATCCTGCAGTTGGCAATATTGGATTTTTGATAGTTCTGTCGATAGCCTTTATCTGGGGAATGGGCTTTGCTGGATATTCTGTAGCAGCAGGTGTTAAATCGGGCTCTTCACAGGGAGCACAAGCAGCTACTTTTTTATTTTTCCCTGCTATTTTTCTTGCACCAACATTTGTTCCACGAGAAGCCCTAAAAGGTTGGCTTGAAACTGCTGCAGCATATAACCCAACAACTTATGTTATTGAAGCAATGAGAGCAGTTATGGTTGATGGTTGGGAACTTGATGTTTTATTTAGAGGCTATATTTCTGCTGGATTATTTGCTGCATTAACCCTCACACTTGCGGTTCTTTCAGCTCGAAAGGCTACAGAAAAAGCATAAATACTGCTTTGAGTAGCAAATAAAATTTATTACTCTATATAATTCGTAAGGATAAATATGGAAACAAGTTTAAAAGCAATTGTAAGAGACAATACTGGATCTGCTCAATCAAGAAGAACCAGGGGTGAAGGCAGTATTCCAGCTGTTGTTTATGGTTTGGGCATGGAACCAGTCTCTGTAGAAATAGACGCTAGAGAATTTACAAATGCATTAAAAACTGAAGCAGGTTCAAACGTAATTTTTAACCTAGAAGTTGGCAAGGATAAATACACAGCACTAGCTAGAGAAATACAAAAACATGTTTATCGTAATGAATTTTTACATGTTGATTTCATTCAAATAGACTTAACAAAGACTGTTGATGCTGATGTACAAATTAACTTTATAGGAACGCCAATGGGAGTTAAAGAAGAAGGTGGAATTGTTCAAACAATCAACTCCTCCATTACCATTTCAGCTCTTCCAACAAATATTCCAACTTCTCTTGATTTAGATATTTCTGAATTAAATGTTGGAGATAACCTAGCAGCTGGAGATGTCTCGTTACCTGAAGGTGTAGAATTAGCAGATGCAGAAGATGATTCAATTTTGATTACAATTACTGTACCAAGAGCAGCAATTGAAGAGGAAGAAGATATTGAAGGTCTTGAGGGCGAAGAAGTAGAAGGCGAAGTGGGAGCCGAAGGTGAATCTTCTGAAGAGACTGTTGAGGAAGAGTCCTCAGATGAATCTGGAGAATAACAAAACTTTATTTGTTGGTCTCTGGAATCCACAAGATAAATATTCAAAGACACGACACAATATAGGCGCTGACATTCTGATTCGTTTTTGTAAGAAAAATAATTTAGAATTTAAACTCGATAAAAATAGTATTTACAATTTTTCATCTGCCGAAATTAACGGATCCAATGTTGAAATAATCTTACCTATGGTTTCAATGAACAATTCTGGGGATGCATTAAAAAGTTACTTTAAATATAACAATAAAGAAAATACAGAAGTAGTCGTTGTTCACGATGATATTGACCTTGCATTCGGTCGTATAAGAATTAAAAAAGGAAGTTCAGATGGCGGTCATAATGGAATCAAGTCAACAAATAGAGTTTTAAATGCTGAAGATTATTACAAATTTAAAGTAGGAGTAGGAAGACCTCCACAAGGAATTGACCCAGCTGATTTTGTGTTATCAAAGTTTTATAATGAGGAAAAGGAAGAGGTTGAATTCTTGATAGAAGATTCCATTGATATTTTAAATACCTTCTTAAAAGATAAAGAATTAGCCATTAAAGATGCCTCTGAGCGCAGAATTATTGATGTGATTTGATGAAAAAATATATACCAGACTTATTAGCTTTATTTCGAATTTTCTCTGCACCAGTAATTTTATATTTGCTGTTAATCGATGGAAGTAGTGAAGGATTAATGTTAGTTCCAGCAATAGTTGCTTTTATTGCTGCTTGGACAGATTTCTTCGATGGCCGACTAGCAAGAAAATGGGATGTATCTTCAAAGACTGGTGCATTTTTAGACACAATTGCAGATAAAATTTTCATAACTTTTATATTTGTTGGTTTTACTTACATTGAAAGAGTTAGTATTTGGATTACTGTTTTACTGATTGCTAGAGAATTTGTAATTACTGGCTTAAGAGGCCTTGCAGGCAATGAGGGAATAATGATTCCTCCTAGCAAATTTGGTAAAGCAAAAGCAAGCCTTCAATTTTGGGCTGTCGGTTTTGTTATGATGGATTTTCCACTTAGTATCCTAAGTTTTACAATTGCAGATTTATTTGTTCTGCATGCTTTAATTTTTTCATATATATCTGGCTATCAATATATATCTGGTTATTTAAAGCAAACTAAATGAAATACAACAATATTTTTATTACCGGTTCGACTGGAGTTGTTGGTAAACCACTTTTAAGAAAAATAGTTGATCAGGGTCATAATGTTTTTGCACTTTCAAGATCAAGGGACAACGATCGTTTGTTTTCAAGCCTTGGGGTAACAAAGATTAAAGGAGATCTATTTTCAGAATCAACTTACGATCACCTCTCTGACAAAAACATAGATGCAATTTTCCATATTGCAGGGGTTAATAAAATGTGTTCCAAGAATCCAGATGGAATGTTTAAAGCAAATGTAGAAGGAACTAAACAAATGCTTGAACTTGGTAACAGGTTAAAGATTAAAAAATTTATTTATACATCATCTGCAGTTACTTTAGGAGAAAAATTAGGATCTGTTGGCAACGAGTTATCCAACCACAGAGGCTACTTCCTTAGTAAATATGAAGAATCAAAGTTTTTAGCTGAAAAAGAAGCATTTAACTACGACAAAGACTTTCAGTTTGTATCTGTTAATCCCTCTTCTGTACAGGGACCTGGTCGTGTATCTGGAACAGCAAAATTCTTAATATCCACGCTTAATAAAAAATATCCGCCTTTGATAAAGAATAATATCTCAATTGTTGATATTGACGATTGCACAGATGGACATTATCAAGCTCTGTTAAATGGCGAAGCCAATGAGAGGTATGTTTTAAATAGTTTTCAAACAACAAGTGAGGAGTTGCTATCGAAACTTATGTCATTATCGGAATGGTCAGGCAGGCCTATGTATATTCCAAAATCGGGCTTGAAAATTATTGCACCACTAGGAGATCTTTATAAGCTAGTATCTAATTCATCCCCATTAATATGTAGTGAGTCAGCAAGAGTTTTAACGCATGGACATATTTATGACGGTTCTAAAGCTGAGGATAAATTAAATATAAACTATATCGATTTAGAAATGTTTATGAAGAAAACTATCAATTGGTTAATTGATGAGAGCTACGTAAATCTTAAAAAAATTTAAGCTATGAATGTAGAAACATTCAATTATTCTCTTGAATCTCTAGCACCATTCTTTTATTTAAATAAAAGAGATAGAAAAAATATTTATATTTTTTCTACAGAAAAAGAAGCTCTAGAGTTTTACAACAATTTTTCTAATTTTGTGCCTGAGGCATCCCACTTTCCTGCATGGGATACTTTGTCTTATGACTCATTTACTCCATCTCTAGAAATACAAGGAAAAAGACTTCAAACTCTCCACAATCTTCTTGTTATGGAATCTTTTGATATTGCAATGAGTATGAAATCCTTCACTCAAAAAATATTTATTAATGATTTAGATGTAATAGATATACAAATTGGACAAGAAGTAGATTTTGAAAATTTAATAGAAAACCTTGCTTTCCTTAAATATGTAAATAAAGACAGGGTTGAGTCTAGAGGAACATTTTCTATTCGTGGTGGGCAGATTGATATTTATCCTCTTAACAGTGAATACCCTGTAAGAATTATTTTTAATAGTGATGAAGTTGTCGAATTAAAATTATTTGATTACATTACCCAAAGATCAATAAAAAATATAAAAAAAGTTTTAATAACCCCTTCATCTGAATTGTTTCAGGCAAACCAGGAAGATATTTATAAATCACTAGAAATAGAATCAAAAAAAGATTTAGACGAATACGAATTATTTCAATTTTCACAAAATCTAGAAAACTATAAGTCATTACTAGATTTTGTACCAGAGGATATAAGCATTAATATAATCGACTTCAATTCATGTAAAGAAGTTTTTAGTGAGCTTCAAAAGATTGAAGATGATAGTTTTAATAATTTACAAAAGTTTTTTTCTTTGAATGTTTCAAAAATGAAATCAAGGTATATAGATACACTTGAAGAAATAAATAAATTTGAAACAATTTTTTATGCCACAAATAATTTAGAGAACATCAGTAATATACCACAATTTTTAGATGGCTTAAGCGCAGATAATGTTTTGCAAAAAATTAATAATTTAGCAAAGGTTTATTTATCAAGTAGTAATGAAAAAATTACAGAAAAGTTTTCAGGAATTACCAATTTACAAATCGCTGAACATCCGTTTTCATACTCAGCAGTTTTCCCAGAGATGAGTATTGCAGTTATTGATGAATCATTATTTACCAATAGAAAACCAAAAGATAAAAAAGTTAAACATAGGAAATTAAATGAGGAATCAATCCTTGTCCCAAATACTTATGTTGTCCACAAGTTTCACGGTATAGGGCTTTATGAGGGAACTGAAGTTAAGAAAATTAAAGATGTAGATAAAGACTATCTATCGATTAAGTTTGGTGGAACGGACAGACTTTACGTACCGTCTGATCAGATTAATGAACTTGAAGTTTACGTAGGTGGTGAAAATCCAAGATTATCTAGGTTAGGCGGCGGAGAGTGGGAGCGAGCAAAAGAAAAAGCCAAACAAAATGCAAAGGTTATAGCCGATAGAGTTTTGAATCTTTACAAATTAAGAAAAATTGAAAACAACAGCCTAATTATTGATGAGGATACCCCGTGGCAGGCAGAAATAGAAAGCGATTTTGAATACGTCGAAACTCCAGATCAGTTAACTGCAATAAATGATGTAAAAGAAGACTTAGGTAAAAACACTCCAATGGATAGATTAATTTTTGGAGATGTTGGATATGGAAAGACGGAAGTTGCACTTAGAGCAGCGGTAAAAGTAGCTTTTTCAGGAGGACAAGTTGCAGTTCTTGCCCCTACGACAATTCTTGTCCAGCAGCATATTGAAACTTTTGTTAATAGATTAGAAAATTATCCATTAAACATTAAGCACTTAAGCAGATTTATAAAAAAGAAAGACTTAAAAGACATTATTAAAGGTGTTAACGATGGAACTGTGGACATTGTTATCGGAACACATAGACTTCTAAGCGATGATGTTACATTCAATAACTTAAAATTAATCGTAATTGATGAAGAACATAGATTTGGAGTTGAAGCAAAAGACAGACTGCAGAACTTAGCTACTCAGGTCCATAAATTAACGTTAACTGCAACTCCAATTCCAAGAACACTTGAACAATCTCTTATGGGAATTAGAGAAACATCAAGAATCGAAACGCCACCAGAAAACAGACTAGAGACATTAACTCACGTTGGTAGTGTTGATGAGTCAGCTATTGCTCTTGCTATTCAGAGAGAGATTTCAAGAGGAGGTCAAGTCTTCTTTGTACTCAACAGAATTAGTGAGCTTGAAGAATGGATGAAGATTATCTCAAAACAATTTACAAACTTAAATCACAAAATTTTACATGGCCAATTGTCTGCAGAACAAATAGAAAATACAATGCAAGATGTTTGGGATCGTAAAGTAGATGTTTTGTTTGCTACCACAATTGTGGAAGCCGGAATTGATTTACCAAAAGTGAATACCCTCATAACTCTTAGATCAGAGTTATTAGGCATGTCCCAGCTCTATCAACTTAAAGGACGGGTTGGAAGAAGAGGAGACCAAAGTTTTGCCTATTTCTTTCATTCAAGCAATTTAGGGATAGATGCAGAGTTAAGATTAGATGCAATTAAATCCATCGGCCAGACAGCTACTGGATACTCATTAGCTATGAAAGATTTACAACTTAGAGGTTCTGGAAGTATTTTAGGAGATATACAATCAGGCTTTATTGCAAATGTCGGACTTAATATTTTTAACCAATATGTCTTAGAATCTTTAGATGAATCAATAGATTCAGTAAAGCCAGATATAAAGCCGGAAATAAAATTAGATTGTTTTTGGGGATCTTCAATTCCTAAAAGCTATATAGATGCAGACTCTGAGAGAATAGATATTTATAAAAGACTAGAGCATACTCATCATTCAAAAGTTGATGAAGTCAAAGCTGAAATTATCGATAGGTTTGGTGAACTTCCGGAGGTATCTAATAACTTGTTCATTAGTGCAAAGATAAGATCTGTGTTGAGTGAAAAAAACATTTTAAGGTGCAAAATAAGAGAATCTCAGATTGAACTCTTCCCGGTTGACTTGACTGAAGAAGTAAATTTGAGGATTAAAAAAATAGATAAAAAGTTTATCTTTAGAAATAAACGCTTAGTTTTAAACTTTAAGGATGTCTTAACTCCAGACAGCGTATATGGAATATTAAATAGTAGTCTTTAATTATGAATGAGTTTGATGAACTTGTAGGCATTGTAAAAAAGCTCCGAGAAGAATGTCCCTGGGATATGGAGCAGACACATGAATCGTTATCAAGACACCTAATTGAGGAAGCATATGAATTATTGGACTCACTTGCAAGCATTGAAGAAAAAGATTCAAATTATGAACATGTAAAAGATGAATTGGGAGATCTGCTGCTCCAAATTTTACTTCATTCAAAAATTGCTGAGGAAAATAATAAATTTGCAATAGTTGATGTAATAAAATCACTTCAAGCAAAATTAATCGAACGCCACCCACATGTTTTTGGTGATGTAAAACTCGATAGCGCTGAAGAAGTAGAAAAACAATGGGAGACATTAAAACAAAAAGATAGTGACGACTCAATATTTGATGATATAAATAGTAAATTACCATCAATAACAAGAGCTTTCAAAACACAGAGAAAAGCAAAAAAACTTAACCTCTCTTATGCAAGCTATGAAGAAGCTCTTGAGGATTTACTTTCTGAAGTTAAAGAGCTAGAAGAAGCTGAAAATCTGGATGAACGGAAAAGTGAAATCGGTGATGTTTTATTTGCCATTGTTAATGTATGTAGATATTTAGATGCTGATCCAGAAATACAACTAAATAAATCAACTCAGAGATTTATTAAAAGAGCAAAATATGTTGAGAAACATATTGAAGATGATTCTGACTTAGAAAAATTGTGGACAGAAGCTAAGAAAACCGAAGAAAAGTAACAAATCAAACAATTTGTGCTAAATTTTAAGTAACAGGGTTATGAATAAAAAAATTACACATATATTTGCTAGGTATATCCTAGATTCTCGAGCTAATCCTACTGTTGAAGTAGAAGTTACTCTTGATGATGGAAGCTGGGGCCGTGCAGCTGTTCCTTCAGGAGCTTCAACGGGGAGTTTAGAAGCTCATGAATTAAGAGACGAATCACAAGACTTTAACGGAAAAGGTGTTAACAAAGCAGTCGAAAATATAAACTCTTTGATATCCGACACATTAATTGGAAGTGATCCCGGCGATCAGTCAAAAGTTGATCAAATTCTACTTGAACTAGATGGAACAAAAAACAAAAGCAAACTTGGGGCTAATGCAATACTTGCTGTTTCAATGGCAAACATGGTTGCTAATGCAAAATCATCAAAAAAATATGTTTATGAACTTATTCCTAACATTTACGGAGCTCCGTCTTTACCTGTACCTTTTATGAATATTTTGAATGGTGGTGCTCATGCTGATAACTCTGTCGATATTCAAGAGTTTATGATTGTTCCTCACGGATTCACAAGATTTGATGATGGGTTAAAGGCAGGTGTTGAGGTCTACCACACACTAAAGAAAAGATTGAAAGATAAAGGATTAGCAACAAACGTAGGAGATGAAGGTGGTTTCGCTCCAAACTTTACATCATCAAAAGAAGTTTTAGATGAAATAATGCTTTCAATTGCAGAAGCTGGCTACAAACCTTCTGACCAAATTTCTTTAGCGTTAGATGCAGCTGCATCTGAGTTTTATAAAGATGGTGCTTACATGATTGAAGGCAACAGCTTGACTAACACAGAGATGTCTGATTATTTAGTAGACCTTACCAACTCTTACCCAATAGTATCAATTGAAGACGGGCTCGCAGAAGATGATTGGGAGGGTTGGAAATACTTAACTTCTAAAATAAACGATTCCACACAACTCGTTGGTGATGATTTATTTGTTACGCAGGAAGAAGTACTTCAAAAAGGGATTGATGAAAATTGCGGAAATGCAATCTTAATTAAAGTAAACCAAGTTGGAACAATTACTGAGACTTTAAATACTATGGAGCTAGCAAGCAAGAACACATATTCAAGTATGGTTTCACACAGATCTGGAGAAACAGAGGATTCCTTTATTAGTCATCTAGTTGTCGGGACTTCCAGTGGGCAGATTAAGACTGGTGCCCCAGCTCGATCAGAGCGAACAGCAAAATATAATGAGCTTTTAAGAATTGCCGAGACAATTGGATTCGAAAACTTTAATAATTCAAAATGGCAAGTTTAAAAACTGTAGGTAATAATATATTTTCCAGATTGTTAATTTTTACATTAATTTCTTCATTCCTCTTCTTTTTATTTGATACTTATCAGGAAAGTTATGACAAATTAAAAGTTCTACAAAACTCATTAGAGGACAGGCAGGAAGAAATTGTTGTATTGCAAAATCAAATAGATGATTGGAATCAACAAATTTCAGACTTAGATGATCCAGAAAAAGCTGAATTAATTCTCAGACAAAGAGGTTATGGAGAACAAGGTGAAGTTTTATATAGATTTGAAGTTCCTGAACCAGTAACTCCAATTGAAGAAACCTTAAAGTCAGACAGAGGCAAAAGTTTAATTGAGTATGTAATAGATTACGTGGTCGGTAAAGAAGGTGAATAGCGATTCCAGAATCGTTCAGCAACAAATTGGCAGAGAGCTCAGAAGTGATTCAGAAGTATCTTGTAGATGTCATCTTGATATTCCGGCAGTCATAAAAGTTCCTCCAAAATTAAATGATGGAACTCCATTTCCGACAACATATTGGCTTACTTGTCCCATGTACAGTAAAAAAATTGGATCTTTAGAATCGCAAGGACTTATAAAAGAATTAGATAAAGAATTAGAAAACAATCCTGACCTTAAAGAAAAGTGGAAGTCTCGACAGAAGTCATATCAAGCTGAAAGAGAAGAGTTAGTTAATGAAAATTATGGGCCACAAGCTACAGGTGGGGTAGGCGGTGCTACAGAATCTATTAAATGTTTACATTCTCATACTGCTGATGAACTTTCGACTGGAAAGAATGCAATAGGAAAAATTGTTGTGGAATCTATAGGGAGTTTTAATTGTGAAGAAGTATGTATAAATCCAGAGACATTTGAAAAAAACAAAAACTGGAAAGTAATTTGGTAAGAGCAGCATCAATTGATCTTGGTTCAAACTCTACAAGGCTTCTTATTGCAGATATAACCAATGGCACAATAACTACAATTTATAAAGAACATCAAGTTACAAGAATGGCTGATAAATTATCAGAAACAAAAATTATATCTAAAGAAGCTATAAAGCGAGTGCTGAAGGTACTTTCGGGTTATTTTAAAACTATAAACAATAACAATATTGAAAATATTCAAATTGTTGGAACAGCCGCTCTTAGAGATGCCACAAACAGTGAAGAAATTACACAATTAATAGAGAAGAAATTTGGTTTTGAAGTTGATATTGTCTCGGGTGAAGAAGAGGGCTTATTGACTAGTGTGGGTGTTTTAAATTCTTTAGGCAGTTTGGAAAATTTTCTTATTATCGATATTGGTGGAAGAAGTACTGAGTTTATATATGATCATGATAAAAAAATAATTTCAAAGTCGCTTAATATTGGTGTTGTAAGTCTTAGTGAACTATTTTTCAACGAACTTCCACCTTCAGAGAAATCATTATTGTCTGCTCGAGAGTTCATAAAAAGTAACTTATTTGAATCAAATATATTTGTTGGAAGAATGCTGGTAGGGGTAGCAGGTACATTTACATCTCTTGCATCAATTTTTTTAGAACAGAGCAATTTTAACGAGAAAGAAATTCACTTAACCGAGTTAAAAAGTAAGGATGTTTTTAAAATAAATGAAGAATTATTACACCTAAATGAACCACAAATCATTACAAAATATAGAGGACTAGATCCAAAAAGAGCAAAGACCATTCAAGCAGGAATACTATTAGCAAAAGAAATTATTTCTAAATATAATGTAAATTCAATTAAAGTTTCAAATAGTGATATTTTGGAAGGTCTAATATTAAAAAAATATTAGATTAGATATTAGCCCGGGTGGCGGAATTGGTAGACGCGACGGACTTAAAATCCGTTATTCGAAAGGATGTGGGGGTTCGAGTCCCCCCCCGGGCACTTAATTATTATTCGCATTTTTTTCAAGTCGAAATTAAAAAAATATCTATATTTTGTAGAAATTTTTATCAAGATTAATAAGATGAAAGAAGCTAAAAATACCTTTATTTTTAGCATACGTACGTATACACAAAGGAAAGAAATATGAAGAAACCATTATTGGTTAGTTTCTTACTCTTAACTCTAATTCTTGGAGCTTGTGGTGGCGGAAGCCTTGAAGGCGAAGAAGTCACAATCACAGGTGCTTTGATCGGTTCAGATCAAGACGGATTTAGAGCTGCGTTCGAACCATTTATGGAGGAAACAGGAATAATTGTTTCCTATCAAGGTTCTGACAACTTTGAGCAAGAAATTCAAATTCAAATGGAGTCTGGTGATACACCTGACTTCGCATTATGGCCACAGCCAGGTGCTGTTGTCGATGCCGCTAATAGAGGATACCTAACCCCACTCGCAGATCTAGATATTGATCTTGATGAGTATCAAAACAACTTCTCATCCTACCTTGTAGGATTAGGAACTGTTGATGGTGTTATCTATGGTGGAGCTAATGCAGCTAACCTTAAGAGTATTGTTTGGTACCAACCAGCAGAATTCGAAGCAAGAGGATATACAGTTCCAACTACTTGGGATGACATGATTGCGCTTGCTGATCAAATTGTTGCTGACGGAATGAATCCATTCTGTTTTGGTATGTATTCAAACGGTGCGTCAGGTTGGTTAGCAACTGACTGGATGGAAGACATCATGCTTAGAACCGGAGACGGTGTTGCTTCTTACGATAAGTGGGTAAGCCATGAAATGCCTTTCAATGATCCAATTGTTAAAAACGCTGCAACCTTATTGAGCCAAATCATGCATACAGATGGTTATGTTGTTGGTGGTACTGATGCTATCGTATCAACATACTTCGGTAATGCTCAAGATCCAATGTTCTCAAAAGATGCTAATGGCAACCCAGGTTGTTTCATGCATAGACAAGCATCTTTCATCACTGGATTCTGGCCAGAAGGTGAAAAAGAAGGTGCGGGTACAATTACAACTGTATTCCCATTCCCTTCAATTGATCCATCATTACCAGCTGCTGCTTTAGGTGGCGGTGATATGTGGGGTGCATTTAATGATAGAGATGCAACAAAAGCTGTTGCAGAGTTTATGTTAAGTGCAGAATTCTACAACAATGTAGCTCCTAGACCAGACAATGCAAGATTAAGTGCACATACTGGTTTTGATACTTCATTGTATGCAGCTCCAATCAACAAAATTCTTGGAGATACAATCGCTGCAGCATTAAGTGCAAACTCATTCAGATTTGATGCGTCTGACTTAATGCCACCAGAGGTTGGTGCTGGTTCATTCTGGAAAGAAATGATGAACTTAGCAGTTGAAGGTCCAGGATATATTGACACTGCATTAGACACTGTCGAAAAATCTTGGCCATAAACCAGGGCTTTTTTAAGTAAATTGATAGCCACCCTATTTGGGTGGCTATCTTTTATAAGCTAAAATAAAACAATTGGAATGAAGCAACAAACACAACAAGAAAAATTAAAATCGATTGGCATTTCTATGCTTGCTTTAGGAATTTTTCCATTGATTTGGTTTTTATTTCAAGCAATTCTATTTAGGGAACTAACCGAATTAATTTCTAGAAACTTACTTGTTGTTTTTGCTCTAATTGTTGGTTCTACATTTGTTTTTCTGCTCTTTTGGGGCATGGATAAAATTATTAAATTGTCTCCAAAAGAAAATAGAGAATCTTTAGAGGCAAGAATGTTTGCAGGCCCATCATTGTTTATGATTTCACTTTTTCTTTTTTATCCAGCAATAAGAACTTTATACATAAGTTTTAAAGATAGATACAGCAATGATTTTGTTGGTTTTGAGAATTATATATGGGCATTTTCTGATCCCGAAATGCTAGTGACTATTAGAAATCAGATAATTTGGTTGGTTTTTGTTGTAACTTTCGTAATATTTATAGGACTTGTAGTTGGTTGGCTGTCTGATCGATTAAATAAGGGGGAAGCTTTTTTTAAATCAATAGTATTTATGCCTATGGCTATTTCTGCTGTAGGTGCAAGTGCTATTTTTAAATTTATTTATGAATATCGACCACCACCGCTTACACAAATCGGAATTATTAATGGAATAAGGGTTTCTGTTGACAGCCTTGGCACACAATGCATGAACAACAGAGTAATTGATGGTGTTTTTAATGGTTTTGATGACCCAAACTGCCTTAAACCTATCGGTTGGTTGCAACAGAGAGATATGACAAACTTACCTTTTACTGAAAGCTTGAATCCAGATGGTTTTGTAAGCAGTATTTTGATAAACCTTCCTGTAAATACAATGCTTCTAATGGTTATTATGATTTGGATGTTTACGGGATTTGCTGCTGTTGTCTTTTCAGCAGGCATTAAAGCTATTCCTTCAGAAATAATGGAAGCTGGACAAATTGATGGTGCTTCTGAATTAAGAGTCTTTCGATCTATTGTTATCCCATATATTAAAAGCACAATAATTGTTGTAGGAACATATATGGTTGTTACTGTTTTAAAAGCATTCGATATAATATACGTTTCTACTAGGGGAGATTTAGAAACTAACTTGTTAGCTGTAAAAATGCTTGATGAGTTTTCAAAGTATAGAAACTTTGGAAGATCGGCAACAGTTGCAGTGTTAATTTTTGTCTGTGTACTACCAATCATTGTTGGAACTGCTATTAGGGAAAGAGAAAATACACAATCATGACTCGACAAACTCAAAAATGGTACGATAAACCCTTTACAAAATTGATATTAGTTACAATTGCACTTACTTGGATATTTCCAGTTTTTGGTTTTGTACTAAGCTCATTTAGACCTGGCGAAGCTATAAAAAGGGAATCTTGGTGGGATGCAATATACACAGGAAAACTTTGGACAGAGCTTACTTTATCAAATTATTCTGAGATATTTTTTGCTGATAATTTAGATAGATCTTTCTACAATTCATTTGCAGTAACAATACCATCTACAATTATTCCAATTACAATTGCTGCATTTGCAGCTTATGCTTTTGCATTTATGGAATTTAGAGGTAAAGAAGTATTATTTTTGTTTGTTGTCGCCTCAATGATAATTCCACTACAAATGTCTCTAATACCCCTTGTTCAGCTATTTAAGAGTGGAATTGAAGTACTAGGTATACCAATTATTCCAGCTTTAGACATTAACGGTACATTTGTAGCTACTTGGTTTGCCCATTCAGGTTTTGGATTACCATTGGCTACGTTTTTATTGAGGGATTTTATGATGAGTCTACCTAAAAGCGTTATCGAGTCAGCAAGAATTGATGGCGCAAGTAATATGACTACCTTCTTTAGATTAGTTTTACCTTTATCAGTTGCAGGCATAGCTGCGTTCGCAACTTTTCAATTTTTATGGGTTTACAATGATTTCCTTGTTGCCAATGTATTTTTAGGTGTATACAAACCAGAAAATCTTGTTGTAACTTCTCATGTTTCTCAACTAGCTGTTGGCGCATATGGTGAGGCTTGGCATTTAAGAACTTCAGGTGCAATAATATCAATGATTGTTCCCTTGGCAGTATTTTTTAGCCTTCAAAGATTTTTCATAAGGGGTCTAATAGGGGGAGCAGTTAAGGGTTGAGACCCTTAATTATTTTTCTTTTAATTTTTACAACTTCTTGTACAAACGTTGAATCTCATTTGTTCGAAATAGAATCAATGGAGGGATCAGACTTAATTAGTACTCGAATATCTATTGATGTTGAACAAAATAGAAATGGAAATGTTACTGTTTCAATACAAGCTTTCCCCAAAAAAGTAGATGAAATTAAAAATTACAAACTAATCTTTGATATGAAATTTAGAGAAGATTATGAAGGAGACTTTCTAGGAGTTTGTGTCGGACCTTCATGGAAAGATTTTGGACCAGGGGAATTTTCAGTTATATTAAATAACAAAAATAATTTTAAAAACTCTATAGTTGGTAAATTTTTGGAAGATAATGATGATAGGTGTGACATATACCACTACTATTTAAGATTTTTCGAAGTTGAAACTTTTGATCAAACATTGTTTTTGATTGGTGTTGCAACAGATTATGCCAAAGAATACCCTGATGCACCATACATTTGGAAGCAAAATAAAAATAATGATTTAGAAGTTATTGGCACTAGTAATATAGAGAAATATAGTCTTAATTTTGAATTGAGTAAATAATATGAAGATTGGTCTTGATTGGGGTGGTACAAAGCTAGAGGCCATAGCTTTGGATACAATAACCAATGAGGAACTTGCAAGAAATAGGATTGACTCACCTAAAGATGATTATCAAAAAATATTAAATGCCGTTTGTGGCTTAATAAGTGATACTGCTGGACAAACAAAAGATATAACAGTAGGCATTGGAATGCCAGGTTCTCTTCATCCAAAAACAGGATTAGTACAGGTATCAAACACAAAAGCACTTGAAGGACAAAATGTAAAAAAAGATTTAGAAGAAAAGTTGGGTTTTGAAGTAAAAATAGCTAATGATGCAGATTGTCTTGCTTTATCTGAAGCTATAGATGGTGCAGGAAAAGATTTTAATTCAGTATTTGCGGTTATTTTAGGAACAGGTGTTGGAGCAGGATATGTTGTTAATAAACAACTTGTTGTTGGTCCAAATAAATTAACTGGAGAGTGGGGGCAAAATCCAATTCCTGGGCCTATGGATGACTATGAAAAATCTGTAAAAAGGCATTGTGGAAGAGTTGGTGCGATTGAAGTATTTTTATCTGGTCCTGGATTAGAAAGTTGGTATGAATTTAAAACTAAGTTTAAGAAATCATCTAGAGAGGTAGTAGATCTTTATAGGAGTGGAGACGAAGAAGCAAAAGAAATAATGAGTGTGTACTTTGAGAGAACAGCTAGAGCTTTCAGTTCTTTTGTCAATATTCTAGACCCCGATGTAATTGTTTGTGGGGGAGGTATGTCTGACGTAGATGAGCTTTATAATGAAATTCCAAAAAACATTATCCCTTACCTTGCTTCCGACATTTTCTTGACTCCAATAGTAAAAGCTCAACATGGCTCATCAAGTGGAGTTAGAGGCGCAGCGCACTTATGGTAAATAGGCAATTTTTATTAATATTTTTGTTTGTAACAATAGCTTTTTCATTCTTTGCTTACCAACCAATTGATGTCATTATTGCTGGCCCACAAATGACTGATTTAGAAAAGTTTGAATTAGAGTTAAAAAACATTGAAGATTCAACTGGTATAAAAATAAAATATGAAACGTACTCTGATATAGAAACTTATTTGATAGAAAATAATTCTGATGTTGATATTGCAATAATTCCAAACCCTCAAGGAGTTACTAATTTAGGTGAAAGAGAAATTATTTTGTCAATGGATCAAATAGTTTCAAAAGAAACAATGGACAGTTATTACTCTAAGCACCTTCAAGAGATTACAACATCAAATATATCAGATAAAAATTATGGAGCATTTTTTAGATTATTCCCAAATTCATTAATTTGGTATAGTGTGGAAAAATACAAAGATATAGGTTCACCAAAATTTAAATCTTACAATGAGCTTCTAGAATTCACATCTAATTATTCAATAGAAAATAAAGACTTATGGTGTTTAGACATTGAAAGTGGAGCTTCTACAGGATGGATAGCTACCAATTGGTTAGAAGATATAATATTGAATAACTACGGAGTTGAAATTTATGATCAATGGAGTAACCAGGAAATCCTTTCATCAGAAAAACCAATCTTAAATTCTATAAATAATATTGGAAAACTAGTGTTTACAGAAAACGCAGTTTATGGATCACATAAGAGAATTGTTCGTAAAGAGTTCAGAAATAATTACAAAAACTTACTTAACGAAGAGGTCAGTTGTGTATTTTCATGGGGAGGTCATTATGCCACCCTGTATATGCCAAAAGATAAACAATTCAAAACTGACTACGATTTTTTTAAATTTCCATCACCTCTTAACTCAATTGTTGGAATAGGTGATGTATTAACTGTTTTAAATTATGATGAAGACACGAAATTGGTTTTTAATAAATTAATTAATGAAAGTTTTGGAGAAAACTGGATGAGCCATACAGATTCTTCTTACATTCCTGCAAATATTAAAAATATAAATTATATTGCAAACCCCATTACTTCAGTTGAGAGAGACTTGATAGTTAAATCGTTGAGTGATAATTCATTTCGATATGATGCCAGTGAGCTTATGGAAAGAAAAATTGGGGCAGATGCTTTATGGGTTGCTTTAGAGAACTATATTGATATTGGAAGAGAGAGAGCTTACAGAGAAATCGAAGACATTACAGAAGAACTAGATTCTAATTTTTAGATTATCTTATTGCTAATCCGGATTCTGGATCAAAATAGTGTAATTTTGTAGGATCAAGAGCCAAGTTTATTTTTTGACCTTCCTCAACTGTTGAGTTTGGATTAATCCTTGCTATAAATTTAGTCTGGGTACCTAATACAGAGATATCTTCTCCTTCATCAGCCAATATTTCTTCGATTGCTTTTGTTTGTACTGGCTTTATATCTTTATAAAAGTGAACATAAGTATCTGATCCCAGTTGTTCAAGCAAAGTAATTTCTATACTTACTTGCTCACTAAATTCTTTATCATTTGCATAAACTGAGTCTTCAAAAGCTTCAGGTCTTATACCAACAACAATTTCTTGTCCCTCAAATTTAGCAAGTGCTTCTGGTGCATTTGAAACTTTGACTTCGTTATCACCAAATTTAACTTTCATATTTTTTCCTGATTTTGTTACTGTTGCATAGACAAAATTCATTGAAGGACTTCCAATAAATCCAGCTACAAATATGTTTTTTGGATATAAGTAAATTTCTCTCGGAGTGTCAATTTGTTGTAAAACTCCTTTTCTTATGACAGCAACTCTATCGCCCATTGTCATGGCCTCAACTTGATCATGAGTCACATATAATGTGGTAGTTTCCAATTGAGCATGTAGCTGTCCTAGCTCAGCTCTCATTTGAACTCTTAATTTAGCATCTAAGTTTGATAGAGGTTCATCCATTAGAAACGCTTGAGGGCTTCTAACTATTGCTCTTCCCATAGCTACTCTTTGCCTTTGACCTCCAGATAGCGCTTTTGGTTTTCTATCTAGCAATTCATCAATTTCAAGAGTTTTGGCAGCCTCTTTTACTTTTTTATCTATCTCTTCTTTAGACAATTTACGTAATTTAAGTGAGAAAGCCATATTGTCATACACAGACATATGAGGGTATAAAGCATAGTTTTGAAAAACCATTGCGATATCTCTATCTTTAGGAGCAACCTCATTAACTACATTATCAGCAATAGAAATATCGCCTTCTGTAATATCTTCAAGTCCAGCAACCATTCTTAACAAAGTAGTTTTGCCACAACCAGAGGGGCCAACTAAAACTACAAACTCACCGTCATTGATTTCAATATTGACATCTTCTAAAGCACGTGTTCCGTTTGGATAAACTTTGCCAACATTCGATATATTTATTGCACCCATAATTTAAACCTTTTTAGTGTAGCTAAAAATATGAAATTTTAAAACTAATTTACTCCTTATTATTATGTAATAATTCAATTTTGAATTTAAAATACCTATGTATGGTACAAGTTCCACTTACACGTGTTACTACACTTAAAGACATAAATCCTGAATCAATAACAGATTCAAAGTATGTTGTTTATTGGATGATTTCCTTTAAAAGGGTTGGATACAACTTTGCATTACAGCGAGCAGTCGAGTGGGCAAATCAACTTTCTCAGCCACTGCTAATTTTGGAACCTTTGATACTTGATTATCCCATGTCAAGTATACGATTTCATAAGTTTACCCTTGAGGGAATGAAAGAAGTAGACGAACAAGTTTCAGGTTCAAAGGCTTTTTACTATCCATTTGTTGAACAGTCAGCAAGGGAGTCTGAAGGGCTTTTGACAGAAATTTCAAGACATGCTTCAGTAGTAATAACTGACGATTACCCAACT
Source organism: uncultured Candidatus Actinomarina sp. (assembly GCA_902599555.1). GTDB lineage: Bacteria > Actinomycetota > Acidimicrobiia > Actinomarinales > Actinomarinaceae > Actinomarina. The sequence goes on along the minus strand of CACKFQ010000001.1, from coordinate 101,305 downwards.
TATTTTGTGCCTCAAATGACAGCAAAAGCTTCTGGGGAGATAAATACAAGGTATGAACTGGTTGACTCAAACGGCATTGTTCCAATAAGGCTCTCAGAAAAAGAATATGTAAGAGCTCATGACTTTAGAAGGTACCTCCACAAGAATTTAGAGGATTTTATTATTGAAACACCTCTTGAAAATCCTTTGGATTTTTTGAACAAACAATTTGATGCTTCACTGATTAAAGATGTACAAACTAAGTGGATTCCATATGATTTTAAGAATCAAAATATTGATGATTTTCTTGAAAATTTGGATATAGATAAAACCGTTGAGATAAGTTCAATACAAGGTGGATATTCAAATGCTATAAAACAATTAAATAAATTCATCGAAGTTGGATATCAAGATTATGCAAAATATAGAAGCGATCCTTCAAAAGAAGCAAGTAGTCAGCTTTCTCCATATTTTCACTCTGGTCAAATCTCTACTCATGAAGTATTTGATAAAATATCTGAATTAGAGTCTTGGTCTCCAGAGTCCATAAATCCAAAAATGGTTGGAAGAAGAGAAGGCTGGTGGGGAAGTACAGAAAACTTTGAAAGCTTCATGGATGAATTGATAACATGGAGAGAGCTTGGTTACCATACATGTGTAAGGCGTGCTAATTATAATCAGTACTCTAGTTTGCCAGAATGGGCTATAAAAACTTTACATGAACACTCTTCTGATGAAAGAGAGCACATTTATTCACTAGATGAGTTAACTTATTCCCAGACTCATGACGAAATCTGGAATGCAGCACAAAATCAATTAAGAACTCAAGGTGTAATACAAAACTATTTAAGAATGTTGTGGGGTAAAAAAATTCTTGAATGGACACCAAATCCACAAATTGCTCTTTCTTACATGATCACACTTAATGATAGGTATTCTTTAGATGGCAGAGATCCAAATTCTTATTCGGGAGTTTTCTGGATTCTTGGAAGATATGATAGAGCGTGGGGACCAGAACGCAGTATATTTGGAAAAATTAGATATATGACTTCTGACTCAACAGCTAGAAAGTTTAACTTAAAACCTTATCTTGAAAAATGGGGTAATGAGTCGCTAGGTGTCTCTACTAGTATTTCAAAATAAAGTTACATCGATTTTAAAAAAAAAATTAAAATAACATTCACAAACGCACAAAATGAATAACATTATCTTGTGATCAATTTCACAATGTAAAAATTAAACAAAAGGAGTAGGCTAAAATGGCTGAACTTACTTACAGACTCTTTATGGTGGCAACAGTGGGTATGCTCGCTGGAACAGTATTTTTACTAGCATCATCAAGAGAAGTAGATCCAAAACACAGAAGAGGAGTTTATATCTCCGCTCTTGTGACAGGAATAGCTTGGTATCACTATAATAAAATGACTGGCTCATGGGCTGGTGGAGATTATGATACAGGCTTAAGATATGTCGACTGGATCCTAACAGTACCATTAATGTTTGTAGAGGTGCTTGCTGTGACATCTTCAGGTGCAGAGTATAACGAAAAAGTTAGAAACTGGGGACTCGCTGCAACAGTGATGATCGGAGCTGGTTATTACGGTGAAACATCATCTGCAGGCAGTGATCAATACTGGGTTGGATTTGTTGTAGCTATGCTTGCATACGCATACTTGATGAGAAATCTTCAAGCAGAAGGTGCAGGACTTAAAGCTGCAGAAGCTGATCAGTTTGAGAAAATTAAAAATCTCATTCTTGTTGGTTGGATAATCTATCCATTAGGTTATTTAGCTCCAGTAGCAGGCGACTTTGATGCTATTAGAGAAGTTCTTTACACAATTGCTGACATAATTAATAAAGTCGGTCTTGGTGTATTGGTACTTGGAATGGCAAGAATCAAGTCAGGAGAAAAAGTCTAAAACTTTTTCATACAAAAACTTTAATGATAGGCGGCAATGACCGCCTATCATTTTTTTTAGGGTAAAATTCTTTATGGACTTAATTGTTTTTTTTAATACTTTATTTGGTTTCTTTACATTTGTTGCCTGGGCTATTTGTTTACTAATATTATTTATTATTTTTACAGAAAAACGGTTTAGCAAAGTAATAAATGATCAGTTTTATAACTTTGCAACATTAGTAGCAATTGTCTGTTCTATTGGAAGTTTGGTCTATTCAGAAGTTGTTGGATTTATTCCATGTAAATTTTGTTGGTATCAACGTTATTTAATGTATCCTATTGCTTTAATATTGATCATTGGTTTATTTAATAAAAAATTTATTCGTGCGGGATATTTAAGCCTTGTAGGTGTTGGAATAGGTGCATATCATATTTACCTTCAAAATGGTGGAGGCGGAGGAGGATCCTGCGCTATAGACGTGCCATGTAATCTAAAATATGTTGATATCTTTGGATTTATATCGATACCTGTAATGGCCTCTACAGGATTTTTAACGATATTTTTAGCCCTGTTGTATTATGATTTATCGAGGAAGGAAATAGTTGAATAAAAACTTTTTAATCGCTGGTGGAGTAGTTCTAGCAATTGGATTAGCGGTTGCTATTGGTGTAACACTTGTCGATGAACCTTTAGATGGTAACTTGCCTGAAGGTGAAACAACAGTAAATGGTGATTTTCTTCCAGAGTTTGCATCAGAAAATGATGACAATATTGCTAGAGGTTTGGCTGCTCCAACTTTCTCTGCACCTAATCAAAACTCAGAGATTGTAACAATCGAGAAGAATGGTAACGCTAAAGCATTAATCTTTCTTGCTCACTGGTGTGGATACTGCCAGAAAGAAGTACCTGTAGTCCAAGAATATGTAGATCTAATTGGTGTACCAGATGGTATAGATTTAATAGCGGTTGCAACTTCAATTGATAGAGCAAGGGATAATTATCCTCCACACGATTGGCTGGCTAGAGAAGGTTGGTCTGAACCTCAGTTATATGACCTCGATAAAGAGATTGCCACTGCTTATGGGTTAAACGCATTTCCTTACTGGGTGTTTTTAGATAAAGATTTAAATGTTGTTGCAAGAAGAACAGGAAACCTTCCACAGGATCAAGTTGGACAACTTCTTGTAGCTTTAGCTAATCAGTAATTTATTTAGTAAGCACCGCTAGGTAGACAAATTTAAACAAGCCCATTCTTTCTATATTGCAATATTGGAAAGGGTGGGTTTGAAAATATTTTTCAGGTTGGGGGTATTTATCTAATGAACTGTGAAGAAATCTGTACTCTTTTAGGTTAAAAGTTAATAACCCTATTAACAAAGTAACTTTGAATGTGCCTATCTTATGCAGTAATTTAAGAAAGTTATTTTTAGGTCTGGTCATATCAAGAAGAATAAACTTTCCACCTGGTCGTAAAACTCTATATACCTCCTCAATTCCTTTTGTTGGTTCGTTTACATTTCTCCATACAAAAGCACAATAAACACTGTCAAAAGAGTTATCTGGAAACGGAAGGTTTTCAGCACCACCAATAATTTTATTTTTAAATTTATTAAGTTGGAGCATCTTTTCGTCAGGGTCAATCGCTATTACTTCGAGGTTTTGAAGCTGTTGAAAAGCTGCACCAGTTCCACTTCCAAGATCTAGAACTCTTGTTCCAGTTATTTGATTACTAGCTTTTTTTCTCCAAGATTTATCAAATCCAAATGTTATGACGGAATTAATAAAGTCATAAAACTTATATATGTTTGAAAAGTTAGCTTTTTCAGCCAATTAGAGAATGTATGCCACTGCTAGCAAAATACCTGTAAGGAAATGGATTCCTATTGTAGATACATTTACTAAAAGAAGCTCATAAGGAACTTTTTGACGATCAGCATCAGGATTATTCCACTTAATCATCCATTCATCTGCCATCTTAAAAGCTTTCCAAACAAGCGCTAAGGGGAGTAACGCCATGAAAGCATAAACTGTACCGTAATCTGTGAAAAAACTTATAGCACCTACAAACGCAACTGCAACAAATGCCTCGATCATGAATTGCTTATACAACTTCATTGGTTTTTCAAGCTTCATCCACTCACCTTGTTCTGCAGTTCTCACAACCCAAGTGTTTTTTCCAACTGCAGCATCAGAAGGAGCATCTTGAAACTGATTAATCCAGACAATTAGCATTACGAGAATTGCTATTGGAACAGATGCAATCAATGCTTCAATCCAATTCCATTCTGAAATCACATTGTTATGAATTGATGCTGTCAGTACATAATGTGCACCCATTACCATTACCGGACCAAATCCAAGTGCAATTGCGATTTCTCCGAAACCTTTGTATCCAAGTCTTACTGGGTCACCTGTATAACCAAGTGCTAAAAATGTTCCAATTATACCTGTCCATAAAATTGGAGTATTGCCAAAAAACTCTCCACTAACTTGTTGATTTAAATGAAGACCAATGGCAACAGTTCCAGCAATACTAACTAATGCAGTTAAAAGAACTTGTCCAGGTGTCATTAAGCCAACTTGTATAACCCTACTACCACCATTAAATGGACTTGCGACCTTATTTATTTCGTCGGCGTTAGAGGTATGATCGAAATAATCATTCGATGCGTTTGTAGCAACTTGAGCTAGTGATGCTCCACCAAGAACAAGCCAAAACATTCTCCATGACCAACTTGAATCTAAACCAGCATCTTTTAAATCATTCCATGCAACTGCTGCACCAATAAAAATTGGGGCAAAAGTAGCTGTCAAAAATGGTGCACGAATTGTCCTAAGCCAGAGTCCAATTCTTTTTAATCCGAGTTTAAAAGCCATTTCTACTGCGGATGTCTTATTTGCAGGATATGTCTTCCACTCAAACTTTTCTTCTTGGTAAAAGTTTACATATTTAATAGTTGTTGGTTTTATTCTGTAATAACCGACAACATCATTTTTGATTAAAAACTCATCTTCCATGAACTCTTTAAAAGCTTCTGTTGTATTTAAGACTAATTCGTAAGCTCTTTTCTTCTCATCCTCATCTTTAATCTTGTAGCACTCTCCATCAATTTGTAATCCTTCGATTCCTTCTTGGCCTTTTGGCCAAATTACAACGTGCACTCTGGGGTTTAATCTAATTTGCTCAGCTTTGCGGGTAGGGTGGAATGTAAAGAAAACTAAATCCTCTCCATCTCTACTAAAAAATACAGAAGCTCCAGAAGAGTTTCCTCCTACACTTGTAGCTATAAACATTCGATCAGCTTGATCTAAAACATTCTCAATTTTTTTGTCTAATACATCACTCATAACGGTTACCATAATACGCTTGTGAAATAATGCACAAAGTATTTGGTCCATTATTTTAAATTTTTTACCCAATTATTATGGGTAAACATGTTTAAAGTCTTTAAAACACCAGAATTTAGAAAAGCAATATCTTTTTTTATAGAAGGTATAAAAGAAAACAAAAAAAGCTTTTATATTTCCAATATTTCAGCTCTTCTTTGGTGTTTTTTAGTAATTATTCAACCATATTTAATTAAAAGAATTATTGACGACGGTATTGTTGCTGAAAATCAAAGAGCTGTAATTGTATTTATTTCTTTTATGGTTATCGCAGGATATACAAGAGCAATTTCAATCGGTACAAGAAGATACTTTAGTATGGATGTTTCTTATAATGTAGAAGCTGGAATTAGGAATCGAATTTTTACACATATGCAAAAACTTGCATTTAATTACCACGATCAAGTACCAACAGGAGATTTAATGGCAAGAGCCTCTAGTGACGCATCACAAGTAAGGCTAGCTTTTGCTATTGCACCACTCGCATCCGCTAATATATTTCTACTTTTTATCTTAAGCGTGACATTATTAAGCTTGAGCCTTCCACTTGGGGGCATAGTGTTGCTATCTATTCCAGCTGTTTTGTGGTTAGCTTCTAACTTTTCTTCAAAAGCTATGGGTGTTTCTTTGAAAGTAAAAGAGGCAGAAGCAAATATGACCACTGAAGTTGAGGAGCAGCTTGGTGGAATTAGGGTTGTAAAAGCATTTGGAAATGAAGAGCAAGCTTCAAATAGAGTAGAAGATGCTGTACAAAAAATTTATGACACTTCACTTGGTTACCTTAAGTTAAGAACAAGATTTGTTCCTTTATTTGAACTGATACCAATGGTCATAACACTCGCAGTGTTACTTTTGGGAGGTTATTTAACAATTAATAATTTTCTCTCTCTTGGTGAATTTATTGCTTTTACACAATATGTTTTCTTGTTAATTTGGCCTCTAAGAATTACAGCTTGGTTTTTATCTGAAATACCTTCAAGTGTTGCAGCAGGAAATAGAATTCTCGAGCTACTTAACGAAACACCAACAATCACAGATGATGAATCGCCTAATGAGTTACCTCAAGATGGAGATGGGTCATTAAAATTTTCAAAAGTGAATTTTAAGTATGGAAATGATAAAATATTTGATGACCTCACCCTAGAAATTGAGGGTAAAAAAACTGTAGCAATAGTAGGTTCTACAGGTTCTGGAAAATCTACATTAGCGTATCTACTTCCAAGATTGTACGAAATTGAGTCCGGATCTATCGAAATTGATGGAGTAGACATTAAGAACTTAAGGTTGAGTAATTTAAGAAGTAATGTAAGCCTTGCTTTTGAAGAAAGTTTTTTATTTTCTAATACGGCAGGAGAAAACATTTCGCTTGGATTAGAAGATGCATCACAAGAAGAGATAGAAGATGCAGCACTTATTGCTAGAGCGCATGATTTTATTTCACAACTTCCAGAATCTTATGAAACAAAGGTGGGTGAAAGAGGTTATGGTTTGTCTGGAGGCCAGAGGCAAAGGATTGCACTAGCTCGAGCTATTTTAAGAAAGCCACGTGTTCTTATTCTTGATGATGCCCTTTCAGCTGTAGATGCTAGTACTGAAGAAGAGATTCGAAATGAATTGAATCAAGTAATGTCAAATATGACGACTTTAATAATAACAAATAGAGTCCCAACAATTGAGCTCTGTGATGAAGTGGTATTTCTAGAAAATGGAAAAGTTAAAGCCCAAGGAAAACATCAAGAGCTTATGGATTCAGTAGATACTTACAAGTCTTTGTTTCTAGAGAATCAAACTTCGGAGTTATAGATATGAAAGAGAACACCTTTTTAAGATCATTCAAACTAGTACCAGACGTTCATAGACCCTTCTTCTTTGCTTCAATGATTGCAATGGTTGGAACTGGTGTACGTATGATTGGTCCACAGTTAATATCCAGAGGAATTGACAATGGTGTAATGCAGTATGACTATCAGTACTTACTTGTTCAGTGCCTCTTTTATTTCTTAACACTTGTTGTGTTGTATTTCGTGACAAGTAAGGCACTTCTTTCTATTGGCCTTGTTGGTGAGTCTTATGTAAAAAGCATAAGAGAAAAATTATTTAGACATTTGTCATCTTTGGATATTAATTATTTTGAAAAAAATAAAACCGGAGTACTGGTGGCAAGAATGACTTCTGACATGCAAAGCTTGAATGAATTTGCAAGGGAAGGAGCTAGTAGTATTTTGACTTCTTTACTCACCATATTTGGTGCTACCATTGCCGTATTTTTGGTAGACGTACAGCTTTCGTTGTTATCATTTCTGATTCTTCCGTTACTTGGAATTGCAACCAAAATATTTAGAAACCATGCCGATAAAACATACTGGTCAGTGAGGGAGTGGATAGGACAAGTCTTATCATCTCTACAAGAGGGAATATCAGGTGTAAGAATTATTCAAGCTTACGCTGATGAATCCAAGCAATTAAAAAGATTTAAAGAAGTTAATAATGAGCACCTAAAAGCAAATATGCAGTCCGCTAAAAATATTGCAATATACTTTCCTTTTTTAGAGATTACAAGAGTCACCTCAATCGCGGTAGTTATTTGGTTTGCAGCTGCAAGAATAGAGCAGGGTACATTAACGGTTGGTGAACTGGTTGCATTATTGTTTTATTTAAATTATTTTTTCGATCCTCTAATTCAACTTTCTTTTAACTATGATCTTTTAAGGTCTGCAGGCTCTTCAATGAAGAAAGTTTTTTCAATTTTAGATGAAGAGCCTGTATTGAGTAAAACGGGAACCCTTTCGCCAGAAGTAGATTCAAATAATGTAATTAAATTCGAAAATGTTGAATTTTCATATGGTAGAGAAACTGTACTTCACGATGTTTCTTTCTCAATCGATAGAGGAGAAAAAATCGCTATTGTTGGCGAAACAGGAGCTGGAAAAAGCACTATTGCAAAATTAATTTTAAGATTTTATCTACCAAATAAAGGGGATGTAAAGTTTTATGGTGAATCTTCAAAAGACATATCAGAAGAGTGGGCAAGGAAAAATATTGCTTACGTTCCTCAGGAAAGTTTTTTATTTAGAGGTTCAATTCGAGATAATTTAATTTACTCAAATCCTGAAAAAATAGATTTAAAAAATGAGTTAGAAAATATTGGTTTGATCGATTGGTTTGAAAGATATGAAGATGGGTTAGAACAAGACGTAGGAGAAAGAGGAGCAAATGTTTCGTCAGGAGAGAGACAGTTTATTGCTTTACTTAGAGCAGTGTTAGCAAAAAGACAAATTATTGTATTCGATGAGGCTACAGCTAACTTAGATATTGAATCTGAAAGTTCCATTCTTGATGCAACTGATACATTACTTGATTATCAAACATCTGTTGTTATTGCACATAGACTGGAAACTATTTTAAACGCAGAAAAGATACTTGTAATGAGTGAAGGAAAATTAGTTGGTTTTGACAAACATGAAACTTTACTTGTAAACAATGAAATTTATAAACAATTATTTTCAGCTTGGAATTTAGTTAATTAACTTCTTTTTTTAATCTATTTTTAGCTATTTGGATGTACTCTTCTTCAATTTCATAACCAACAAAATTTCGTTCCAATAACTTTGCTGCTAAAGCTGTTGTTCCGCTTCCTAGGAAAGGATCAAGAATTAAATCATTTTTGTATGTGTATAGATTTATAAATTTTTGTGGCAGTTCTATTGGAAATGGAGCAGGATGACCTATTTTCTTTGCTCTCGCTGGGTTTATATTCCATATAGAAAGTGTAGATTCCATAAATTCTTCTTTTTCAAGAGAAGATTCACCTTGAGTAGATTTTTTAAGTGAATCTTTTGAAAATACTAAACAATATTCATGAATGTCTCTAATTACTGGGTTGGATGCCGATAGCCAGCTACCCCAGGCAAAATTAGCATTAGCTCCTTTGGACTTTTGCCAGATGATTTCACCACGCATAATAAAACCAGTCTCAATTAAAAGCTCTGTGAAGTATTTTGAAAAAGGAATATAAGGTTTCCTGCCTAAATTAGCAACATTTACAACAAGTCTCCCCCCGGATTCAGTAACTCTATATGTTTCTTTAAAAATATTTTCCATCATTGACCAGTACTCATCATCAGTTAAATCTATGTCGCTATCCTTACCAATGTTGTAAGGAGGGGATGTGACTGTGAGGCTAACAGAATTATTTTCAAGCTCCTCCATATTTTCAGAGCTTTTGTGAAAAATTTCATCTACTATTTCTGATTTATTGTTTGTGTCTGTGAATTCTTTTAATTCTGTTTTATCTTGGAAGTTAGAAACAAATGCTTTTCGAGCTCCGGAACCAGATTTAAAAAATGAATTTTTCTTCATAATAGAATTTTACAACTTTACAATCTAGTAATCTAAGTTCAAAGTTTTTTAGGATAAATCGATAAATTTATCACTTACTTCATCAATTTCTTCTAATTCCAAAACAGTATCTTCATAATTTGAATCTTTGTTACAAAAAATATAAGTTAAATTATCTAATTCTGTAATTTTATCCGATTCTTTTTGATTAGATATCCATAAAATTCTTTTTAATGATGATTGTTTAATTGACTTTATAAACACTTCTCTTAAAAAATTTTCAGAGCCTTCATAAAATATTCCACAAAATGCTCCTTCAGAAGCTGTGTATATATGTGAATCATCGTAAATATCGCCTATTGCTTTTTTTCCAGGTAATTTTTCTATAAACCCTTTTTCAATTTTGTCTGATATAAAAACTCTTAAATCTTGATTCTGTTCTTTTAGACGATTCAATAAATTTATGTGTTCTTCAGTATTAGGATTTATAAAAATTGCTGGCATATAAAAAATAATAACTACTTAAGGAAATAAATTAAATCAATACTTTTTATGATTTAACCAGCACATTATTAAAATAAATGTATGGCAAATGTTGATATTGATTTAGGAAAGTACTCGCTTGGGTGGTCTGACCCTGAAAAAAATGTTTTTAAACCTGAAAAAGGTCTTAATGAGGACATCATTAGAAAGATGTCAGAAATTAAAGAAGAACCAGAGTGGATGCTTGATTTTAGATTGAAAGCATATAAAAGGTTTTTAGACAAGCCAATGCCTGAATGGGTAGCTAAAGAAAAATTGGACTCTTTAGACTTTGACGATATTTATTACTACATCAAGCCTACCGAAGAGCAGGCTGACTCTTGGGACATGGTTCCTGATGAGATTAAAGAAACTTATGAAAAACTTGGCATACCCGAAGCTGAGAGAAGTTATCTTGCCGGCGTTACCGCACAATACGAAAGTGAAGTTGTTTATCACAGAAATAGAGAAGATCTTGAAAAATTAGGAGTAATTTTTTGTGATATGGATACTGCTGTAAGAGAGTATCCAGAGCTTGTACAGGAATATTTTGGAACGGTAATACCACCAGGTGACAATAAATTTGCTGCACTTAACTCAGCAGTTTGGTCGGGAGGATCATTTATTTATGTACCAAAAGGCGTACATATTGAAGACCCTCTTCAAGCTTATTTCAGAATTAATGCTGAAAACATGGGTCAGTTCGAAAGAACACTAATAATTGTTGATGAGGGAGCTTCTGTACACTATATAGAAGGATGTTCTGCTCCTGTTTACACTACTGATGCTTTACATTCAGCAGTTGTTGAAATTATTGTAAAACCATCTGGAACATGTAGATATACAACTATTCAAAACTGGTCAAATGATGTATTTAATCTAGTTACTAAACGAGCTCAAGCATTTGCAAATGCAACAATGGAATGGATTGATGCCAACATTGGTTCTTCATTAACTGTGAAATACCCTTCGGTTTACTTAATGGAGCCTGGTGCTCATGGAGAAGTGTTATCTGTTGCCTTTGCTAATTCTGGGCAACATCAAGATACTGGAGCAAAGATGGTACATTTGGCTCCAGACACAACTTCTCTAATCACATCAAAATCAATTTCAAAAGGCGGAGGAAGAGGTGCTTACAGAGGTTTGGTAAGAGTAGAAGATGGGTCTGAAACTGCTAAAAGTTTTGTAAGATGCGATGCGTTAATATTAGATGATAAATCTAGATCCGATACATATCCTTATATGGAGATTGAAGAATCTACTGCTGAGATTGGTCATGAGGCTACTGTTTCAAAAGTTGGTGAAGATCAGTTATTTTATTTGATGAGTAGAGGTCTCTCTGAAGCTGAAGCAACATCTATGGTTGTTGCTGGCTTTGTTGAAGAGTTTACTAAAACCTTGCCTATGGAATATGCAATGGAGTTCAACAAACTTATAGAACTTAATATGATAGAAGCTGGCGCAATAGGTTAAGGTTTCATAAAAATTGAATAATAAAGTGTTTTCAAAAAAATTAATTTCAGAGCCTTACGACTCATTGAAAGAAATATCAACAAAAGATGAAGATTGGAAATACACAAACATATCTGAATCAATAAATGATTTTAAAGTTGAAGAAGAAAATAATGATTTAGTTGAAAACACAGATTTTGACATTGTATTTAATTCAAATGAGTTTATTTGTAAAGACAATGAGACTTTCAGTGTTACTGATCTGAATGATCTCTCTGAGCCATTGATTGCTGATTACGCTTTAAGGCCTGTTGACAGATTTTTGGCGCAACAATATCAAAAGTGTAATGGTGGAATAATTATTGACTTTAAAGAAAATAATCAAGAATTTGTTACACTCAATCTACAAAATACAGGTTTATCAACTCCCTATATTGGAATAAATGTTGAAAAGAATGTCACAGCAAAATTATCTATAAAGTTTGGAGATTCTTTAGATGCAAATGTTTACTCAATAATTGAAGTTTTAACTAATAACAACTCTAATTTGGAATTGATTATTGATGCTGATGCTAAAAAAGAATTAGATATTATAAATTCAATATTTGCAAGAGTTGAAAAAGATGGGTTTTTCAATATTCATACTATAAGTACAGGCGGTTCATTTTCTAGAAATAGGATAGATGTCGACTTAATAGGTGACGGAGCAGGGTTCAATATTGACGGTGTTTATTTTGGAGAAAAATCTCAAGTTCACGATAATAGAGTTTTTGTAAATCATATAGCAAAAAGAACAACATCAAATATGTTAACCAAGGGCGTTCTAGGTGATGAAAGTAAATCAGTATTTACAGGAACAATACACATCGCTGAAGGTGCTGAAAAAACAGAATCTCACCAAGAAAATAGAAATATACTACTTTCAGAAACTGCAAGTGCTCAGTCAGTACCTAATTTAGAAATTTTATGTGATGATGTTATTTGTGGCCATGGATCATCTGTAGGACCTATCGAGGAAAATTTATATCATTATGTTATGTCTAGAGGAATAGATAAAACTGCAGCAGAAAAATTACTAATAAGAGGATTTTTTAATGAAGTTATCAGCGAAGATGGTTGGGAATCTATTTCTGATAAAGTTTCTGAGGAAATTATGCAAAAATATTTAAATGTACTGGAAAGATCAAAGTAAGCATGAATACTATTAAGCTTTCAGAATTTGAAGATAACCCTGTAGCAAAAATAGATATAAATGGCACTACTGTAGCAGTATTTAAAGTAGATGAAGATTTTTATGCTATCCAAAACATGTGCTCACATTCCGAAGCAGATCTTGCAGACGGAGAAGTTTATGATTGCAAGGTAGAGTGCCCTCTTCATGGTGCAGAGTTTGATTTGAAAACTGGTGAAGCTTTAACGTTACCAGCTACAAAACCGGTTACCGTTTTTACAACTGAAGTTGATGGAGATTTTATAGTAGTTAAGGAAAATTTAGATGCTTAAGATTAGTAATTTATACGCAAATATTGGTGATGTAAAAATTTTGAATGGGGTGGATTTAGAAATTGGTAAAGGTGAGCTCCACGCCGTTATGGGGCCAAATGGTTCTGGTAAGTCCACATTATGCCATGTTTTAATGGGAAATCCAGATTTTGAGGCTAATGGTGAGATAAAACTAAATGGTAGTGAAATATTAGGAAAGCCTCAGTTCGAAAGAGCAGATGATGGAATATTTCAATCATATCAATATCCTGTTGGCCTTCCCGGAGTATCTTTAATGGAGTTTGTTACTGCTTCAACAGAAGGGTTAAACGAAGAGGAAATAGTTTCTGTTGCTAAGAAATTTAATGTTGAAGAGTTTTTAGATAGAGATGTAAATGTTGATTTGTCAGGTGGAGAAAAGAAACGTTCTGAACTCTTTCAGCTTGCATTAAAAAATCCAAAACTAGCTTTATTAGATGAAATTGATTCAGGTTTGGATATCGACGCTATTAAGACAGTAGCTAATTTAATTAATGAAAACAGAGATGATGAAACCTCTTATCTATTAGTCACGCATTACTCAAGAATTTTAAGGTACCTAGATGTTGATAGAGTCCATATCGTAGTAAAAGGAAATGTCGTAAAATCAGGATCTAAAGAACTTATTGAAGAAGTTGATTCTGGTGGATACACTCAATATCAGGAACAGTAAATGACAGAACAATTTAGAACTGAAAAAGACTCAATGGGAGAGTTTCAAGTTCCAATAGATGCTAGATATGGAGCATCTACTGCAAGAGCAGTAGAGAATTTCCCAATATCAAACCTTAGATTTTCTAGATCCTTTATTAAAGCATTGGGTGAGATTAAAAAAGCTTGTGCGAAAGTAAATCGAAACAATAAATTATTAGATAAAAATTTTGCAGATTCTATTATTGATGCAGCACAACAGGTAATTGACGGTGATTATGACAAAGATTTTGTTGTGGATATATTTCAAACTGGATCAGGCACCTCAACAAATATGAATGCTAATGAAATAATTTCAAGAATTGCTTCAGAAAGTTTAAGTGAAAATATTCATCCAAATGACCACGTAAACATGAGTCAGTCATCAAATGATGTAATTCCAACAGCCACTAATGTCGCTGCTGTAACAGAAATTGTTCAAAATTTGATTCCAGCAGTTGAAAGTTTAATTCAATCGCTTGATGATAAAGCCAAAAAATGGGAAAAAGTATACAAAAATGGACGCACTCATTTAATGGATGCAACGCCTGTTTCCCTTGGACAAGAATTTAGCGGATATTCAGCACTTTTATCAGAGAGACTAGAAGATATTAAATTATCACTAATAAATGCCAGTAAATTGGCTATTGGTGGTACAGCAGTTGGTACAGGAATTAATGCACCTGATAATTTTGGTAAAGATGTTGCAAAAGAGATTTCAAAATCATTAGGTATAAATTTTGTTGAAGTAGAAAACCATTTTACTCGTCAAGGGTCTAGAGAAGAAGTTGTTCATTTGTCAGGTTGCTTAAAAGCTTTTGCAGTATCTATGTTTAAAATTGCAAATGATATTAGGTGGATGGGTAGTGGACCTGTCTCTGGACTAAATGAGTTAATTATTCCTGCGTTGCAGCCTGGCTCTTCAATAATGCCTGGTAAAGTTAATCCAGTAATACCTGAAATGGTTATGCAAGTTTCTGCACAAGTAATAGGAAATGACAACACAATTACTTTTTCTTCATCTAATGGAAATTTTGAATTGAATACAATGTTGCCTATTATGGCACACAATCTACTTGAAAGTATTGAGCTTTTGACCACTAGTACCAATGTATTTGAAAAAAAATTAATAAATAATTTAGAAGCAAATACAGAAAAGCTTGATGAAAATATTCAAAAAAATTCAATTTTAGTCACTGCTCTTGTGCCTGTAATTGGTTATGACAAATCTGCTGAAGTTGCTAAAGAAGCAATGTCACAAAACAAAACAATTAAAGAAGTTTTACTTGAGAAAAACTTGATCTCAAGTGAAGAAATTGATGAGCTTTTAAATATAGAAAAATTAATTTAATGATTCAAAATTTAGCAATTGCATCTGACCATGCTGGATACAAACTGAAAAATTATATTGTTAACAATCTTAAAAGAGAAATTAACATAAATGATTTTGGAACTAATAGTGAAGAGAGTTGTGACTTTCCAGACTTTGCAAAAGAAGCTTGTGATTTTGTACTCAATAATGAATCCTCAAGAGGATTATTGATTTGTGGAAGTGGTGTAGGTATGTCAATTGCTGCTAATAAAATCAAAGGAATAAGAGCTTCAAATGTAATTGATGAAGACACTGCAATACAAAGTGTTGAACACAATGATGTAAATGTTCTATGTTTAGGTGCAAATAATATAAATGAGGAAAATGTTATAAATATTGTTGAAAGTTTTTTAGACGCTATGTTAATTAAAGAAGAGAGATATCTAAGGAGAATTAGTAAATTTGAAGACTAGATTGACATTTGCCAAATTGCCTTAATCCAATCATCTGTAATCTTATTCCTTGCAAAAACCACAATACCAATTGCACCCTCTTGATAAACCTCTCTCATTGATGTACCAGTTGTATATACATCGTCACAAATTAACAACGGATCATTTTCGTCATTAGATGCATACTGTTTAAGGGCATTTTCAAAAGGAATACCTCCACGAGGTATACCAACAACATCTTTAAATTTAATTTTTTCGCTTACTATTTTTGCAAGCGCTTCGTAATCACCCTCACTTAACGCATCACATTCGACCTTCCAAGTCAATGGCAATCCTGCGTGTGAAATAAAATCTTCTCTAATAAATAAATTCATAATAACCTTCCTAATTTTACTGGATTAAAACATACACTTCCAAGACTTATGTGATCTGCGCCTAACTCAACATAATGCTCAATATCTTTTTTTTCAGATATTCCTCCACCAGCAATAATCTCAATATGAGGATAGTACTGCTTTACATGCTTAATAAATTTAGAAGTATATGGGATAAGTTCTTTTCCACTTAAACCACCTTTTTTAATAGGCAAGGTATTACAAGCATGGATTTGTTTAAAGTTAAATTCATTTATATATTTTTCTAACTCATCAAAAGTTGTTAATGGAGAAATCTTCCCAATATACCACTGGCGAGACTCATGACTGAATTTTTCAATTCCTGAAGTAAAGTGGCTTTCAATATTTGGGCATGACATATTTACTTCTAGATTTGTATCACTAGGAATCAATTCAGCAAAAATTTTCCAATCATCTTCCTCAATTCCAGCTATTGAAAATACCTCATTTTTTTTATGATTTTTTATACCATGTTCAAATCCCGGATTTCTTAAGCCTATTTTGTTAACCCACCCTCTTTTGGTGTATCTCAGTGTTTTTACAATTTGCTTTATACGACCTTTACGTTTTTCTATAGTCCAGCTTCCAGTAACGGAGATTGTGTTTGATGTTTTAATATAATTTCCAAATGGTGCTGCAATAAATGTTTTCATAACTCTAAATCATTGATAATGTAGTCGAGATTATTTCTTATAGATCTTCCCATAACTATATATTTTGCACCTTCATTGATTGCAAAATTAGGTGTTGCAACATTTTTTTGGTCATTCTTGTCATCATTTTTAAGACGTATTCCAGGAGTTACAATTAAATCAAATATCTCTTTTGTTTTAGGTATTTCTGAAGCTGGACAAATTACTCCGTCAACACCACATTCCTTTGCTTCTTTAAACTCTTTGTTCACTTCTTCACTTACTGAGTTAGTCATAGCCCTACTGGTTAATGCACTGCTAACACCAAGAATTTGTAGAGTGTTGCCTTTAGTGTTTGATGCTTCAATTAAGGCATCGCTAGTAGAAGCAATATGAATTGTTAAAAAATCTGCTCCAAGGTTTGCTGCACTTCTTGTAGCTTCCTTAATAGTATTTGGTATATCATGAAGTTTTAGGTCTAAAAAAACTTGCCATCCTTGTTTTTTTAACTTTTCTACAACAGATGGCCCTTCAGAAACAAAGAGTTCAAGGCCTACTTTTACTCCGTATATATGATCTTTTAATATCTTTAGTTCAAATTCAAATTCAGATAATGATTTACCATCTAATGCAAAGAATATTGGTTTAACTGACATTTTGTATTGCCTCCATGTCTTCAAAAGATTTTGTAGTTTCTAAAAATGCCTTTAAAAAAGCTTCAGCTTCTCTGACAGATGAGACTACTGCAACTCCAGTTTCATGAGAGAGTCTCCTAATTTTCCATCCATCTGTATATTCATTTGCAAATGTTGGTGTATTGATAACAAGTGAAATTAATTTATCTTGAATAATAGTCAAAGAGGTTGGAAAGGTCTCATCAGCCCTTCCAACAATAGTTGAGTTAATATCGTTATTTTTTAAGTATTCTCCTGTTCCGTATGTTGAATAAATTTTGAATCCCAAGTCGGAATAAGTTTTTACAATTTTTATAAAATTAGGTTTTTCTTGATCGCTAAGAGATACAAAAATTCCTTTTTCATTTTCATTTATTTCAACTCCTGCAGCTGCATAAGCTTTATTTAAAGCAACTCCAAAACTTCTTCCAATTCCCAACACTTCTCCTGTTGCTTTCATTTCAGGGCCAAGCATTGTATCTTCAGCTGGAAATCTTGACCAAGGAAAAATAGCTTTTTTAATAGCTACTTTATTTGTTGAACTATTCAAATAATTGGTAGTTTTTTTGATTGAATCCAAACTATGTCCAAGCATCAAAAGGGTGCCAGCTTTGATTATTTGGTTTCCCGTCACTTTTGACACAAAAGGCATAGTTCTTGAAGCTCTTGGATTTGCCTCTAGAATAAATAATCTATCATCTTTAATAGCAAATTGAATATTTAATAACCCTTTTACACCAAGGGCTTTTGCAAGGGTCGTACTCTTGTCTTCAATTTCCTTTATCATGCTGTCCGTAATACTAAATGGTGGAAGAACAGCAGTAGAATCTCCACTATGAACTCCTGCAGGTTCCAAATGCTCTAAAATTCCTGCAATAAAGACATCTTTTCCATCTGAAATTAAATCAACATCTATTTCGATAGTTTCGGTTAGAAACTGGTCAACAAGAAGTGGACCAGAACTAAAAGGATTCCCATCATCATCTGCAGTTGCCAGTATTGATAGATAGTTTTTTAACTCCTCATCATTTTTAACAACACGCATAGCCCTACCTCCCAAAACATAGCTTGGTCTTAATAGCACAGGATAAGTAATTTCTTTTACCGCACTGATTAACTCATCTTCATTAAATGAAATTTTTGATTTTGGTTGATCAATATTTAAAGATAAACAAAGTTTTTGAAATAAATCTCTATCCTCAGTTGCATCTATAACATCTAGAGATGATCCAGCAATTTTATAACCTGCTGAAGAGATTTTATCTGCAAGCTTTAGGGGAGTTTGCCCTCCAAGTTGAATAATCACTGAATCAGGTTTTTCTCTTGCTAACACTGCTTTAACTTCATCCCAAGAAAGTGGTTCAAAATACAATTTATCGGCAGTGTCATAATCTGTAGAAACAGTTTCTGGGTTTGAGTTAATCATAATAGCTTCATAATTATTTTCTTTTAATGACTCAACTCCATGAACACAGCAATAATCAAACTCTATTCCCTGTCCAATTCTGTTTGGCCCCGAACCTATGACCACGACTTTTTTATTCTTTGAAGCGCTGTCATCGTCGGATGTCCCAAAAGTGGAGTACAAATATGGAGTTTTTGATAAAAATTCTGCTGAACAAGTGTCTACAAGTTTATAAGCTCTTTTATTTTCAAGGTCATCCTTTATTTCTTTAGAATCTAGATCTTCATCAGTCCAACCAAGCATTTTTAAAATTGATACAGGAGTTGACTCTGGGTTTACATTAAAACTTTTTTCAATCTCTCTTAAAAACCACAAATCTACTTTTGATAAGGAAGCTATATCTTCTATTGGCCAGTTTCTTCTGATAGCTTCTAGAATCGCAAAAATTCTTCTAGGTCTTGGTGTTTTAATTTCTTCTTGAAGTTGGTTTTTTGGCAGGTTAATAAATCGGTTATCAATATTTCTTATTCCCGTTTTACCTATCTCAAGTGATCTGATTGCTTTAGTTAAGCTTTCTGTGAAAGTTGAAGCTATTGACATAACCTCACCAACACTTTGCATAGATGTTCCTAAAACGTCATCAGTTGAGGGGAATTTTGGAAAATCAAATCTTGGAATCTTAACTACAACATAGTCCTGAACTGGTTCAAAACTTGCTGGTGTTGAACCAGTAATATCATTTTTTAATTCTGTAAGGTTGTAACCCACAGCTAATAATGCTGCAAATTTTGCAATAGGAAACCCAGTTGCTTTAGATGCCAATGCTGAAGATCTCGAGACTCGAGGATTCATTTCTATAATTCTTCTATCACCATTTTCTGGATTAACTGCAAATTGAACGTTGCTGCCACCAGTTGCAATCCCAATTGTGTCTAAACAAAGTAGAGCTTCGTCTCTCATAATTTGATATTCTTTGTCAGACAAGGTTTGAATTGGGGCAACTGTAATGGAATCTCCAGTATGAACGCCCATTGGATCAAAATTTTCAATTCCACAGACGATAACACCGTTTCCATCACTATCTCTCATTACCTCAAGCTCATACTCTTTCCATCCATAAACAGATTCTTCTATTAGAACTTCTTGCGTTGGAGATGCTTTAAATGCGTCTTTTAATTTTTTTTCTAAGTCTTCTTTGCTTTCAACAAGACTTGTGCCACCTCCACCTAAAATAAATGAAGGCCTAAGCATTAATGGAAATCCTATATCTTCACTTGCAGCGACACCCTCTTCGATAGACTTAACATACTCAGCTTGTAATGTTTTGATTCCTGCACTTTCCATAGCACTTTTAAAAAGCCATCTATTTTCTGCAATCTCTATAGATTTTGCAGAAGCACCCAAAAGTAAAATATCATTTTTATCAAATACATTGTCAATTTCTAATTCCATTGATAAATTTAACGCTGTCTGTCCACCTAATGTAGGTAAGACAGCATCAGGTTTTTCAATCTCAATTATCTTTTTCAAATAATTTACAGTTAGCGGTTCAATATATGTAGCGTCTGCCATTTCAGGATCAGTCATAATAGTTGCTGGATTTGAATTAACAAGAATTACTCTATAACCTTCCTGTTTAAGAGCTTTTGCAGCCTGTGATCCTGAATAATCAAACTCACATGCTTGCCCAATTACAATTGGTCCTGATCCAATTATCAATATGCTATTTATATCTTTATTTTTTGGCATAGTTACTTTCCATAAGTCTCACAAATGGATCAAAAATTTGTAGTCCATCAGATGTACCAGGCCCAGATTCTGGATGAAATTGTACTGAATAAGCCATTGACTCCCAGATACTAATACCTTCATTACTTCCATCGTTTAAATTACTTGCGTAACTTTCAATTCTTCCGAACTTTTCGTGTACCAGATCAGATTCAAAATCATCTACTACAAATCCGTGATTCTGAGCAGTAATTAATGCTTTCTTAATTCCTTTGATTTCTACTGGGTGATTAGAGCCATGATGTCCAAATTCTAATTTTTTAACAGTCAGACCACACGCAAGGCTTAAAATTTGATGACCTAAACAAATTCCAAATATAGGAATATTGCCAATCAGTTTTTGGACAGTATCAATAACACCTTCAAGAGATCTTGGATCTCCAGGGCCATTAGATATTAAAATACCTTTTAGATTCATTGAAAGTATGTTTTCTGCTGATTCTTTTGGAGAAATTGCTACAGTTTGAAAATTTAACTTTTTTAATACATTTACAATACTTTGTTTAGCTCCAAGATCTAAGATTCCAACTTTACCTTCAGTATCATTACCCAAACTCAAACTACCGGCGGTTAGTGCTGAATTATCACCAATTATATTCCTGGCATCCTTTACTAAATTAATAAGTGAGTCTTTATCAATCTCTTGTCCTATTGCAAACATACTGGAACCACAGTCTCTAAGATGTTTTGTTATAGACCTGACATCAAAACCTCCACTGAAGGGTATTTCATATTCTTTTAACCAAGTAGTTACGGATTTTTCTGACCTCCAAGATGAAGGATCATATGTAAATGAATTACCTATAGCAGCCTCAATTTTTGGTTCATTAGACTCATAATCATCTTGTGACATTCCATAATTCCCAACATGAGAAGAAGTAAACGTAATTATTTGATTTATATAGGAGGGGTCACTAAGTATCTCAACAAAACCTGTCATTGCTGTATTAAATATTAGTTCACCAGTTGTGGGGTTAAATTCGTTATCGGACCATCCTGTAAACTCATCTCCATTTTGATTGACAAGCAAAGTTTTTTTATACATGATCTAGTTCTTTCTGAATACTTACCTGGAAGTTTTCAAAAGCTGAATTTTTGTAGAATGATTTTGTAGTAAAAGTACTATTACTTTTAGTCCAACTATTTGTTTTAACGTTTGAGCTATCATATCCAAGACTAATCAGAATATTCATTGGGTTTATTGACATAAATCTTGTTAATTCTTCCAAGCTAAATAAATTTGAAGAAAATAAAACAACAAAAGCTGACTCTAGCCCAACCACTCCTCTGGCAGATTTCTTAAAACTTACTTCTTTTGTTTCTTTTGGATGAGGTGCGTGATCAGTAGCAATTACGTCAATAATTCCATTTTTCAAGCCACTAATTAATGCTTGCCTATCTTCTTCTGACCTTAATGGTGGATACATTTTCAGGCTTCCATCATTCATATTTATATCCAGGTTATTTTTTAATAGGTGATGAGGGGTTACTTCAGCAGTTACTGGAAGGTCATTTTCTTTTGCATCTTTTATAAGTTCCACACTCTTTTTAGAAGAGACATGTTGAATATGATATCTTGTTTTATATTTGTTTACTAAATCTAAATCTCTTTTCACAATTTCAAACTCTTCATTTTCATGAATAGTAATTAATTCCGAAGTATTGTGAGGAGGTGCAATGTCACCGGGACATGTGTGGCAGTTTTTTTCACAATGTTGAAAAATTGCACCATTTAATTCAGCAATTTTTTTAAAAGCAGTTTCTGATAGATCATCATCAATAAGTGTTTTTCCATCATCTGAAAAAATTGTTATTCCTTCATCAACAAATTCATTAAAATTTACTAGTTCTTTTCCATCTAGGTTTTTTGACAATGCTCCAACTCGATGAACTTTTATACTTAACTTATTATCAAAGGACCTCGCTAGTTTGAGATTTTCTATTGAATCAATTGTTATTTCTGAATTTGCCATAGCTAAAACTTCTGAGTAACCACCGTTTAGTGCTGCTTTTTCAATTTCTAAAATAGGGAAATTATTTTTATCGGGATAACGTGTATGGGTATGAAGATCAATAAATGATGGTAGTTCAATCATATAGCTCCCAAAACATATTGATAGCTTACAACCCTTGCAGGTATTGCCATTTTTAGTTGCTCTTGATATATAAATTTTTTGCTATTTGCTGCATTGTTATCTATTTCTATTCCAATATTTATAGGCATTGGGTGCAGGACAACAAAGTCATCTGATGTGTTTTCAAGTATTTCATTGGTTAATTGAAAGTTTTTTTTGTAATTATTAAAATCAAAACCTTCAATATTTTCAATGCGTTCTTTTTGAACTCTTAATAATTCAACAGATCCTGAATTTTCAACTACTTCCTCCCAAGAATTAAAAACACATAAATTATCTAAATTACTAGGAAGAAGTTCTTCATTAGAGAAAACACCAACCTTAAATCCTAATTTGGTCAATAGCTCTCTACCAGAAGAAAATACTCTAGAATGTTTGAGGTCACCAACATAAGTTACTGGTACTTCAACGGAAAATTTATTAAGCTTTGTTAGAGTTGCAACATCAACTAACGCTTGTGTTGGATGAGAAGTATTACCGAATCCTGCACTAATAACTGAAATTTCATCAAAATTTTTATATTCCTCTAAATTGTTATCTTTTGTTCTTATTACTAATGTTTCTATTCCCATAGATTTAAAAGTTTCCAATTCGTGAATCAAACTTTCACCTTTTTCTTTAGCTGAAATTGAGTCTTGCGACTCAACTACATTGATCCCCAATTTCTGAGCAGCAATTGAAAATGAAAGTCTAGTTCTTGTTGAGCTTTCATTAAATTGCAAAAGTGTAAAAGAATCAATTTTTTTTAATTTTTGTACATTGAGTTTTATAATTGCATTAATAATCTTTTCTAAATTTTCTTTTTCTACATTTTGAAAATCTAGAAGATGCTTCATATGCTATGTGACCTCAACCTTATCAACATCATCTAATTCTCTAAGAAATACTGAAACATATTCCTCCTCATTAGTAGGTATATTTTTTCCAATGAATTTTGGACTAATGGGTAATTCTCTATGACCTCTGTCAATCAAGCAAAGAAGGGATATTAATCTTGGTCTGCCTGTATGCACTACGGCCTCTATAGAAGCTCTTAAAGTTCTTCCTGTATAAATGACATCATCAATCAAAATAACATCTCTTTCTTGAGGATTTATATCTAGTTTGGTTTTCTCAATTTCTTTTTCTAAATCATCTCTAAATGATAAATAATCAACAGTATCGATATCATGTGCGTAATTCAGATGATCAAGGTTTTTCGAAATTCTTTTTGCAATTAAATCGCCTCTTCTTGGAATTCCAAGTAATAGTGGATTAGTAAATTCAGATTCAGTGATTTCTTTACTAAGACGATAAATTATTTTATCTATTTCCAAGACATTTCCTTTCGACACTCACAGGTGTCAATTAAAGTCGTATTAATACTACCAAAAAATTGATTTAAATAATTTTATTTACCTATTTTCTCTAAAGAATGGAATACCAATATTTTTTGGAGCACCAGTATTTCCATTTTTTATAATTGTCAAGAAAACTAATACAAGGATAGTAATGATGTAGGGTGTAATTTTGACAATGTATGGACTCATTTCAAATCCATATGTTTGTAAACGTGGACCAAGTGCCTCAAGAAAACCAAATAGTAGAGCTCCAAATGCAGTTCTATATGGTTTCCATCCTCCGAAAATTACTAAAGCCAATGCAATCCATCCACGTCCAGAGGTCATACCGTCGGTCCAGTATGGAACATAGCTAAGAGTAAGATAGACACCAGAAAGACCAGCAAAAGCTCCACCCACACAAGTAGCTATAAATTGTGTTTTTGCAATTTTTAGCCCCATAGAATCTGCAGATTTCAGATCCTCACCTATAGCCTCTATTCTTCTTCCGAACATTGTTTTCTTTAAAATATAAGCGGTAAAAATCATAAGCAAAATAGCTATATAAAAGATAAGATTTTGACTAAGCAATACTTGAAAAATATTTGATGGCTCTGCAATATCAATAAGGCTTTCAAGTTTGACTTCTAATTTTTTTCCAACATATGGTTTTCCAATCAAAGAAGAAAGAGAAAGTCCAAGGATAGTTAAAATTAATCCAGACACTGTTTGATCTTGTTTCAGGACAACAGTTACAAAAGCATGAATTGATGAAAATGCTGATGCACTTAGAACACCTACAATTACTGCTAGAAACAAACTTTCCGTATTAATAGCTGTAATGAAACCTGAAACAGCTCCAACTGAAATCATTCCCTCTACCCCTAGGTTTAAAATTCCGGATTTTTCAGTAATAAGTTCTCCTAAAGCAGCAATAAACAACAATGTTGCAGCTTGCAATGTAGCATTTAGTAAACCCATTAACTGTACATCAATCATTTTCATCCTTTTTTAAAATTTCATATGAAAAAAAGAATTGAGCTACCAAAGCACCAAAAAGAGTAGTTGCCTGAATTATCTCAGCAATATATGAACTTACACCGATAGTTTGTATTACAGAGCCTCCGATAGTTAATGCTCCAAACAAACAACCTACTAAGAATATACCAATAGGCCTCATTCCAGTGATTGCTGCAACAATAATAGCTGTATAACCAAATCCCTGAGAAATTCCAGTTGATACTCTGTGTGTCTGGCTTAATAATTCGATTGCTCCAGCTAGCCCAGCAAAACCACCACCAATTAACATTGCAAAAAATGCTTTTTGCTTTGCACTAATTCCAGCATAAATGGCAGTCAATTCTGATCCACCAGCTATTCTCATTTCATATCCAAACACTGATTTGTCTTTAATGTAATAAGCTATGAGAGTGAAAAGTATACAAATCAAAAATCCAGAGCTTAATTTTCCCAAAACAGTCGGTAAATAAACTGACTCACTTACATAGGCTGCTGCAGGAAAATTTAAAGAAGCAGGATCTTTCCAAGCACCATTTATTAAATAAATAGTTAGCCCAAAGACAATATAATTCGTGAGAAGAGTTGTAATAATTTCATTCACTCCAAATAAAACTTTTGTAATTGCAGGGAAAAGAATACAAAAAGCACCTCCTAAAAATCCAGAAACTAACAGTAGCAAAATATATATTTGTGAATTATTTATTGAAGTATTTATGTAAACAAAATTTAGAGCAATAGCCCCCATAAAAATTTGGCCTTCGGCTCCAATGTTCCAGAGCTTTACAGAGTTAATTATTGAGATGCCTAGCCCAGCCAATATAAGAGGTATCGCCTTATTTAGTGAGTTGCTGAGACTATTTACGCTGCCAATAGATAATTTAAGCATTAAGGAGAAAACATCGAAGGGATTTTTTTCCTGAATGAATAATATTAAAGATCCCACAGCAAGAGCAATCAAAAAGCCTATTAAGAAAGAATAAAAAGTTGCTAGTTCATTTCTGTAAAGTTTTTTAGAAAGAATATATTTATTCATTTATACCAGCCATTGCATAGCCTATTGTCTCAATTGTTGCTGAATCGATTCCAACTTCTTTTACTACTTTGCCTTCGTAAAGAACAATAATCCTGTCACTAAGTTTAAAAAGCTCATCAAGATCCTCTGAAATCAACAGAACAGCTGAACCTTTATCTCTTTGATTAATTATCAATTTATGAATTGCTTCAACTGCACTAACATCCAATCCTCTTGTTGGCTGGGCCGCAACAATTACTTCAGGATTTGAAATTAATTCTCGACCCATTAAAAGTTTTTGCATATTTCCACCTGAAAGAGTAGATATTTCTGCTTTTACATCAGGTGCCTTAATCGCAAACTGCTTGATTAGATCGTTTAAATAACCTAGCATTTTTCCTTTTGATAAATGAGGACCGTAGCTTGCCTTAAAATATTCTTTTATAGCGGAATTATCTAAAACTGACACACCCGGAGCTAAACCCACACCAAGTCTATTTTCAGGAATATAAGAAAGGCTAAGCTTTTTTCTTGATTTAACACCTTTTTTTGAAACATCTTGAGAATTAATTAAAACTCTTCCTTGAAATTCTTTTTCAATTCCACAAATAACATTTGCTAGCTCTACCTGGCCGTTACCAGATACACCAGCAACACCCAAAATCTCTCCTGATTGAATTGTAAAAGAAATATCTTCAAGTGATTTAAATTGTTCACTGTTTGTAAGCGATATGTCTTTTACTTCTAATTTGACGTCACCCTTTTTGTTATCTTTTTTGAAATTAGAAGTTCTAACCTCACCCATCATCAATTCAATAAGTTCCTGATCAGTTACTTTTTTAGTTTCTAAATTTTTTGCAACCATTTTTCCGTTTTTCATTACAAATATTCTTTCAGTAAAATCTTTTATCTCTTTTAATTTGTGAGTAATTAAAACAATGGTTTTATCATCTTCCTGAGAAAGTTTATCCAAAGATTCTTTAAGCTGTAATGTTTCCTGAGGAGTCAGAACTGCAGTAGGTTCATCAAGAAGCATAATTTCACTATTTTTAAAAATTAATTTCATTATCTCTACTTTTTGTTTTTCACCTACAGAAAGTTCATTAATAGGAGTTAGATAACTCGAATTCAAAGTAAATATTTCTGAATATTTTTCGTATGCTTCTTCAAAATTATCAGAAAATATATTTGCTTTAGAAAGAGTAAGATTATCTTTTATTGTGAAACTTTCTATAAGTCTAAATTCTTGATGTACCATTCCAACCCCAAAAGAAGATGCAATATCGGGGTTCATTTTTTGAATATTTTGGTTTTTAATTTTAATAGTTCCACTTTCTGGTAAATAAATTCCAGATAAAACATTCATTAAAGAAGATTTACCAGCACCATTTTCACCCAGTAGTCCGTGTACGATACCTTTCTGCAGGAAGAAATCTACACTATCAAGTGCTTTGACGTTTCCAAAAGTTTTAGAAACACCTTTTACTTCAAGAATTGGAGAACTCATATATAAAAGTAATTAAGCACTCCAGCATTGCCGGAGTGCTTAATAAAAAACATGTTATGGATTTACAGTACCAATAACATTATCGATAAATTCATCTTCCACAATAGGAGGATCAAATGAACCACCAATTATCTCGTCAGTTCTTTGAGAGATTAAACTAGCAGTGTCAGATGGGACATCAGAGGAAAGCTCATATAAAGAGACTAATCCTGTATCCATACCACCCCAGTATGCTTCTGCGACAAACTCATCATTTACAATAGACTCAACTACTTCAACATAGTACGGACCCCAGTCCCAGACAGGCGCTGTTACGAAGGCTCCAGGAGCAGCATCTTGTCCATATGCAGTATTGTAAGAAATCCATTTAGCACCAGCAGCTTCTGCCGCGATACCTGTCGATGGTGAATCTTGGTGTTGTGCAAGTACATCAACTCCAGTTTCAAGCAAAGCATTTGCAGCTTGTGTTTCAGCTTCAGGGCCAAACCAAGTAAATGTCCAAACAACTTCAACAGTTGCGTCTGGATTTACTTCTTTAACACCTGTAGCAAAAGCATTAATGCCTCTGATAACTTCTGGTATAGGGAATGCAGCGACATAACCTATTTTGTTTGATTCTGTCATTGCACCTGCCGCTAAGCCAGAAAGATATCTTGGTTGATACATTTTTCCGAAATAATTTCCAAAGTTTGTATCATTTTTAAGATAACCGGAGCAATGTAAGAAAATAACATCAGGGTATTCCTCTGCCATTTCAGCCATTGCATCTAAATAACCGAAAGTTGTTCCAAAGATTATATTGTAACCTTGTTCAATATAAGCTTCAGCAACTGTTCTGAATTCTGTAGCATCTTCTGGAACAAGCTCCGTATAAGCTGTTTCGATTCCAGTTTGTTCTACAAGATATTGTCGACCTACATCATGCGCTTGTGACCAGCCACCATCGTCTGCTGGACCTACATACACAAATGCAGCTTTGTAATCATCTACGTCTGCGGCTCCCCCGCAGGCCATAGCAAGAATACTGATAATAAGTAGGCCTACCGCCCAACTTCTTCGCATCCTTACCTCCTTTTCATACGATTAGTATAGAACATGCTCAAGCTACGTCTTTTATTTTGAAGCTAAAAAATAATTAAATATTTTCTCTGCACTTTTTATTCTTTGATAAAATTAGCACTTACGAAAATGGAAAAATTAATTTATACCTGGGAACAGCAAATTGATGACACAAATTTAATTTGCGAAAAAATTAAAGCAGATGGTTTTAAACCAGATGTGATTGTTGGCATTAGTAGAGGAGGATTGATTCCTGGGGTCATGATTTCTCATAAACTCAATATACCTTTTAAACCAGTACATGCTTCAACTAGGGACTTTCCACATTGGGAAAATTATCTTCCGAAATCTAATGATTCAAAAGTTTTAATTGTTGATGATATATGTGACAGTGGTGAGACTTTTGAGCGATTATCAAACTATATTAAGGATAATATAAACCATGAATGCGATGTTCGTTTTTCTGCCTTGTGGTGGAATAACGAGTGTGATTTTGAGCCACATTATTACACAAGAGATTTAGCAAAAGACTCTGAACCAGTCTGGATTTTTTTTCCACACGAAAATTGGTGGGAAGGTTCAATTAGCTAATTTTTGAGAAAATTCCTTTATGGTCTTTAACATACTAAATGCACCATTTCTTCTAGCAGGGCTCAAGATTACACCTAACTCAAATTCTTCCATTAGATCAATCTCTGAATTTACAATATCTTTTGGCGCTTCGTCAGAATAGATTGATGAAATTAACGTTACAAGTCCCTTTGCTATCAATGCATCTGAGTCACTTTTGAAATATAATTTATTGTCTTTTTCTTCAGGTACTAGCCAGACTTGACTCTGACAACCATTTACTTTAAATTCATCAATTCTTAATTCTGTTGGAAAGTCTTCACTTTTCTTGGCTTGTTCAATTAAGTATTGATATTTTTCTTGTGGGTTTGGAAATAATGCTAGAGTTTGTTTGTACTCTTCAACTTTTTCTTGAATACTCATTTTATGTTAATAATTTTATGCTTTCTTCTAGAGCATTGTATAAGATATCAAAATCTTCTTCATCATTATAGATATAGCCTGTAGCTCTAAATGTAGAATCAAGGTTTAATTTTCTATGAAATGGCTGAACACAATGATGTCCTGCTCTTACTGCTACACCAAAAGTGTCAAGCATTAAGGAGACATCTGCTGCATGGATGCCATCTAAACTCATTGCAAAAGTACAGCCAGCTAGTTTAGAGTTTGTATGAATAATATTTAAACCATCTATGTTTCCTAATTTATTCTTTGCATATTCTCGAAGATCATCAGAATGTTTTTGAACATTATTCATATCAAGGTTGGATAAATAATCAACTGCTGCACCAAGGCCTATTGCCTCAACATATGGAGGTGTACCAGCTTCGAATTTATGTGGAATCGGAGCCCAAGTAGCTGTATCGTAAAAAACTTCTTCAATCATATCGCCACCTCCATAAACAGGATCTAAATTTTCTAGAAGCTCTTTTCGACCCCAAACTACTCCTATACCAGTTGGTCCTAGCATTTTATGACCTGAAACACACAGAAAATCTATCCCAAGGTCTTGTACATCAATTTTTCTATGAGGAACAAGTTGAGCGCCATCAACAATGTAAACTGCATCAGTTTTATCTTTTACAAGGGAATTAATTTTTTTAATGTCAGGCAGCATTCCTGATATGTTTGATTCACCTACTATTGATACAACTTTTGTGTTTTTATTTAAAAGGCTTTCAAGATGATCAAAATCTAATTCAAATGATTCGGACACGTTTACATAATTAATTTTCAAATTGTATTTTGCAGCAGCCATTTGCCATGGAATTATATTCGCATGATGCTCAATTTCTGAAAGGATTATTTCATCTCCTGCATTTAAATCTTTACAAATTGAATTAGCTAAAAAATTAAATCCCTCAGTACATCCTTTTGCAAAAATTATTTCATCTGAAGAGTATGCATTTATGAAGTTTTTTAATTTATCTCTTACTTCTTCATACTTAGCAGTGGTTTCAGAAGACAACACATATGTGCCTCTATGAACGTTTGCATTCATGTTTGTATAAACATTTGTCATTTCATTGATTACTGAATTTGGTTTTTGTGAAGTTGCACCAGAGTCTAGATATGTGAGTCTTTTTCCATTTATTTCTCTATCGAATATTGGAAAATCTTTTTTTAAATCACTTACTTTTATCATAAGTATGACTCGTACCCCTCTTTTTCAAGTTTTTCAGACAACTCTACACCACCAGATTCAACAATTGCTCCATCAACAAAAACATGTACAAAGTCAGGTTTTATATATTCCAAAAGTCTCTGATAGTGTGTTACGACTAAATATCCTTTATCATCAGTTTTCAATTTACTTACACCTTCACCGACAACTTTTAATCCGTCTACATCCAATCCTGAATCGGTTTCATCTAAAACTGCAAGCTTAGGATTCAACACTGCTAGTTGAAGAATTTCATTCCTTTTTCTTTCTCCACCTGAAAAACCTTCATTTAAGTATCTATCAGCGAAATCTGCAGACAAGCCTAACTGTTCCATAGCTTCGGCAACTTTTAATCTAAGTTCAAGTGTCGTATATTCAGTTTCTTCAATATTAGTTAATGCAGTTTTGAGCATATTTACTATTGTGACTCCTGGAATTGATTCCGGATATTGAAATGCAAGAAACATTCCTAATTTTGCTCTGTTATCTACTGGTTCTTCAGTGATATCCTTTCCTTCAAATATTACAGATCCTTCAGTAACCTCATAAACTGGATTACCCATAACTACATTTGCCAAGGTAGATTTACCAGAACCATTTGGCCCCATAATTGCATGTACTTCACCAGGATTAATTTTTAAGTCAACACCCTTCAAAATTTCAGTACCATCAACTTCCGCGTGTAAATTTTTAATTTCTAACATAACATCTATGTTAATTATGATTTGAAACAAGTTAAATATGATTAGCGAAATAAAAAATAAAAATTACAATTAGATAATGCAATTTACATTAAGTGATCTTCAAAACGAAATTAAAGAAAATTCAAATAAACTTTTAAAAGAAAATATAGACCTTCTTGAAACAATCCAGAAAGTTGATGAAAACTGCAGAATCGATAAAAAAGTTTGGGATCTAGTTATCGAGCAAGGTTGGTTGGCCTTAGATATTCCTGAAGAAGATGGTGGACTTGGTTTTTCTAATACTGACACAGCCATACTTTCTGAGGTTCTTGGTTACTATATGCCAATAATTCCAATTTTTAGCTCAGGTGTAGTTTTCAAACACATCTTAATGAATTCAAAAAAGGAAAAAAAAGATGAGTTATTACCTGAAATTATAAGTGGTGAAAAGATTGGTACATTTGCTGTATATG
This sequence comes from uncultured Candidatus Actinomarina sp., assembly GCA_902599555.1. Taxonomy (GTDB): domain Bacteria; phylum Actinomycetota; class Acidimicrobiia; order Actinomarinales; family Actinomarinaceae; genus Actinomarina. Next base: position 69,416 of record CACKFQ010000001.1, on the reverse strand, counting down.
AAAGTGATAAATACGAAATTAATCACGACACCTTAAACACACAGCTAACTACTACAGATTCAGGTTATATTCTCAGTGGAAACAAAAAATATGTTATGTTTGGAGATATTTCTGATTACATTGCTGTTTTAGCAAAACATGAAGATGGATATAAATTTGTTTTAGTTTCTTCTGACTCTGACGGAGTAACAATTAAAGAAACTACTTCTCTTGATCAAACACGACCAATGTGCGAACTTGAAATGTCGGATGTTGTATTAGATAGTAATGCAGTTTTAATTGAATTAGATGCTGAGTTATCTGAGTGGAATAAAGTTAAAAATATTGCACTTGGTTACTTAGCGATGGAGCAAGTAGGTGCATCTCAGGCATGTTTAGATATGTCAACCCAGTATGCAAAAGAGAGGATACAATTTGGAAGGCCAATTGGATCTTTTCAAGCAATTCAACATATATGTGCCAATATGCTTATGCAATTAGAAAGTGCAAAATCTGTAGCTTATAGTGCAGTTAGAGTCGATTATTCAGACGATGTAGAGACTGAAATGAGTTCAATGCTTGCCAAATCATATTGTTCTGAAGTTTTTAATAAAATTGCAGGTGACAATATCCAAGTTCATGGTGGTATTGGATTTACCTGGGAACATCCAGCCCATTTATATTTTAAAAAAGCTAAGTCAGATTCACTCTTATTAGGAACTCCTAAATTAGCAAGAGATAAAATAGCAGAACTACTTAACCTCTAAATTGAAAAGATTAGATAGATTCGAAAATTCTAGATTTGTCGGATATAGAAGAAATATGAAAGTTTACGATTGTGACAACGATGAACAATTTGAGAAATTAACGACTTTGACTAATAAAGTTGACTACATCAAATTAAATCTTATTCAGTCATTTTCACCAGATAATATTGATGAAGCAAAAAATAGAGGTTTTAAACCTGCCTAATTTTCTCCCAGTAATTTATGTCTGAATTTAATACGTGTTTAATTAAACCTTTGTTTTCTAAATAAATTAAATGAGCCATAGTTTCTTGAAATGCAAGCCTTAGGTTTAATTCATCAAGTTTCCTTGGAAAAAGTAAATTTACAATCTCCCAGCCGGAAAATTTTGAGTTCCCGATGAGATTGATAATTTTATCAGATCTTTTTTTGTGATGAAGTTGCATTTGTTCAATACGTGAATAAGGTTTTTCAATTAAAGCTCCATGACCAGGAGCAATTAATTTTTGTTCTAAGTTGTATACTTTATCAAGTGATGAGGTGTATTTTTCCAACATATCATCTCCAGCATCTTCTAAAGGAATAAATGGAGTTATTTTTGGAAGGATATGATCACCAGAAAATAATATTTGAGATGGATTATCAAGAATTGAAATTTCTGTTCTATCGTGACCAGGGGTAAATATAATTTCAATATTTCTATTTACATTTTTTATATTTCCTTCTTCAAGTAAAACGTCTGGTTTTGATATTTTTCCTGCATAAATTGGGGTTTCTATTTGGTCAATATCATCTAAGAAACTTTTAGGAGCACCTTCTTTTTTTGCATATTCTTTAAGTTTTTTAAACCTAATTGACCAGTCGTTATAACCTTCTATAAATTCCACCGAATTTTTATATAACGCAAATGGTATATCTTTTTCTCTTAGTGTTGAAGATAAACCTATATGGTCAGAGTGCATATGTGTACCAATTAATAGTTTTATATTTTCATATGACAAACCAAATGACTTCATTTTGGTTTCTAGTAATTCTTGATATACGCTTCCATTAACTCCACAATCAATCATTACATACCCATCTTTTTCTTCAATGAAATAAACATTAACAAAACCAGGAGAGCTCCACGGAAGCTCCATTGGGATATGTATTATGCCGTGTTGAAGATTAAAGTTTTTCAATTCTAAAAAGTTAATAGCCAAGCACCAAATGCTGCAAGTATCAATAAACCTGTTAAAAGAGATGCAATTATTAAATGTCTTGTCTGCATAGTTACATTCTACTTAAATATAAAACAATCCTAATTTTGAACTTTGTTCAAACTTTAGTAAATTTAAGTGTGACGATAACTATTATCATTTTTTCTTGGGAACCCCTTGTAAAAGTGTAGTTATTATCTCGATTGGATAGAGACCCTATCTGGAAAGAGGTAATTTGAAAAAATTGACCATCATTGGCGGAGGGCCGGCAGGATATGCTGCTGCACTTTACGCAAGCAATTTTGATTTAGAAACCACCCTTATTGAATCAGACACTCTCGGTGGAACTTGTTTAAACAGAGGTTGTATACCAGCAAAATACTGGCTTCATGTTGCTGAACTAAATCACGAAATTGAAACCTCAAGTGAATTTGGTATAGATGTTAATGAGAAATCTATTAACTGGGCTAAAACAGCTGAAAAAAGATATGAAATTGTCAATAAGCTTGTTGGCGGAATCGGCATTTTACTTAACTCAAAAAAAGTTAATGTAATTGAAGGCTGGGGCTCAATTAAAGACAAAAATAATGTCCTTGTTAAAAAAGCTGATGGAGAAGAAATAGTAATTGAATCAGACTTTATACTTCTTGCAACTGGTTCAAAACCTAGATCTCTACCAAGTATTGAAATTGATAATGAGTTTACTATCACTTCAGACACAGCATTGAATTGGGAGAAGCCACCAAAGAAAGTCTGTGTCATAGGAGCAGGTGCTATTGGTTGCGAATTTGCAAGCCTCTTAAATGACTTAGATTCTGATGTTGTAGTTGTTGAGCTAGCCAGTGAAATATTACCTGGCTTAGATAAAAGAACATCTGGTGAACTAAGAAAACAACTTTCTAAAAGAGGAGTAAATTTTAAATTAGGCACATCTGTTGAATCAATTACTGATAAAAAAGTGACCTTTTCTGACGAAGAAAGTGATAACTTTGACTGTGTTTTAGTTGCTGTAGGAAGAGAGCCACTAACCCAAAACATTGGACTTGAAGAAGTGGGTATAAAAGTTAATAAAGGATTTGTGCAAACTAACCTAGAAACTTTACAAACTGAGATAGAAAATATATATGCACTTGGTGATATTGTTGAGGGCACTCCACAATTGGCACACGTTGCTTTTGCAGAAGCAGTAAGTTCTATAACTCATATTGCGACAGGTGAGAATAAGGCGGTTAATTACAACGCTATACCTTATGTTGTTTACACAAGGCCAGAGCTTGCAGAAGTAGGTGTAAACTCAGAAAAAGCAAAAGAGCTTGGAATGAAAATTAATCAATCGCAACATGGCTTTGCTGGTATAGGCAGAGCTATGATTCAAAATCAAAATCAGGGACTAGTAAAGGTTTACTCAGAAGAAAACGGTCCTATAGTAGGAGCAAGTGTATGTGGACCAGCAGCTGGTGAAATGATACATGAATTAATGTATATGGTTGGCTGGGAAGCGCTTCCAGATGAAGCATCAGAATTTATACATGCACATCCAACTTTGAGTGAAGCAATTGGCGAATCATTAATGAGTTTAAGTGGTAGGGGGTTACATTAATATGCAAATTGAAAAAATAACTAGGCAAGGCTATTCAGCAACACTTTCAAAAGAAGTTTTGTGGGATATCTACAAATCTATGAAAACACAAAGATTATTAGAGGATAGATTGTTAAAAATGTACAAAGGCGGACAGTTAAGTGGCGCAGTTTATCCGGGAATTGGCCAAGAAGCATGTATGGCGGGTATTGCTGCTGGTATGGATTCAAAAGATATATTCGGCGGAACACACAGAGATCTTGGTGTTCAAATTAAAAAAGGGGTAACTCTTAAGGAAATTGCATTAAATTTCTTTGGAAAAAACGATGGTCCTTCTAAAGGTCGAGATGGAAATAGCCACTTTGGTGTTGTTGATAAAGGTACTTTGATGGTTGTTTCTCCGCTCCCTGACTCAGCACCTGTAGCAGTTGGTTGGGCTTTAGCATCTCAACAAAGTGGTTCCGGAGTGGTTGCAGTTGCAAACTGTGGTGAAGGAGCTACGGCAACGGGTACTTGGCACGAAAGTGTAAATATGGCAGCTGTGCTTAATCTACCTATAGTTTTTACAGTTCAAAATAATCAGTTTGCTTACTCATCACCAAACGATACTGAATTCGGTACACCTAATGTAGCTGATCGAGCTGCGGGGTATGGAATTCCAGCAAAGATTATTGATGGAAATGACATATATGAAGTAATAGATGCAATTCATGATTCGTGTGAAGAAGCTAGGAATGGTAACGGACCTTCATTAATTGAATTAGTCACCTTTCGTCATTATGGTCACGCAGGACATGATCCAGCTGAATACGTAAATGATGAAGTAAGAGATTTTTGGATGAAAAGAGATCCCATTGCAAGATTTGAGAATGCATTGTTAGAGGAAGGATTATTCACAACTGAACATTTTGTAAATTTAACAGATGAGTTAGAAACCGAAATAAAAGACACTTTAGATTGGGCAAAAAATCAAGATGATCCTTATCCAAAAAATGAGGAAGCAGATATTTTTGCATTAAGAACTACTCCAAAAATTGAGAATAGTGAAGATAATAAAAAAACAATGAACTACATTGAAGCAATTACTAATGGATTAGATGAGTTGATGGAAAATGATGAAAACGTTTTTATGATGGGTGAAGATATTGGAGTTTTTGAAGGTGCGTTTAAAGCAACAAAAGGTCTTTTTGATAAATATGGACCGTTCAGAGTTATAGATACATCAATTTCAGAGGGCGGTTTTACCGGGGCAGCAGTTGGAGCAGCTCTTGCTGGTAAGAAGCCGATAGTTGAATTACAGTTTTATGATTTTGTATATCCAGCACTTGATCAGATAACAACCGAAGCTGCAAAATATCATTGGAAAGCTGGAAAATCTGTCCCAATGGTTGTTAGGGGTCCAACAGGAGCAGGTACAAGATCTGGTCCATTTCACTCAATAAGTCCTGAATCATTGTTAGCTCATCATCCTGGAATTAAAGTAGTTGCTCCATCTAATCCATATGATGCAAAAGGACTTTTGATAGCAGCTGTGAATGATCCAAACCCAGTTATGTATTTAGAGCATAAAAAACTATACAGAAAACCTGACATAAAAATGGATGTGCCGCTTGGACTATACGAAGTGGAAATAGGTAAGGGAAAAATAGTCAAAGAAGGATCAGACATAACAATTGTTACATGGTCAGGAATGGTATCAGTAGCAGAACAATCTGCTCAAGAATTAGAAAAGGAAGGCATTTCTGTTGAGATTGTTGACATTAGAACAATTGTTCCACTTGATGAAGAAATTATTCTTCAATCTGTTGAAAAAACATCAAATTTGTGCATTTTACAAGAGGATGTTCCTTTCTCATCAGTAGCATCTGAAATTTCATCTATGGTAGCTGAAAAAGGTTTTTGGAACTTAGACAATCCAATTGTTAAAGTTACACCTCCAAATACTCATATTCCTTTTGCTCCTGTGCTTGAGGATGCTTTTATACCGAGTGCTGAAAAAGTCATAAAAGCTATAAAAGAATTACAATAAAACTATGAGTCAAATTGTAACTATGCCCCAATTGGGCGAAACGGTAACTGAAGGAACAATACTTCGCTGGCTTGTTCAAGTTGGTGATGAAGTAAAAGAAGATGATCCTATTTTAGAAATATCAACCGATAAAGTTGATACTGAAGTTCCATCTCCATTTACTGGCCAGGTCACATCTCTTCTAGTTGAAGAAGGTGAGACAGTTGAAGTTGGTGCATCTCTTTTAGAGCTTGATGGAGATTCAAATAGTAGCTCTGTTAGCGAAGAAGCATCAAATGAAGCAGAGACTGTCAATGAGCCAGTGGAAGAAGTTGTAGAAGTTGAAGAAATTGTTGAAGTGGAATCTTCACCAGTCGCTAAAAGTACTAATTTAAAGCTATCACCTGTTGTTAGAAAATTGGCATCTGAAAACAATGTAGACCTTGAGCAAGTTACAGGTACTGGATCAGGTGGAAGGATTACAAGAAAAGATATTGAGAGTTTTATAACTTCTGGAAGTAAAACTGTTCAAAAACCAAAAGAAGTATCAAGCCAACAAAAAGAGAAGCAAGCACAACCTGCTAATACTTCAAGTGGTGAAATTTCTAGATTAAGAAGAAGAATTGCAGAGAATATGGTTATGTCAAAACAGACTTCTGCCCATGTAATGACTTCTGTCGAAGTTGATTATGAAAATGTTGAAATACTAAGAAGTAAACACAAAAAATCATTTAAAGAAGAGAATGGTTTTTCTTTAACTTATCTTCCTTTTATATCTCTAGCTACAATATATGCCTTAAGAGAGTATCCCGTAGTAAATAGTTCATTCGATCTTGATAAAAATATCCACAGTTTTCACAGCAATATTAATTTAGGTATAGCTGTTGACCTTAATCAAGAGGGTTTATTAGTTGGAACTCTTCGAGAAGCAGATTCATTTAGCTTGAAAGGCTTAGCAAGAAAAATATCAGATACATCATCAAAGTTAAGAGAGGGATCTTATGATTTGGATGATGTTTCTGGAAGTACATTTACCATCTCTAACAATGGTTCATTCAATTCATTCTTAACTTCTCCAATAATTAATCAACCAAACGTAGCAATATTGTCTACTGAGTCAGTTAAAAAAAGACCAGTAGTTATTGAAGCACAGGATGGTACTGATTCTATAGCTATTAGGCATACCGGAATGTTAAGTTTGACCTGGGATCACAGAGCTTTTGACGGATCGGTTGCATTGTTATTCTTAAATTCCATAAGAGAGAAATTAGAAAACTCTGACTGGTCACAGGAATTAAACTAGTTTGAGAAAATTAAATATAAGGTGGCTTGGCAAACTTCCATATTCTGAAGCTTATGATTTACAACTAGGTTTACATAAATCTGTATCAAACAACTCAGAAAATGACGACTACCTTTTACTACTTGAACATGACAATGTAATCACATCTGGAAGAACATCAAAAGAAGGCAATTTACTTGTTTCACTAGATCATTTAGAAGAAATGAAAATAGATTATTTCGAGACGGACAGAGGTGGAGATATTACTTTTCACGGAGAAGGTCAATTGATTGGATATCCAATTATCAGACTTGAAGATCCAAAAAAAGTTGTTCCATTTGTGAGATTGATTGAGAACACTTTAATTGATTCTCTAAAAGAATTATCTATAGATTCATTTACTAAAGAAGATGACACCGGGGTTTGGACTGAAAAGGGAAAGATTGCTTCAATAGGGGTGAAAGTTAGTAAGTGGACAACGTATCATGGTTTTTCATTAAATATTTTTGATAAATTAGAAGGGTTCCAGCTCATAAATCCTTGTGGAAATGAGTCAGAAAACATTACCTCAATTCAAAACTTTAATAGTGAAGTTTCTTTTGAGGAAGTTTCACATATAGTGTCTAAAAATTTCTCAAAGTTATTTCAATATAAAGAAGTTGATGAGCAATTTTCACAATTTACACCAAAACAACTTAAGTCAAAAAAAGAGTTCAACATTGACAAAATGGTTGCTGAGGGAGTTTTTAAACCGGCAAGTAAAGGGATTCCAATAACTATTAAAGGAGTTTTACCAAATGAGCCAAAAAGACCCGAATGGATGAAGGTTAAAGCTAATTTGGGAAATGATTACAGATCTCTAAAAAATCTATTAAATGAACAAAAGCTAAACACAGTTTGTGAAGAGGCATCATGTCCTAATATATATGAATGTTGGTCTATGGGAACTGCAACATTTATGATTATGGGTGATGTTTGTACTAGGGCTTGTGGGTTTTGTGACGTAAAAACTGGAAAGCCTGGAAGTTTAGATTGGGAAGAACCAAAAAGAGTAGCTGAAAGTGTTAATACTATGGGACTTTCACATGCTGTAATCACTTCTGTTAATAGAGATGATTTAAACGATGGCGGTTCTTTATTTTTTGCAGAAACAATAAGAGAAGTCAAAAAATATAACAATGGTTGTGATGTAGAAGTATTGATACCAGACTTTAAAGGTGACAGAATAGCAATTAACAATATAATTGAATCCTCTCCAGAAGTAATCAATCATAATCTTGAAACAGTACCAAGGCTGCAAAGAGAGATACGAACATCTGCATCTTATGGAAGATCCTTGTCTTTATTGCATTATGTAAAATCTCAGGGGTTTGAAGGAAAAACAAAAACAGGTTTAATTGTTGGTATGGGGGAGAGTAGGGAAGAAGTAATAGCTGTATTAAAAGATATTTCAAAACTAGATGTTGATATTGTGACTATTGGGCAGTATTTGCGTCCTACTGCAAAACATCGCCCAATAGATAGATACGCTCCGGAGGAAGAATTTGAACATTATAAACTTATAGGAGAGTCTTTCGGAATACCGCATGTAGAATCCGGTCCTTTAGTTAGATCTTCTTACCACGCAAAAGATTCCTTTGCGTCTGTATAGATTCTTATATACTTAAATCAATGTTTGATAAAGTAACAAAATCAATTCGAGTCATATCTGCAGCTGCTGTTGAAAAAGCAAATTCTGGACATCCAGGAATGCCTATGGGTATGGCAGAAGTAGGTACAGTTTTATTTAAAAATGTTTTAAAAGTTTCAAATAAACAACCTGATTGGATCAATAGGGATAGATTTGTTTTAAGTGCTGGCCATGGTTCGATGTTGCTTTATAGTTTGCTTCATTTCAATAATTTTGATATTTCTATAGATGACATTAAGCAATTTAGACAACTTGATTCAAAAACTGCTGGACATCCGGAGGTTGACACCTCATTAGGTATTGACATAACTACAGGACCTCTAGGACAAGGATTTGCTACAGGAGTTGGGCTTGCTTTGGCTGAGTCCTATTTATCGGAAGTTTTTGGTAAAGACATAATTGATCATTATGTATACGGAATAGTCTCAGACGGAGATTTGATGGAGGGTATTTCATTTGAAGCTGCAGAATTGGCAGGTGTATGGAAATTAGGAAAACTGATTTATATATTTGATGACAACAATATTTCTATAGATGGCAATGTTGATAAAGTATCCATTACGGATCAAAAGAAGAAATTTGAATCTTTTGGATGGCAAGTTTTAGAAGTTGACGGGCATAACGAAATTGAAATTAAAAATGCGATAGATTTATCAAAAGTAGAAACAAACAAGCCCTCCATAATTATTGCAAAAAGCACAATCGGTAAATTCGCACCAAATAAACAAAATACCAGCTCTATACACGGAGCTCCTCTAGGAAATGAAGAAATGAAATTATTTTTTGACGAAATTGGCTGGGAAGGCGATCCTTTCGACCACAGTGATGATGTTTATGATTATTTTGCAGAAAAGAGACTAGAGGACAATAAATCTTTTGAAAAATGGAAATCAAACTTAGAAAATAAATTAAACAATGATGGTTCATTTAAAAAATTATGGGAACAATTTGAAAAAAATGAGTTAAGTTTTCCAGAAAGTTTTGAAATTCAAGAAGCAGCTACACGCGTTACTGGCGGTAATTATTTGAAGTTAATTGGCTTAGAAAATAAATTTGTTTTAGGAGGGTCAGCTGATCTCGCAGCATCGACTAAACAAATAATTAGTGAAGAATCATATACAAGTGAAAATAGACATGGACAAAATATAGAGTTTGGAATTAGAGAGCACAGTATGGCGGCAGTAGTTAATGGAATAAGTCTTCACAGTAATTTATTTTCTTTCGGTTCCACTTTTTTAGTTTTTTCAGACTACATGCGTCCAAGCATCAGGCTAGCTTCATTGATGAATTTAAATTCTGCATATATTTTTACTCATGATTCAATATATCTTGGAGAAGATGGCCCAACACATCAGCCAGTAGAACACCTTATGTCTTTGAGGCTAATTCCTGGACTAGATGTTATTAGACCTTCTAATAGTGTTGAAGCAATTTATGCGTATAAATATTTATTTTCCAATACAAAAAATCCTAAAGTCCTATCGCTGACAAGACAAAATTTAAAATTTTTAGATTACGATGTCGATTATTCAGATTTTCTAAATGGTGGCTTTATAATTTCCAAAGGTGAAGATTTAACTATTTTTGCATCAGGCTCTGAAGTTAATTTAGCATTAGAAATAAAAGAAACACTTAAAGAATATTCAGTTCAAGTTGTAAGCGTACCAATACTAAATAAACTGACTCCTAAAATATCTGAGTCATTAAATAGCAATAAATTGACCTTTACTATCGAGTTAGGTAAAGCTGCTGGATGGTCAGAATATGTTGGTAATATAACAGAATCTTTTAGCGTTCAGACATTCGGCAAATCTGCACCAGAAAATGATTTAGCAGAGTTTTTCAAGGTTAATGCTGAATCTATTGGAAAAAAAATCAGACACTATCTTGGCTAACAGCCCGTATAAGATTTCATTTCTGATTTAGTTCTTGCCCCAGCAACTCCATCTGGAATTAATCCAACTTTTCTTTGGAAGGCTTTAATTGCTTCTCTAGTATACGATCCCATTTTTCCATCTATAATTCCTGGATTAAAGCCGTTGTTTGCTAAATAAGTTTGAACATCTGCAATAGAGTCAAGTTTTGCTGACCTATTATCTCTTGCTACGCAAAAATTTTCACTTTTACAACCAGTGTATGCTCTCATTGCAGCTTTAGTTTTATTTCCAGCAATTCCATCTGCTAAAAGTCCATTTTCTTTTTGGAAGGAAATAATTGCATTTTTAGTTTTTGGACCAGATTGACCATCAATTGGTCCAGGATTAAACCCATTGTTGGAAAGAAATTGTTGAATATCTAATGTTGAATTGATAACTAGAGAGCTGTTGTCCTGAGGTACGCATGCATCATTCCCCGCATTAGGATTGGAAACAGCTGTTGATGATGCTTCTGTTACTTCACCACCATTTGCTGTCCAGCCTGCTTGGAATGGATTAACATCAAAAACCGATGTTGGAATCAAGGACTTCTCAACTAGTCTATTTACAATATACGAAACTTCTCCGATTGTTATTTTTCGGCTTGGACAAAATTTATCACTTAAGTCACTACATGCAGGTATTACATCATTTGCTGCAAGTACATTTATTTCATTTGTCCATTTACTTGCACCCTCATCAGAAAATTTATCAATTGAACCACTAAGATTTTCTGTTGTTCCAGCTCTAATAGACTTTACAAGTAAGCAAGCGAGTTCATCTCTGGAAACAGTTTCAGATGGTTGAATTTGAAATGGGCTACCAAAACAAACTTGCATTCCATAATAAGGCAAAGCATTTGTTGCTTGTTGGTAGATACTTTGATCATCATCACTATATGCATTTGGTGCATCAAGAGAGACCCCACCAATGACTGTTATAACTGCTGCAGCTTCTTCTCTTGAAATTGTTTTTGCTTGACATGCACTTGATGTTTCATTACAAACATTCAAAAGTCCTGCTTTTGATAAGTAATTTAGACCACTAGAAGAAGTTGCATACTGTGGAGTATCACCTGTTGAGCTTGATGAATTTTCAACAGCAGTTGTGCTGCTATTTGCAGTAATTGGTCCAATGCTTAAATTCGAAATATCTGACTGACTTGAAGTTTTGAAATAATGAGAAGTGAATCCTAATTGAGATTTAATATTTCTACCGGATTTAGTTACAGTTTTTGCTGAGCCATTTTTGAAACCTTTCATTGTGATCTGTAAAGCAGCGCCAGACTCAGAAACAGAAGATACATAAATATCTGTAACAGCATCAAAGCAAGGAGTGTCACCACAAAGAATATTTTTGGACAGCTGATAAGAGCTGAAGTCATATGACCATGCAGCTTTGGGGTTTCCAACTCTGTTGTCTACTGACCATGGGTCGTCAACTGTTTTTAAATATGGCCAAGGTGTAGCTGAGCCAAATCCAACTACATTATCATTAGTTTTTCCACCAGTTGATGATGAATAAAATGCTTGAACAACAGTGCTTTGAGTATATCCTCCATCATATGTAATAACTTTTCCTGATGTATTGTTAACTGCTTGCACCCAGTTTGGTCCAGCAATTTCCTTCAGATACCCATAGTAATATTGACTAGACGCTGTTGAACCTATGTGGCACCAACAGTAAGCTTTTCTTGAGCTTGATAATCCAGCATCAGTATCAGTTTTTTCTGAGGGAATGTTTTGCTTTAAATATTGGAAGACAGCATAACTTCTACCAACTAAAGCTTGAGCTTCAAGCGCTTTCACATTCCAGTGTGATGGCATTTCAGCTAGTCCATATAAATACTTTTCAATATTTACAGCTAGCGATACATGAAAACCACTTGACAAGTTTTTATTTCTTAACTTAAGAGTTCCGTGTTTATGTTCTCTCGGACCAACTCTAATTCGCCCACCGTCAGACCAGCTAATTCCAATATTGCATGATGCAGGAACTTTTGATAGTAAGGGGTGTCCAGTAAAGTAGCAATTTCCATTCGAATAAATTATATTTATAGTTGCACCACCCGCTATTTTCAACGGACCAAAATCTGATTCGCACGGCCCATCAGAAGTTGCATCGGATTTAATCTTAGTTAAAGTTTCATCATTTATAGTTCCCGATTGTCCAATACCTACAGAAGCTTGGTAATTTTTTAGAGCATTAGCAGTCCTTTCACCAAATGCACCATCTACAGTACCTGGGTCAAAGCCCCTTGATGAAAGAAATGCCTGGACTCCTGCTACTTGCGGTAGATTTTCTTGACATATAAACAAGGTTGGGGGACTTGAAGAAGGAAGAGTAGTTAAGTTTATAGACCTTGCATTTCGAGCTAGTCCAACCCATAATGCATTATTGTTTGTTGCTATATCTGGTGATGATAAGCTAATTTCTGATAACTGTTTTACAGAAGTACCTTGAAAATAATAACTCACAACTTCATTAGAGCTACACGAACTTGTGTTGGAACAAAAACTAGCTCCCAACTCAGTCAATCCTTTTGTTCCATACTGACTAAGCCCAACTCCGTGACCCCATCCACTTCCTTGGAACGTAAATGAGACAGAACTGTAACTTCTCATAGCTTGCTTTGTTGCAGGCCCGACTACACCATCTGCTGAGAGGCCAACAGTTTTTTGAAAGCTTTTGATTGCTCCGTCAGTTCTTGAACCTGCAAGTCCATCAATTGGGCCAGGATTAAAGCCATTACAATTGAGAAATGTTTGAATGTCTTTTAAATTATTTAAAGGAGCTACTGCATTATCTGCGCAATTTAAAGTAATACTTGTTGGCACTTTATGTGCAAATGCAGGCTCTTTTTGTAAATTAATGAGTAAAGTAGTTGCAAAAAATGCAATAAGAAAGAATAAAGTTTTCTTAAGACCCTGTTTCATTATTTCATTTTAGGGTACATAGAATATTTTTCATAGTTCATGACTTTTTTTCCACCTTTTAAATAATTCTAATGAAATTAAATAACCTATATACGTGAAATGAGAGAGATATGTAATTGGAAACAATAGACCTTTGTATTCTGGGAGTATATTAGGAGGAATAAAAAAAATCGTTATAAGAAGATAAATTCCTATTATTTTATTTTTTTTAAGTGCTTCTAATGCAATGGTAAACATCAGAAAATAAGAAATAAATGAGAAAACTAATATTGGAGAAAATAATTGCGATGATTCTTTAGAAACAATTCTTATTGAAAACATGAGTAGAATTGAAATCATTAAAGCTTGATTGCTATTATTTTTTATTATATTTTTAAACACTTCTATTATTGTAAATAACATATGCAATTGAGTGAATTCACCTACATTTTTTTAACACTTTGTATACCTTTTTTGATATATATAGTGCGTTCTACTAATCCAAAAAAAGGATTTAGTATATTATTTGTTGCTATTATTTCAGCAAATATTTTTTTGATTTATAATAATTTTTCCCAAATAGGGTTATTTTTTTTGGCATTTTATTTGATTGCATATAGTAGAAATGAAAAATTTTATTATTTAGTGCTTGCTTTTGTATCTTTCATGGTTTCTTCATTAAATGTTATCGGTTTCAATAATATTAAAAATCTCATTCCAATTTTATTGATATCAGCTGTATTTTCATCCATGATGATTGGTCATTGGTTCCTTGTAGATCCTACGATTAATAGAGATGGCATGAAAAACATCGCAAAATTTTCTATGTATCTTTCATTTATTCTCTCATTGTCTGTCTTTGCAAATGTATATGTAAGTTCGACAGTATTTTTTAATATAGTGGGTAATGAACTATTAAATAATGTAATAGTATTTTTATTTATTTCAGCAGGAATACTTTCATATGCATCGTTTAAATCTTTACAAGAAAAATCATATACAGGAGTTATGGCCAGTACAGGATTAAGTTATTTGTCGCTCATTGTTTCATTAGGAGCTTCTGGAACACTAATACTTTCTTTATAACACTATTCTTAAGCTATGAAGATTTATACCAAAAAAGGCGACAAAGGTGAAACCAGGCTTTTATATGGTGATGCTGTATCCAAAGACAGTATTGCACCTGAAGCTTATGGATCTGTCGATGAACTCGTTGCTGCTTTGGGACTAATCAGATATGAAAAAGAATTACCTCTTGAGACTAAGGGAGTCGTTTTAAGGATTCAAAGAGAACTGTTTGTTGTTGGAGCAGAGCTCGCAACTTCGAAAAATAGCAGATCAAAATTAAAACCAGCTGAGACACTTGTTACAAGCAGTATGGTAGAAAGCCTTGAAAAAGATATAGACTATTTAACTGATAAAAATGGAATTCCAGATTTTTTTGTAGTTCCTGGTGAAAATAGTATTTCTTCAAAATTTGATTGGTGTAGAGTTGTATCACGAAGAGCTGAGAGAAAATGTGTTGCATGGAAAAAAATAAATGAAATCGAAGACACTTTTGTATTAATATATTTAAATAGACTGTCTGACTTATTATGGATGATGGCTAGAGATTTTGAAAAAGAATGGACATCAAGTAAATGAAAATTGAAGTTTTACTAATAGATCAAGTCAATGAAAGCATTGATAATTATGATGAAAATCGCATTTTGTTTGAAGCTAACAAATTTGAAGCTAAAAAAAATCAAATGTTTTATATGTCAAACTACAACTCAACAGATGACACAGCGTTTCTTATAGTTGGTACCGATGGTTGCAAATCAGAATATGATTTTGTAGATCTAGGAGCATCAATTGGTAAAAAAATCAATAACGATTGTGATTTGAAATTAACCGCTATTGCTGAAAATTTAAATATGTATTTAATTGAATTAGGAATAATGTTGTCTAGTTACAGATTTGAAAATTTCAAATCAACAAAGTCTCCAGAAATAAATATAAATGTTTTAAATAGTGAATTCTCAACAGAAATTGAAAATAAAGTCAATTCAATATTTTGGGTTCGAGATATGGTTAATTTTCCTGCACTAACTAAATCTCCAGAATTTTTCCAGGCTAAGGTTGAAGAATTAATTGATGGATTGAATATTAATTTTACGTCATATGATGAAAAATGGATTAAAGAAAATAAAATGGGTGGAGTTATTGGAGTATCTCAAGGGTCCGAAAGGTCTCCAAAATTTTTAGTTGGAGAATACAACACTAAAGCTAAAAAGCAGATTTCATTAATAGGTAAGGGGGTGTTGTTTGATTCTGGCGGACTCTCTTTGAAATCTCCTTCTGGTATGGAAACAATGAAAACAGATATGGCTGGTGCTGCAACTGCTTGGGGAATAATAGCACTAGTAGCAAAACAAGGCTTAGACATAGGTTTGAAAGTTTATACTCCCATAGTTGAAAATATGCCTAGTGGTACTGCAATTAGACCTGGTGATATTTTAAGTATGAGAAATGGTAAAACTATTGAAGTTATGAATACCGATGCAGAAGGCAGGTTGATTATGGCAGATGCATTAGCTTATGCTAGTGAGAGCAAGCCAGACATAATATGTGATGTTGCAACACTTACTGGTGCAGCTTATGTTGCACTAGGTGTTGAGATTGGAGCGGTTTTCTCAAATAACAAAAAAACCTTAGAAAGTTTTTTAAATTCTAACAATGATGGGTTTGAAAATTATCATTCACTCCCATTAGAACAAAGTTATAAATCGCTTATTAAATCTAACATCGCTGATATGAAGAATTCTGGTGGAAGATTTGGGGGAGCAATAACAGCAGCTTTACTTCTTGAAGAGTTTGTTGATGATTTGGATTGGGTACACTTAGATATTGCTGGACCTGCAAGGTCTAGATCCAACAATTCTATTTATCCAGAGGGTGGAACAGGATTTGGAGTTCTTGGTTATTTTAACTTTTTAACTAATGAGGCAAGTAGTTAAGAATCATCTTCGGTATTGTCAATAATAAATATCAAAGTATCACCGGTTGACATTGTGGCTCCTTGAGATACATTTGTTCCAATTACTTTTCCTTCACAACCCTGAATGTCACTAGATTCAAAATTTTTCTTTAAAAATAAAATAACATTATTTTCTCTCATGAAAGTTTTAATTAGATCCTCAGCTTCTTCAGGTAATAACTGACATGGTGGAATGCTTGGTATAGAAGCTGAAAATTTCTGTCCAGAAACTTCAAGCTCAATTACAGTACCTTCTGGAACTTCTTCGTCAATTTCAATACTTTGACTTAAAACAAGTCCTGGTGCTTCTTCTGAATCAACAAGGTTTATATTCGGAAGTAAATAGTTTGAAAAAGCAATTTCTTCAGCAACAAGTACATTCAAACCAGTTAGTTCTGGGATTATTACTGTGGGTATTTCATAATATTTCTGTAAATCACTTGGGTCACTTGGCCATTCAACGACTGGAAGATCTTCGACTACTTTAGCCATGAATTCTTTCCACATAGGAGCTGGTACACGACCTCCTGAAACATTTTTAATTACTTCACCATTAATTTCTACATCTGTAAGTGGAAGTTGTTCTTCTGCAAATCCAATCCACACTGATGAAGTATATTGTGGAATAAATCCTATAAACCAAGCCTCTCTAAATCCTTGGTGAGTACCTGTTTTTCCTGCAATAGGCCTGTCATCGAGAACTGCCCGAGTTCCAGTGCCATATTGTGCTGCTACTTCTAAAGTTTTTCTCACTGCTGCAGCAGCTCCAGGATCAGGTATAGAAGTTCGTCGAGAGACTATATTTTGATACAAAACTTCACCATTTGAGTCTTCTATGCGTTCTATTAGATAAGTTGGCGCTAGTACGCCATTAGTAGCAAATGAGGAATAAGCAGAAGCAATTTCAATTGGAGTAACAGCACCGGCACCAAGTGTTAGTGAAATAACAGGATCAATTTCTGAGTCAATACCAATTCTATTAGCTGTTGAAGCAAGTTTTTCACCTCCAAGCTCAGAAGCCATCTGAGCAAAAACAGTATTAATAGATCTTCGAGTAGCTTCTTCTAATGAAATCATTCCCGATGTATCCAATAGTTTTACAGATCTGTTGTACTCACTTTTATCACTACAAGGTTTATATATGTACTGAGTTTCACTTTCTATATTAATTTGTGTTGTGTTTGCTTGTTGTTCAATCAACTCAGGATCTGAGATTACAACTGTACCTTCTGGAAAATTAACATTATCTGTGTCTTCTTGATAAACAATAGTATTACCTTCTTCATCTATTTGCTTTAATGCCTTACCAATTTCAATTAGTTTTTCTTCTTCATCTTCTATTTCATCTAGATTTGAGACAAGAGGAAACTGTTTAATAAAGTCAAGATTTTTGATGTCTTCAATGTGATAGCCAACACATTGAAGCTCAATGGCTCTATCTTGTGCAGGTATTTTATTTAAATAACGATCTGCAGTTATAGAAGTACCATAATTTCTGACTACCCATTTTGTTCCTATTCCATCGGGGGCACATGGATAACCACAATCTATTTCAACCGGACTTCTAGAGTCTCTGTAACTATATAATTTAGATCCAGATTCTAAAGCGGCTAGAAGAGTGATTGGCTTAAAGGCCGAACCGGGATTTCTTTTTCCTTGAGTTGCAAGGTTATATTGTTCCTCTTCGAATGGAATTCCAGAAGCCATTACTTCAATACCTCCGGTTAAATTGTTAATTAAAGTTATTACTCCGGTTGGTTTTGGATCGTCGTTTTCGTCATCAATGTTTTCTGAAGGGACCCATTTATTTAAAATTTGGTTAGCATGTTTTTGGAACTCAAGGTTTAAAGTTATGTAAACATTTAATCCACCTCCACCCGTACATGAAGTATCATCAGATGGGCATCCAAATATTTTCTTTTTTCTTTCTTCTTTTGTATTTCCGAGAACTGCGAATTGAGGATCATTTAATAATTGTCTTTTTACTTCTGCTACAACATGTTCTGCTTGAGAATTGATTTGAACTGAATCAATAACATTAAGTGGGGCAAGCTTAGCCGACCTAGCTTGGATATCTACGATAAATCCCTCTTTAAGCATTATGTTTAGAACATCATTTCTTCTTTCAATTACTCTTTCAGGATATTTTCTAGGATTGTAATAAGCAGGGCTTCTAATAATAACAACTAAAGTTGCTGCTTCATCAAGAGTGATATCTCGTATATCTTTGCCAAAGTATTCATATGCAGCCGACTGTATACCGTATGCTCCAGATCCCCAATAAATTGAATTTATGTAGTATTCTAAAATTTGATCTTTTGTATACCTTCTCTCTAACTCAGCTGCTACAACTGCTTCAGCAACTTTTCTTCTCACTGAAATTTCATCACCAACGAAGGACTGTTTCGCAACTTGAGATGTAATTGTCGAACCACCACGAGTAACACCTCTTAAATTATCAAGAGCAGCACTTAAAATAGCAACAAAATCAACACCTTCGTGAAGGTAATAATTACTATCTTCTGCGGCAAGCAGTGTATTGATGACAAAAGAGGGAACCTCTGATAAAGGTATTGGGTCTCTGTTCAACCCGTCATGTAATTCATCTAGTATCTGATTATCAGATGTAATGATTGTTGATGGCTCAGACAGTGAAACAAAGTTTAGAACCATACCTTCAGCTCTTGGCAGAAATTTTTCTTCAAGAGTTGTTATAACTTCCATACTTGATTTAACTGGCAAAAATACGAAGAAACCTACCCATCCGGCTAATAGAATGCTTGCAATAAGAATTATAAAACCAGCAACATATCTTGATCCATATCTAGTTTTGGATTCTAAATTATGTATTTGTGCCATATGAAAATGATAACCTCAATAGTAACAAACTATTAGTTTGTATAGCTAAATTTCTAGCCTTATGAATCTTAATACTGTACAATTGTACCGATGGATTATTCACCTGGATTAAGAGGAGTCGTTGCAGGAGAAACAGCAATCTCTACAGTTGGTAAAGAAGGCACTTCCCTTAGATATAGGGGTTACGACGCAACTGAGCTTACATCTAATAATACTTACGAAGAAGTTGCATCTCTAATTCTTACAGATTCCATAGAAGATAAAAATTTCAAAAAAAGTTTCTCAAAATATTATTTAGAAACCACAAAAGATACTAAATTAAATGAATTACTTGGGGAGATTAAAGAAAAGCTTCACCCTATGGATGTTGTCAGGACAATAGTTTCATACAAGGGTGAATTGACGACTCTTAGAAAAAAAAGTTTAGATAACGAAGATAAAACTGAGTTGTCAGCAAGAATCACAGCAATAGTTTGTTATATCATTGCCTCATACCACCAAGAAGCATGTGATGAGTTAGATAAGCAGTACTTGGTGGCAAGCTCTCTTTTACCTAATGGAACATCAAAAGAAAAATTAGAAGCTTTAGATGATATGTTGATTTTATATGCCGAACACGGGTTTAATGCTTCAACCTTTGCAACACGGGTTACAGCATCTACAAGAGCAGACCTAACTGGGGCTATAGTCTCAGGAATAGCAACACTTAAAGGAGAACTTCATGGAGGAGCTAATGAAAGAGCAGTAGAGCTTATTAATTCCTTCGAAACTGTTGATGATGCAGAAAAAGGAATTAAAGCACTACTAGAACAAAAAACAAAAATTATGGGATTTGGTCACGGTGTCTATAAAATTCAAGACCCAAGAAGTCCAATTGTCAAGCATTGGGTATCAAAATTGGTCAATAATGATGAATCTGAAAATAGATTTGAGATTGCGCAAAAAATTGACCAAATTATGGATGAAGAAAAAAATCTTTTTCCAAATGTAGATTTTTATGGAGGTCTGCTTTTAGCTGAACTTGGGTTCGAAGTTGATTTATTTACTCCAATTTTTGTTGCCGGACGTTCAGTTGGCTGGGCATCACATTATTTTGAACAAAGAGAACAAGACATTTTGATTAGGCCTGCAGCCAAATATACCGGACCTTCTGAAAGATAATTTTTGAATTCTAACAATCTAGATGTATTAATTACTGATTACATTTCTAATGATATTGTTGAAGATGACAATCATTTCTATTCGTCTAAATTAGCAATATTAGATACTATAGGCTGCATAATCGAAGCAAGTAATCATGAAAACGTTCTTCAATTTGCATCAAAAAATAATTTAACTCCGAATTTTAAAAATCCATTTAAAAATTTATCTGTTAATGAAAGCTATGAAAACATATCATGGTACTTAACAGTTTTAACAAGATGGTTTGATTACAACGACACTTTTTTGGCTAAAGAGTGGGCACACCCATCAGATAATTTTGGTTCAATATATAGCTATTTTTTTAAAAATAAAAATTATAAATTTAATGATTTTACAAATGCTTTAACTAAAGCGTATGAGATACAAGGTTCATTATGTTTAGGGACATCACTAAACAAACTAGGTTATGATCACGTTTTTTACGTAAAACTTGCTTCAGGTTCTGTCTTCTCTTGTTTGGTCAATAATGGAGATACAAATGCTATTAGAAGAACTGTCAACAATATACTTTTAGATGGACCAAGCCTCAGGGCGTATAGACATTTTCCGAATGTTGGAAAAAGAAAAAGTTGGGCAGCTGCAGATGCCTCTAAAAGAGGTATCGAGCTTGCAATTATTAGCAACTACGAAGATGAAATTTATGAATCTGTTCAGAGTGAAAACAAGTGGGGATTTGAGTCCAGTTTTTTGGCTAATTCAAAAATAGAATTTGGAAAAGATCTTAATAATTGGGTTATACAAAATATATTGTTCAAAGTTTTATTTCCAGCTGAGTTTCACGGTCAGTCAGCAGTGGAAGCTGCAATTGAGCTCAGTGAGGAATTCAATAAAAATATAAATAAGTTTGAAAAAGTCAATATTTACACACATGAACCCGCAATGAGGATAATTTCAAACAAAGAGGTTTTAAAAAATGCTTCAGATAGAGACCACAGTATGGAATATATGGTTGCTGCTGCACTTCTTTACGGGGAATTAAAATATGAAATGTATGAAGAGAGTTTTGAAGGATTTGAAAATATTAATAATTTAAGAAAAAAGATTTTCGTCTCTGAACAACCTCAATTCACAAAAGACTATTACGAATTTTCAAAGAGATATATATCTAACTCAATAGAAATTGTTTATAACGATAACTCAACTTCAGAAAAAATAACTATAGAAAATCCTATAGGTCACCCTTCAAGAAGAGAAGAAGCAATTCCATTATTAAAAGATAAATTTCTCAGAAATGTGGAATCTTTATTTGACACAGAAGAAGCTTTAGAAGTGTGGGATAAAATTATAAATTTAGAAAAAGATGACGATTTAAATAAGTTTTTTAATATTCTTAATGAAGATGAATGAAATTTATTTATTAGTTGGAGGAGAGGCAACAAGACTTCAACCACTTTCTTCTGGCATACCAAAAGCCCTACTTACAATTAGAGGAGAAAGAATAATTGATAAAATTATTAAACAATTTTCAAATTTAGAAAATTTTAATTTTAATTTAATTTGCTCAATCAAACATGAAGAACATTGGATAAGTTATAAAACTAACCACAATAACAATATAAATCTTCATTTTGAAAAATCTAAGCTAGACACGGCCGGATACATCATTGAAAATTTGGATTCAATGCCAGATAGATTTTACTGCATGAATGGTGATTTATTATTAAATGTTGATTTACCCAATTTCATTGATGCATCTAGTCAATGCTCTAATTCTCTAATTGGGTCATTTGAAGTGGAAGACCCAACAAGATTTGGAGTTTTAGAAATAGACCAAGACAGTAAAGTAACCCAATTTATAGAAAAACCAAAAGACAAAAGCTATGGAAATAAAATAAGCCTGGGTTTGTATCATTTATACAAGAAAGATATATTATCAATACATAAAAATCTTGAAATTCCTTGTTCTTTTGAAAGACAGGTATTTCCAGCACTATCTAAAACCGGTTTATTAAGTACATATACCGTAAAGGGAGATATGTTGGATGTTGGAACACTAGAATCATACATTTCTGCACATATTGTTGAAGGTGAAGAAAATTGGGTCTCCCCAAATAATGTACATGTTAGCGAAAGTGCAATAGTAAAAAACAGTGTTATTTTGGATAACTGTATTATCGAAGATAATGTAACCATTTCAGATTCAATAATAAGTAGTGATTCAACTATCACCACCGGCACTATTATTAACAAAGAAATTATAAGGAAAAACTAAAAAATGAAAATACTAGTAACTGGAGGAGCTGGCTTTATAGGTTCTCATCTGGTTGAAGAGCTTCTTAGTAATGAAAATGAGATTTTAATCTTTGATAATTGTCTAACTGGTAAAAAAGAGAATTTAGAAATGACAGGTAATTTTAAATTCATAATTGATGATTTCGGTTCTGAAAACTCTTTAGAAGAAATTGAAAAATTTGATCCAGACGTATGCTTCCATTTAGCTGCACAGTCTTCAGTTGTTGTATCAGTTGAAAACCCAGCACTTGATTTTGAACATAATATTTTACAGCCAATAAAACTTATTCAAGTACTTTTAAAATCTAACTGTAAAAAATTAGTGTTTACTTCATCTGGAGGAACAATCTTTGGTGAACCTTCTGTAATTCCTACTGGTGAAGAAGATTATGCAGATGAGCCAGAGTCTCCGTATGGAGTTGCAAAAAAAAGATTAAATGAATTAATAAAGATAATGACAAATAATTCAAATTTAAAATACTCAATTTTAAATCTATCTAATGTTTATGGACCAAGGCAGGACCCCCATGGTGAGGCAGGAGTAGTATCAATATTTGCAAACAAATATTTAAATAATGAGGAACCGATTATCTATGGAGATGGTGAGCAGACCAGAGATTATGTATATGTAAAGGATGTTGTCAGTGCATTAATAAAAGCATCAAAAATTGATAAAAACCATTTTTTAAACATTGGAACTGGTGTTGAAACTTCAGTAAATAATCTTGCTAATTCAATGAAAAGACAGTTTAATTCTGAAATTAATCCTATTTATAAACCTGCAAGAGAAGGTGAATTAAATAGAAGTGTATTGAATAATACAAAAGCAAAAAAAGAATTAGATTGGAAACCAGAATACAACTTAGATGAAGGTATGAAACAAGTCTTTAACTGGTTGAGAGCTTAAAGAAAAAAATCTTCATTATCTTCTCTTAACAATTCATTTGCATTTAGCTTAGAACTTTCATAGTAAACACCCCTGATTATTGCTATTGGAATATCAATAGTTTTCTTCATGACCAGCTCAGCAGCGCTTGCTAACTCATCAATAACTGCTATTTCTGTAGCATTAAGTTCATTATCAAAACTATCTAATTTGCCAATATAACTATCTATAGGACTTATTCCTGATGAACCAATCGCAAAATTAACTTGACCTTTTCTCCACGCTCGACCAAACGTATCAGAAATTATTACCGCAATGGGTAAATTTGCTAATGATTCAAACCTTTTTCGAAATTTATCTGCTGATTTATTGGGGTCATCAGGGAGCAGTAAAGCTGAATTTTTCTTTACATTTGATCTATCAATTCCAGCATTTGCACAAATAAATCCATGGTGTGTCTTTGCTATAACTAAATCTCCTCTTTTTCTTATAATTTTTTTCGATTCACTCTGCAACAACTCATCAAAATCATAATTTGAGAGATCTCTTTCCATTCCTTCACTTTTTGACACAATTTTTTGAGTAACAATAAAAATGTCATTTTTTTCAATACCAATCTCACTTTTATTTAAAACATCGAATGTGATTTCAGCCAAATTATCATCAACCTTAATTTCTGGAATACCTTCTACTGGTATTATCCTTATCTCATTCATTTTGCAATATCCTATTAGCTAGATTTTTAGAGTCATTTTCATTTTTAAAAACAATTTGGTCTTCAAAGACGTTTGAAGAGTTGTCAGAATCTCCATAATGAACATAAAATTTATTAACTCGATTTTTATAATATTTTTTTAATCCCTGAATATCTGGCTTGTACCCCATATCAATAAAATTTTGAACAGAAGGACCTTTAAGAGCCTTTTTACCTACAAACGGACTAATAGCAATAACATTATTATGATCTTGTATCGATTGATTAATCCTACTTATGGAAAGGATAGGACCAACAGACAGGATTGGATTTGAGGGACCAACAATTAAAACATCACTTTGATTAATTAAGTTTATGACTTGATTTGAGGACCTTGCTTTTCTTGATCCTTCATAGACAACTTTACTCAATCGTGGTTTTGCTTTTTTTTCAACAAAATAATTTTGGAAATTTAGCTTATCACCTTTTTTTGTAATAAGTTTTGTACTTACTTTATCGTCAGACATCGGAAGTATTTTACATTTGATATTAAATTTATTTTTTATTATCTCTGTGATTTCAGTGAGTTGAAAACCATCGTTTAACATTTGGTTTCTAAACAAATTAAGAGCTAGGTCTTTGTCACCTATCATAAAATTCAAGTCATAAAACTTTTTTAATTCATCATTTACAGTGAATTTATCATTCAAGACACCCCAACCTAATTTCCCTTCTATATTTGCTAAACCATAAATTACAGAATCAATGTCAGGCGAAAGTGCTACTCCATGTATATATTCGTCATCACCAGTATTGACGATAATTGATAAGTCGATATTTTTTAACTTGCTCAACCCCTTTGCAAATTTAGCGCCTCCTACACCTCCACTTAAATAAACAATTTTTTTCATTTATAAGAACCTTAAATATATGACCTTTCAACTAACATTTTAGTAATGATAGACAAAGATATTCTAGATGGATTATCAGAACTTGATGAAGCAGATTTAAAGAGAGTTAAATTATTGGTGGACAACAAGTTAAATATTGAATTTGATGTAAAAGTTTCTTATAGGACAAAATCAATAAAGTGTGGAAAAGAGTCATGTAATTCATGCCCTCACGGTCCATATTGGTATGCAGAATGGACCGAAGAAGGAAAGAGAAGAACCAAATATTTAGGTAAAAATTTAACCGATGCTTAAAAATAATCTTTTTGTAAAAGTTGCCCTCGGTTCTTTGCTGTTAATATTTTTGCGAATTGAACTAGTTTTTTCAGATTTACTTCCAACCGGTGGGGATATGGGAGCACATATCGTGCCGACTAAGTTTTTTGTTACTGAGTTATTTAACAATTTTAAATTAAGTGGATGGTCACAAGACTGGTTTGCCGGATACCCAATCTACTACTTTTATTTTCCACTTCCTCCCATCATTACTAGTCTCTTAAACTTTTTGTTTCCATTTTCAATTTCTTTTAAAACCATGGTGCTAATTTCACAAGTTTTGTTAGTTATTTCTATTGAATTTCTTATGCGTAAAAATTCAAAAGAGTTTTCTTTTTATGGATTTGGTGTTGGATTGTTATATTTGCTTACTGAATCATTCACAATTTTTGGTGGAAATTTAGCTTCATCACTTGCAGGACAGTACTCCTTTACTTATTCGATCGCTTTTGCAAATTTATCAATATTTTATCTAATGAAGTCAAACCACAGATATTCTATAGAAATTGCTTCTTTGTTCATTGGCTTATCTGTACTTTCCCATTTAATTCCTTTTTTAATTTATTTGCCAATATTTGTTTTTTATTTCTTAAAAAGTGATATAAAAATTTACAAAAAGATTTCAGCATTTATGTTTTTCTTATTTATTGCAATGAGATTTTCTATCTCATTATTTTTAAATCTAGAATTCACTACAAATATGACGTATACTCCTTACACCCAGATATCAGACCTAGTAAAATCTGATATACTCCCATTTGTTATTGGTGCAATTATTTATCTTATTTCAAGCAATAGCAAAAGTTCTTTAAAAGTAGTTACTGGATTTGAAATGTACCTACTTACTGTTTCAATATATTTATTTTTTTATGGACCAGAAAGTGCACTTTGGAATGGCAGGATAGTTCCATTTTTCAATTTAGCTATCATAGTTCTGTTTTTTAAATTATTACAATATGATATTAAAAATTTAACAAAAAAAATACAGGGCAAATATCCTTTGACTATTTTTATTTTGTTTATCAACTCTTACTTTATGTATTTGTATTACTCTAAATGGGGAAATACATATACAACAACAACTATAAGCGTAATTTTAATTGTTTTGTTTATGTTTTTAATTTCAATAAACTCAAAAAAATTATTAATTTACACAACTCTTGTTTCTCTTACTTTTGGAACTTTAAGTTACTTACCTCACTGGTTAAATTGGAACTTCAGTGGTTATGAGAGCAAAAATAACTGGTCAGATATTACCACTCTTTATGAAGGCCTAAACACACTTGAGCCAGGAAGAATAATGTGGGAACCAAATTCTGATTTAAATAAATATGGTACGCCTATGGTGTTGATGACAATTCCCATGTTCACAGATCACGAAAGTGTCGAAGGTTTATATTTTGATTCAAGCATAACAACACCATTTCATTTTTTAACAGTTTCAGGTGTTGCTGAAAGGCCATCTAATCCAGTTGGGGGGTTGACGTATATCAATGGTGAATTCGATAAAGGTTTTAGATTAATGGAAGAAATGGGTGTAGATTATTTTATTGCATATACAACTTCAATTAAAGATAAAGCTGATAGGAATGAAAATTTTAATTTTTTATTCTCAAATGAAGTTTTCAATGTTTATTCAATAAATACTAATAAAGTTGAGCTCGTTGAAGATAACTTATATTTATTTGAAAGTCCTGATTTCTATGACCGTCTTCGGAATGCAGTTTTAAGGGAAGGAACAGAACAAAGTTTTTTTGAAGCTTCTTTTGAGAGCTTTAAAAATGAATCAAATTTCAAAATAATTGAAAACTATGATAATGACTTTGCTGATCCTACTAACTTCAACACAGAGCTTTTAATTAGTGATTTAAATATTCAAAACGAATTAATAACTTTTACAACAAATAAACCAAATCAACTTCATTTAATTAAAGTTTCATATTTTCCAAACTGGAAAATAAAAAATGGTTATGGTCCTTTTAGAATCTCACCATCATTTATGGCAGTTGTTCCAAAAGATGAACTTGTGGAAATTAATTTTGAGTCTAGTAATGTTGAAAAAGCTCTAAATTATTTATCTATTTTTACTCTTTTTGGTGCTTTACTTATTACTTATACTTATAAAAAAAGATTTGTGAATGTTAAATAAATTAAAATCCTTGAAAATTTTCCAAAGTGACACTTCATTTATGCAGCTAATTAGAACTTATATTGTTGGTGCTATAAATTTGTTGATTGGTTTATCTTTGACATATTTATTTCAATTTTTTGTTCTTACTTTTATTGCGTTTCCTTTCAGAACTTACGTTACTAATGTATTTGCATTTTTAATTGGAGTGGTGATCTCATACTATTTATCAAGAAGAATAATTTTTAAATTTAGCTTTTTTGGAGGAAAGTTAAAAGAGTTTTTAAATTTTTCTTACACTAATTTGATAAGTTTATTTGCACCAAATTTAATTTGGTTTGTAATCAATTTCATTAATGATGCTTTACAGAAAGATGAATTTTGGTTTCTTGTAATTACAATTCTTATAAATGGAGCAATACTTCCCATCAAATATGTTATTTATAAATTTTTTGTTTTTAAAGATTCTTTATAAAAAATAATTCTTAATTTAATTAAGCTTTTTAGTGTTCTTGGGATTCTTTTATAAATTAAGGAAACGCTTGGTCTTATTTCGTTTACTTTTGCAGGTACTTCTTTTATTTTGCCACCGTTTTTTTCTATTCTTATCAACAATTCAGTATCAAATATGTCTTGTGTCGAAATAACCTTTGGAAGAAATTTTTCAATTTCCGATTTTTTAATTGCTTTCATTCCGTGAGTATCACTTAGTTTTGTGCCAAAAAGAGTTTTTAAAAGAATTACAAAAAAATTAGTAGCTAACCTTCTGATAAATCTCCGTCCATCTTCAGAAGATCCAAGCCTTTTGGAAGCAGTTATTCCAGAATATTCGCTTTCAAGCTTTAAAGCTTCACTTAAAAAAGATTCTGAATAGTAATCAATATCAAATGATATAACTAAATCATTTTGTGCTATTTCAAATCCAGTTTTTAATGCATTTCCATAATTTGGCTCTGGATTCGATATAATTTTTATTTCTGGATGCTTTTTAGTTAACTCTTCAGCAATTTCTTTTGTTTTATCAGTAGATCCATTTTCTGAAAAAATAATTTCAAAATCTATATCCATTCTTTTACATAATGAAAAAATTGCATTAGTTGATTCTTCAAGTATTTCCTCTTCGTTGAAGATAGGTATTACAATTGAAAAATTCTTAAAATTAAACTTTGATTCCATCAAGAGTACAATAATTGGGTAATGAGTAATAATCTAGATGTTATTTTTAAATCCTACGATATTAGAGGTGTATTTGGCGATACTCTATCTTTGCAAGATGCTTATAAAATAGGACATTCTTTTGCAGAATTTGTTGATTCAGAAACAATTTTGATTGGTCATGATGGTCGTTTATCCAATATCGAAATGTTAAATGCAGTTGCATCTGGTATATCTAACAGTGGTAAATCTGTTTTGTATGTTGGTCTTGTTCCAACAGATGTTGTCTATTCTTTATCGGGATTACTTGATTTACCTGGAGTAATAATTACTGCATCTCATAATCCTAAAGAATATAATGGATTAAAACTTTGCAATTCAGGAGCAGTGCCCATCGGAGAGCATTCAGGCCTATTAGAAATAAAAAACAATATTAAAAATATAGATTTAGGTGAAATAAGCAATCTTAATTTAAAAACAAACAATGAATTGGATCTATATTTTGAACATATACAAAAACTAGTATCACCAGAAAAAATAAATAGACAAATTAAATTTGGAGTTGATGGAGGAAATGGTGCAATAGGTTCAGTATTCAACAACTTAACAACAATTTATAACTTTAATTGTGAAAAACTTTATATGGAAGTAGATGGAAATTTTCCAAATCATCCAGCTGATCCATCTAATAAAGAAAACTTGAAAGAGATTATAAAACTCGTTCAAGAAAAAAAACTAGATTTCGGAGTAGCTTTTGATGGTGATGCTGATAGAGCAGTTTTTATTGATAATGCTGGAAAAGTTGTATCTGGCAGTATGATGACAACACTAATTGCAGATTATTTATCTGAGAAAAACAGAAATTTAAGAGTTGTCTACAACGTAAATGTTTCTCCTCACGCTTTATCAATACTTGAGTCAAAAAATATTTCTTTATTTAGATGTAAAGTAGGGCATTCAAACATAAAAGCAATGATGAAAGAACTCGAAGCAGATTTTGGTGGTGAACATAGCGCTCATTTTTATTATAAGGATAATTATTTTGCTGATTCCGCAATACTTACTCTCTTAATGTTTATGAGCATTATTTCTGAGAGGGGAGAGAAGGTTAGCAGTATGATCGATAAGTATAATTTCCCCCCTTCATCAGGAGAAATCAACTATGTAGTTGAAGATGTAAAAAGTTCTTTGGAGAAAATTAAAACTGTTTTTACAGGTGACTTTGATGAACTTGATGGTCTTTCATATTTTGATGAAAATTTTTGGTTCAATGTTAGAGGCTCAAACACCGAACCTAAATTAAGAGTTAATATAGAAGCTCCATCTCAAAAAATACTTGATGAAGTTTTAGAGAAAATTTCAACTACCATATAGATAATAATGATTGAACACATACTTGATTTAGGTAATCAATTGAAAAAAGAGTTAGAAACTTCAACGGATTTTGCAATTGATTCATACAATGATTTATTAATTATTGGTATGGGTGGTTCTGGAGTTGCGGGGGATGTTTTAAAGCTTGTTTTAAATGAAAATACTCAAATAAATGTTGAAGTTAGAAAAGCATATGGAATTCCAGAAGTTGTTGCTAACAGGAAGCCAAAGTGTCTTTTTATTTCTTATTCTGGGAACACAGAAGAGACCGTTGAAGCTGTAAATGATGCAATTAAATATAAATTAGATTGGTCAGTAATTTCAAGTGGAGGACAGTTGCTAGAACTAGCAGAAGAGCATAAACGACCATTTGTTAAAGTTCCACCAGGTCTCCAACCTAGAGCAGCATTTGGATTAATGACTAAAGCTGTAATGCATTACGTTTATTCTGATACAGATAGAAAATATTTAGAGATGTGTGATCAAGCTGGCGATTATTTAAATGAGGCTTTAGCAAACCAATTAGGAAATAAGTTACTATCACAAGCTTTACAGATTTCAAAAGAGATAGGATCTAAGACATCAGTAATTTATGGAGGTACGCCTTTAACATACTTAGTTGCTCAACGATGGAAGACACAAATTAATGAAAACGCAAAATCTAAAGCTTTTGTTGGCTACATGCCTGAGGTACATCATAATGAAATACTGTCTTGGGAAGCAAATAAAGAAGGTTCCAAGAATAATTATCAGTTATTATTTTTAAGATCTTCTAAAGAAAATTCTCAAATTAGTAAGAGATTTGAACTAACAAAAGAAATCATCGGCGACAAAGTTGATATTTCTGAAATAAAGAATATATCTTCAGAAAATATTATTAGTAATTTATTTCATTTAACATTAATAGGTGATTTAGTAAGCGTTAATATGGCTAACAATTTAGAAATAGACCCATATGACATTATTGCAATCGAAAAATTAAAAAAATTATTAAAAGGATAAAAATTATGTCAACAATTAAAGACCCTAAATTAGCCTATGTTGGAAAAGACGAAGTTAATTGGGCCCAGAGACAAATGCAAGTTTTGGAAGATATAAAAATTGATTTTGAAAAGAGAAAACCACTAGATGGATTAAATATAGGTGCATGCATGCACGTTACCAAAGAAACTGCGAATTTGATGTTAACTTTACAGTCAGCAGGTGCGAATGTTGCATTGTGTGCTTCTAATCCTCTTTCTACCAAAGACTCAGTAGCAGCTTATCTTGCTGAAAGTGGTGTTGAGGTTCATGCAATACATGGTGTAAGCAATGAAGATTTTTTCATGCATCTTAATTCTGTATTAGATACTAAACCAGATATAACAATGGATGATGGAGCAGATTTAGTTTCTCTTCTACACACAGATAGATCCGACATACCTGTAATGGGATCGATGGAAGAAACTACAACTGGAGTGATAAGACTTAAATCTATGGAAAAAAATAACAAACTAAGATTTCCTGTTGTTGCAGTAAATGATTCCGATACTAAACATCTTTTTGATAACAGATTCGGTACTGGCCAGAGTGCGATGGACGGTGTTGTTAGGGCAACAGATTTACTTATTGCAGGATTAAATGTTGTAGTTATTGGATTTGGCGATTGTGGTAAAGGAGTTGCCGAAAGAGCTTATGGTATGGGAGCTAAAGTAACAGTAGTTGAACCAAATTCAGTAAGAGCCTTAGAAGCATTAATGCATGGTTATGAGGTAAAAACCAGCATTAATGCCGCAAAAATAGCCGATGTTATTGTGTCTGTAACTGGCAATATGCATGCTTTAGATAAGCAACATTTTGATGTTATGAAGGATGGAGTAGCTCTGGCAAATGCAGGTCATTTTGATGTTGAAATAAATCTTAACGCCCTTAAAGAGCACAGTTCAAGTATCGATAGAGTTAGAGAGCATGTTGAAAGCTATAAATATAACGATAAAGAAATTTTAGTTCTTGCGGAAGGTAGGCTAGTGAATTTAGCTGCAGCAACTGGACACCCAGCATCTGTTATGGACATGTCATTTGCAAACCAGGCTCTTGCAGCTGAGTGGATAAAAGATAATTATAAAAATCTTGAATCAAAAGTTTATACACTTCCAAAAGAAGTAGATTTGAAGATAGCTGCAACAAAATTAGGACTTATGGGCGGTGAGTTAGAAATCCTTACAGAGGAACAAATTAATTATCTTGACTCATGGGAGCATGGCACTAGCTAAATTTGAGTATTTTTAAAAAAGTCTTATCTGTTGGAAGTGGGAAACTTGCTTCAGAACTCAATGCAATAGTTGCTGCAATAAATAGTAAAGAGCAAGAATTTGAAAAGTTTTCTGATAAAGAAATAAAAACAAACTTTCAAAATTTATCTGAAAAATTAGAAGATAGTCCACAAAGTATTGAAATTGATGCCTTCGCTTATACAAGAGAAGCTGCAAAAAGAACCTTGGGCCAAAGACATTATGATGTACAAATCTTTGGAGGACTCGTTTTACTAAGAAACAAAATTGCAGAAATGAAAACAGGAGAAGGCAAGACACTTGTTTCAACCTTACCAATTTCATTAATGGCCTTATACAAAAAGGGAGTTCATGTTGTAACAGTTAACGAATACTTGGCAAAAAGAGATGCCGAATGGATGAGTCCAATATATGAATTTTTGGGATTGGAAGTTGGTCTTATTCATTCAAACCAAGATCCATTAGACAAGGCTGTATCTTATAAAAAAGACATTACTTACGGAACTAATAATGAATTTGGCTTCGATTATTTAAGAGACAATATGGCAGTGTCAAGTGAACAGCTTGTACAAGGTGAATTATTTTATAGTGTAATCGATGAAGTAGATTCAATACTTGTTGATGAAGCAAGAACTCCATTAATTATTTCTGGAAAAGTTAGCGATGCTACAAAATGGTACGCAGATTTTACAAAAATTGTCAGAGGCATGAAAAAAGACATACACTATGAAATTGACGAGGCTAAGAAACAGGTTCATACAACAGAAGCAGGGGTTGAGTATGTAGAGTCAAAACTTGGAATCAATAACCTTTATGAAAACACTCAAACAAATTTTATTCATTACCTAACTGCGACTTTAAGAGCTAAAACTATATTTACTAAGGATGTGGATTACATAGTTGCGGATGGTCAGATAAAGATTGTCGATGAGTTTACTGGAAGAGTGCTTGAAGGTAGAAGATATTCAGATGGTCTACATCAAGCATTAGAAGCTAAAGAAAATGTTAAAATTCAAGATGAGAATCAAACTTTAGCTTCGATAACTTATCAAAATTATTTCAGAATGTATGAAAACTTGGCAGGAATGACAGGTACGGCTAAAACTGAAGAAGAGGAATTTGTTCAAATTTATAATTTAGAAGTAGTTGAGATTCCAACAAATTTACCTATTCAGAGAATGGATCAACAAGATGCAGTATATAAAACAAATATTGCAAAGCTCAATGCTGTTATTGAGGACATAAAAATTCGAAATGAAAAGGGTCAACCAGTTCTTTTAGGGACGGTTTCTGTTGAAGCTTCAGAGGAAATTTCAAAAATTCTAACTTCAAAGGGAATTGTACACAATGTGTTAAATGCCAAAAATCATGAACAAGAGGCTCACATAATAGCTCAGGCTGGAAGATTGGGAGCAGTTACAGTAGCAACAAATATGGCTGGTAGAGGTGTTGACATAAAACTTGGTGGAAATCCCGAAGAAATGGCAATTCAGCAGCAAATAAAAGATAATCAAAAAGATAATTCTGACTATTTGAAATCTAAATTAATTGAATTTGAATTAGAAGTAGAAAAAGAAAAGCAGGAAGTATTAACCCTTGGTGGTTTGTATGTTCTCGGTACAGAACGACACGAATCTAGAAGGATTGATAACCAGTTAAGAGGTAGATCTGGAAGACAAGGTGATCCGGGTGAGTCAAGATTTTACATATCTTTACAGGATGATTTAATGCGAAGATTTCAAGGTGAGAGAATTGAATCTATTATGAATAAATTAAATCTACCTGATGAAGAAAAAATTGAACAATCAATGGTTACAAAAAGTATAGAAAGAGCTCAAGCACAGGTAGAGTCACTAAATTTTGAAATAAGGAAAAATGTACTCAAGTTTGACCAGGTGTTAAACCAGCAACGCGATGTAATATACAAATGGAGAAGAGAGTTATTAAGATCAGACAGCATATCTAATTTTATTGAAGACTGGTTTAATGACGTTGCAAATCTAATTTCTAAGAATATTGAAGAGTATAAAAAGAACTATGAAAGTTTAGATCAATTTAAAGATATGGTCAAAAACGAATTAAGCGAACTTTTAAGTGATGCATCAAAAAATAAATTATTTAAAAATTTAGAAATCAATGATAACTTAGATATTTTTGATAGCCTTAAAGAACTTTTTTATAATAATGAAAAACAAGATCAGCAAAATTTCTGGAATTTGGCAAGAGGATCGGCCCTTTCATTTATTGATCAGTCCTGGAAAGATCATCTTTCAGAAATGGATTATTTACGATCTGGAATTGGCCTAAGAGCAATGGGTCAAAGAGATCCTCTAGTAGAGTATCAAAATGAGGGTTACGACCTCTTTGAAGAACTAATTGATAATGTTAAATATTCTGTGATTAGAATATTATTAAATTTTGACAAAAATTTAATAATACAAAAAGACAGTAACAACGACGATAAAGTTAAAGGTAAGACGGTAATCAAGGACAAAATTGGTAGGAATGATCCCTGCCCCCTTGGTTGTGGGATAAAATATAAAAAATGTGGAATAGATGAAAAATGCAAAAAGATATCAGAAACAAGCTAACTTCATTTAGCAATCGTTTAACTTCAGCCAAGGAGTATCTTTGACTTTGATAATAAATCAAATAGATTAAAAGAACTTAACTCTCAAATAAACGATAAGAATTTTTGGGATAATCCCAAGTTGGCTCAAAAAGTTTCTATTGAAGCATCTTCAATAGAAAAATTAATTTTATCACTAAATAATCTTGAAAATGATTTATTGGAATTTAATGAACTGATTGAACTAACTAAAGAGGATGATATTAATGAAGGCGAATACTCTAATGAATTAAAAAATATTGAAAACAGAATTCAAGAAATAGAAGACGAAGCTCTTTATTTTGGTGAATATGATGATTTAAATGCTGTTATCACTATCAATGCTGGTGCAGGTGGAGTTGATGCTCACGATTGGGCTGAGATGTTATTTAGAATGTATACCAGATTTTTATCTAGTCAAGATATGAAGTATCAAATTGAAGAAATTTCACAAGGAGAAGAAGCTGGAATAAAATCTGCCTCAATAAGAGTGGATTCATATAGAGCGTATGCAACTTTGGAAAGCGAAAGAGGAGTACATAGACTTGTAAGGATAAGCCCATTTGATAGCAATAAAAGAAGACACACTAGTTTTGCGGGTGTAGATGTTGTCCCACTTATTGAACATAATGAAGAAATAATAATTCAGGATGATGAAATAAGAGTAGATGTTTATAGATCATCGGGAGCTGGTGGTCAGCATGTGAATACAACTGATTCAGCAGTAAGAATAACACATATTGGAACAGGGATTGTTGTTGCATGCCAAGCTGAAAGATCTCAATTACAAAATAAAAATAGAGCTCTTGAATTATTAAAGACAAAACTAATTCTTAAGCAAAAAGAAGAAGAACTTCTAAAAATTAATAATATTAGAGGAGACCAACATGAGGCTGGTTGGGGTCGACAGATTAGGTCATATGTATTACAACCTTATCAACAAGTGAAAGATGCTAGAGGTAATACTGAAGTTGGCAATGTTGCCAATGTTCTTGATGGTGATATTTCCATTTTTATCAAAGAGTATCTAAAATGGCGAAGACAGGGAATAAATGATTAGTTTAAAAAATGTTTCATTAGTTTTTCAAGGTGGAAGTGTAGCAATATCTAATGCTTCAGTTGCAGTAAATGAGG
This sequence comes from uncultured Candidatus Actinomarina sp., assembly GCA_902599555.1. GTDB lineage: Bacteria > Actinomycetota > Acidimicrobiia > Actinomarinales > Actinomarinaceae > Actinomarina. The sequence goes on along the minus strand of CACKFQ010000001.1, from coordinate 33,314 downwards.
GTGAATTTGTTTACTTAGTAGGTCATTCTGGAAGTGGTAAAACTTCCTTGTTAAAATTGCTTTATAAGGAGTATGTAGCCACACATGGTGAAATAGAAGTAGCTAATATTGACGTTTCTAGTCTACCTAAATGGAAAATTCCCTTGCTAAGAAGAAAAATTGGAATAGTAACACAAGAACCACAATTGTTGGAAAATAGAAACACTTATGAAAACATTTCTTTTGCTTTAGAGGTCATGGGTAGCTTGCCTGAAGAAATTGATGCAAAAACCAGTACTCTTTTAGATTTAGTTGAATTAAATGAAAGTGCTTACAAATATCCTGGACAATTATCTGGAGGTGAGCAAACTAGGGTTAGTATTGCTAGGGCATTAGCAAACAATCCCTCGGTCTTGCTTTGCGACGAACCGACAGGAAACTTAGACCCTGACTTGAGTATTCAAATTATTTCATTGTTAGAAAAAATTAATAGAGCTGGAACAACAGTTGTGATGGCAACACACGATTCTTCAATAGTAAATAGAAGAAAAAAAAGAATAATAGAACTTAAAGATGGAAAAATAATACGAGATGAATTAAATGGAAGTTATGTAGTCAGGTAGATATGGGTAAATTATCATATGTTTTAAAAAACACATTTCTTAACATTAAAAGAGCCCCCCTGCTAGTATTTGCTACGATTATTGCTGTCTTAGTTTCTAGCTTTCTTGTTTTTACCACGTTATCTGCAAGATCTATTGTGCAAAATAATACCCTACGTTGGCAAAGTGGTGTACATGTGGTTGTCTTTCTTGACGATAGAGTTACCACTACTGCGCATAAGCAATTACAGGAATCTTTAGAGAGTTATCCAGAAGTAAGAATTGTAGATTATTTTTCAAAACCTGAGGCTAAAGAAGAATTTCAATCATTATTCAAAGATCAACCCGAGCTTCTTGCAGAAGTCGATTTTGAAATTTTACCTTCCTCATTGAGAATTAATTTAAACGATCCATCAGATTACACCTTGATTATAGATAGGCTTGAAGGAAACCCTGCTGTGAAAGAAATTCGTTCATCTGGTGAAGCAATCAAAAGACTTTTAAGCCTTACAGAAACTTTAGTAATTTCAGCTACAGCTTTTGCGATGCTGATAGGTTTTGCAGCATTTATATTAATTATCAATACTCTAAGGCTTGCTGCCTATTCAAAAAGGAAAGAGATAAAAATAATGAGGCTATTAGGGGCTTCCTCAACATATATAAGGTTGCCATTTATTTTAGAGGCAGTGGTTGAATCTTTGATCGGTACAAGTATTGCTGTAGGATTTGGCTGGGCTGTAATAGAATACTCTAAAAATTCTATAGTCGCAGAAAGCATCTTTGACATAACAATTTCTGATGATTATTTAATATTTTTAACTTTGTCTTTATTGTTATTTTCACTTGTATTTGGATTGTTTGCTTCATTTGTTGGTATAAGAAAAGCTTTAAATGATTAAAAAAATAGCTATATTAATTACTCCAATCTTTTTTTTCACTTCTATTTTATTTCCAAGTGACTTAAAGGCTATTACTGCTGAAGATAGATTAATTGAAGTTGAAAAACAATTACAAGCAATTGCAGAACAAATAAGTAAATATGAGGGAGAAAGAACAGATTTAGAAAAAGCAATCATCGCAAACGATAAAGATCTTGCCCAAGTTAATAGTGAGTTAGCTGAAGTACAAAGCAGATTAGCATTAGTCGAAAGAGATCTTAATAAAGCATTAGAAAACTATGATTATTCACTTAATGATCTTGTAGCCGTTCAAGAAAATATAATTCAAGAGCAAATAAAACTTGGAAAAATTAAAAGTGAAATTTCTGATATTTCAAACGAGCTTTTAGAAACACAAAAGAATCTCCTCAAAGCAGATGAGAGTTTGCAAGAGCAAGCTGTAAGTCTCTATATAAATGGTGTTATGAGCCCAGCGACAGCACTTTTTATAGAACTTAATGAATTATCAAGTTTTTTAGTAGCTTTAGGATATGCTTCTACAGTTGTTGATTCTGCTTATGAAATTGTTGAGAAGTTAAATGCATTACAATCCCTAGCGTCAAGTCAAACAGAATTTTTAACGCAACGTGAAGAGGAAAGGGTTGAGATTGTTACAAACTTACAAAATGAAGAAGAAAGAAAAAATGAGATTTCTATAGAAGCTGAGAAATATGCCGAAGAAATTGAAGAAAAAAAGGAAGCTGTAGAGCGTGAGAAAAAACTTGTAGAATCCAAAAAGGCTCAAGTTTTGAGAGCAAGGCAAAATGCTCAAAGCTTACTAAATAAAGCAAATAAAGAACTTGAAAAATTAGACAAAGAACATGCTGACTTAGAAAAACTAGAGGATGCTATTCAAGCAGATATTGATAGGCTAAGTAGTACTGGGGGTGTTGCGCCTAATAAATTATCATGGCCAGTTACTACAGGGTATGTTTCTAGTGGATATAAATGGAGAAGACTGGGCGGTACTACTTCCTTCCATGGAGCAATTGATATAGCTGCTTCTAGGGGTACACCAATTAAGGCGGCTGCAGGAGGAGTAGTTATACTTGCAAGATATTATGGACTTGCGGGTAGGACTGTGTTCATTGATCATGGTGGAGGTATGACAACATTATATTTTCATATGGATAAGATTTTAGTAAATGTTGGCCAAACGGTAGTTACAGGTGATCAGGTTGGTACTATTGGAACCACAGGAAGATCAACTGGCCCTCACTTACATTTTGAAGTTCGGCTTAGAAATCCTAACAGTGTCAATTGTTCTTTGCCTTACTTAGACCCAACTTCAAGGGGTAGAATAAATCCTTATTGTTTACTAGATTAATGAAAGTATTTGCTGAAAATCGAAAAGCAAGAAACTCTTATGAGTTTTTAGATTTCTATGAAGCAGGAGTTGTTCTTTCAGGATCTGAAACAAAAAGTGTACGCAGTGGTGGTGTTTCAATAGTCGATGCTTTTGCAAGTATTGATAAAGAAGAGGCGTACATCATGGAAATGAATATTGAGCCGTACAAATATTCTGATAATACAGATTACGATCCAAAGTCACAAAGAAAACTTCTTTTACATAAAGGGGAGATCAAAAAACTTATTGGACTTTTGTCTCAAAAGGGTTATACATTAATTGCAACTAAAGTATTTGAAAAAAATGGATTTATAAAAATAGAATTAGCTTTGGCTAAAGGTAAAAAAGATTATGACAAAAGAAAGAAAATTTTAAATAAAGAACATGCAAAAGAAATTAAAAATTATTAAATGCTTTTTCTGTACCAACCCTAATATCTGCCACACCAACAAAATTTCCGTCAAAGTTCTTATAAATTGTTGAAACTGGACCGTATCCACCTATAAGTTTGTTCTCAATTGAAATTTTATGCCCCTTGTTTTCTAACATTGATATTTCAGATTCCTCTATGAATTCAAATTTAATGTTTGAAGAAGTGTCAGACCCAAAATACTCTATTGTCCATCTTGGTTTTTTCATTATCTCTTCAAAACTATTTTCTCCCAGAATATAGGGAAGAATGGTTTGAGCAAGCAACTGAGGTTGATAGCGACCCCCTCTAGTTCCAGTTATGAAATCTAGTGAACCATCTTTAGACCAGATTGTTGGGGATAAAGTATGTAAAGGCTTTTTGTTAGGACTTAAGCTATTTGGATGACCTTTGATTAGATTAAATCCACACCCTCTGTTGTGAAGAAAAAACCCATAATTTCCAACTCCAATTCTGCTTCCAATACCATAAAAATTTGATTGAATTAATGAAATACCTAGTCCATTCTCATCAACTGCATTCATATAAGCAGTCCCTCCACCATGAGGATTTGGAAAATTATAGTTTCCAGCAGCTTGCTTATCAAAAAGACTCATTTTATCTCTGATATATTCATCATTAGTTCCTAAAAAGTTCTCATCATTTCCTTGATAGTCAAACGTAATATTGTCCCTATCTGATGCACAAATTCGATAAGACTCAATTAATGTATGAAGATAGTCATCTTTATTATTGATCATTTCAAAACCTTTTAAAGTGCTTAATGTTAGGTATCCCTGTGTACTCGGAGGAGTAGTCCAACCATCGTATCCATAAATCTTTTGATGCAGTGGTTCTCTCCAAGTAGCTTTATAGTTTGATAAGTCTTTTTCAGTTAGAAAACCATTTACAGAATTAGATATCTCCTTGGCAATTTCACCATTATAAAAATATTCAATCCCATGGTCTTTTAATAACTCTAGAGTCTTTCCTAGTTGAGGGCGTCTAATTAATGTATCAACACTATAGGGTTGACTATCTCTGTAGAATGAATACCCAGAGTTTTGTCCACTTAATTCTTCGCCGTGAATTTTTAATGAATTAAATAACTCTTTACTTACAGTAAATCCCTCATGACAGAGGTTTATTCCAATATCTAGAATATCTTCAATAGAAATAGTTCCATACCTATTACTTAACTCCCCCCATCCCGCAATAGCACCTGGAACAGTTACTGACAGAGGATGGTTTAAAGGGATTTTTTCATAATTTGACAGTAAGCTTTGGTCAACATTGCTACCTGAATAACCAGATGCATCTAGAAATTCTGGTTTACTTTTACCTGGAACCCAAATAAGTGCGAATAAGTCTCCTCCAATACCACAAGTCTCTGGTGCAACTATTCCTTGGATAAGATTTGTCAATATTGCTGCATCTACAGCATTACCACCCTTGTTAAAAATTGTTGAACCAAGTTCTGTTGATAAGTAATGTGGTGAAACAATTACATTGTTCATGTATTCAATTATAAAGAAAATTTCTAATTTATTTATCACAGAAAGTTACTTGTATAAATCCAAAGGTTATAAAATAAATAAGCAATTAAGGAGTTAAATGAAAGATATAAATGCACAAGAATATAGCGAATTATTAAGTTCTGAAGCACCAGTTGTAATAGATTTTCACGCTACATGGTGTGGTCCTTGTAAAGTTTTAAGCCCTATTCTAGAAGAACTTTCAAGTGAAGTTGATGGGGTAGAGTTTGTCAAGCTTGATGTTGACCAACACCCAGAAATTGCTGGAGCAAATGGTGTTATGGGCGTACCTACTGTAGTAATGCTTAAAGGCGGAGAAGTTAAAGAGCGATTCGTTGGCGTACAACCAAAAGAAGTCATAAAAGAAAAAGTTTCAGCACTAATCTAATTTGCTTAAATTAATTCTTTTTTTCCAAATAGTTTTATTAACTCTATTTTTGGGTGCAGGGTATTTCTTATATTCAGAGTTACAAACTTTGTCTTCAGAAGTTGATAATGCTTTAGCTGTTATTACAGATATCCAATCTCTGCTACCTAAGTTAGAGGTTGCCGTTGATACAGTGATCTCACTTGAGACGGCTTTTCAAAGTTTGGCAGGGTTAAGCGACATACTGACTTTATTGCTAGACCCACTTCAGGGAAATTCATAAAATGAAAATAGATTTTTATACTACTGACTGGTGTGGAGATTGTGTAAGGTCAAAAGCTCTCTTAAAAAAATTAAATCTTAATTTTAATGAAATCAATGTTGATACAAATCAAGAAGCAAACGAATATATCAAATCTTTACAAATTAATCAAAGACGGATACCAACTATTGTTTTTGATGACGGATCATTTTTGGTTGAACCATCAGATATTGATCTTGAAAATAAGCTAAAAGAATTAAATTACATCAAGTAGCCTTTGTTAAATCTTTGTTAATCGGTCCTAAGGTATTTTATTTGATATAAAATAACCTTTAATTTAAATAAGTGGTTTCTAGTGATTGATAAGAATGTTGAATTTGAAAAATTTATTAATAGAATATTGGATTTATCAGGTGCAATTGCATTAAAAAATTTTCGAAAAATTAGAGACTTAACGCTTAAAGGAGATTTAAGTCCTGTAACAAAAGCCGATGAGGAAATAGAACTGTTTATTAGAGGTAAAATTTCTGAAAAGTATCCAAGTCATAAAATTATTGGTGAAGAGTTAGGTAATTTGGAAGGGTCAGAAAATGTCACGTGGTACATAGATCCTATTGATGGTACGAGAAGCTTTGTAGCTGGGAAGCATGACTTCGGAACTCTTATAGCCTTAGTAATTAATGATGAATTGATTGGAGGCGTAATAGATTGTCCAGCTCTTGGAGAAAGGTGGACTTCGTTTAGTTCAAATGAAACTAAGGTGAATCAGAAAATTACGAAATGCAAAGCTGTTGACGATTTAAAAGATGCTGTCATGGCAACAACTTCTAGTCATGAATTTGGAATGAAAAAGTGGAGAGCATATCAATCACTTGAGCAATCGGTAAAGGTTACAACAACAGGAAGTGATTGTTATAACTATGGCTTGCTTGCTAGTGGGTATATAGACATTGTTGCTGAGAGATTAACTGCTCCCCACGATTATTTACCACTAATTAAAATAGTAGAAGGAGCTGGTGGTATCATGACAGATTGGGAGGGTAAAAAGCTAGATTTTAATCAAAGTAATGCATATGTTTTGGCTTCTGCTTCGAAGGAAATTCATGAATTGGCTTTAAGGAAATTAGAAATCAGATAATGAAAATACTTATTTGCGACACATTAAATAGTAAAGTTTTAGAAGAATTACAATCTATTGGTCATTGTATTGACATCTCTTCATCTGATTCAAAAAATCAGGATTTAGTTTCAGAAATTAATGATGCAGAAATTGTAGTTATTAGAAGCTCTACTCAATTAACAAAAGAAATAATTGAAAAAGGAAATAAGATAAAAATAATTGCAAGGTGCGGGGTAGGAGTTGACAATATTGATGTAGAGTACGCAAAGTCTAAAAACATAAAAGTAACAAACTCACCATCAGCCAATTTAACTTCTGTAGTTGAACTCACTGTTGCACTCATTATCAATGCTGCAAGAAAAATTAATCTTTCTGATAGTCATTTAAAAGATGGAAATTGGGATAGAAAAGAGTTTATTGGAATTGAGTTGTCTGGAAAGCAACTCGGAATTATCGGGTTTGGAAAAGCAGGACGTCTAGTATCTGATAGAATGAAAAGTTTTGGAATGTCAGTTGCCTTTTACGATCCTTATATTAAAGACTGGGAAGGACTTGAAAAGAATTTAGAACTAGATGAATTATTAAGTAGTTCAGATGTAATTTCCATACATGTTATTAAAACTGATGAAACAGAGAATCTAATCTCAAAAGAAAAGCTTGATTTACTTAAAAAGAGTGCAATATTAATTAATACCTCAAGAGGTGGAGTGGTAGACGAAGATTATCTAATTGAAATGCTAAAATCAAAACAATTGTTTGGTGCAGGTCTCGATGTTTACTCTGAAGAACCACCTAAAAATGTAGATAATTTCGCAGATATTAATTTAATTACCACTCCACACATAGGAGCGTCTACAAATGAAGCACAACTCAAAGCGGGTTTAGATAGTGTAGAAAATATAAAAAAAATACTAGCTGGGGATAGTTCAGTTGAAATATAACTTTTTATAAAAATAGTTGTAATAAAAAAAAATAAATATCATAATAAACGTAACAATTTGTTGTTTTTGGCTGGCACCAATTTTTTAAAAAAACTCTTGTTTAACTTATGTATTTATTACATAATGTGACATGGAAAAAAATACATATCTAGATTCAATTGATTTTAAATCAATAAATGTCGTAATAGCTATGCTTTCAGGCTTGGTAACTATAGCATTAGCTTTTGCCCCAAACACAGTTTCAACATTATTAAAAATTGAGTATTCAGTTCAAACAACTGCTTCTTGGTTCAATTCAAGTAGAGTTTTATGGATAACTTCATTATCAATTACTCTTCTAGCGCTTTGGGCAAGGTATATAAATGAAGTCTATGCTCAAAAAATATTATTAAAATTTTATAGTTTTTTTATTGGCGCTTTAGCTATTAGTAATTTTTTCGGAGGAATTGAAAATACTGTATTAAGTCATTCAATTAGCTTTGGATTCATTGGAGTTATGCTTGTCTTAAGTTCAATATGTTGGATAAAAAGTAGAGGTGTTGTTCCTAATACCAAAATGATAAATTCTGAAGGAACACTGTCAGTTTTTAACACTGAAGAAAGAGTTTCTTAAAACTCGAATATAAAAATTTAAGGCGAACTATAAAGTAATTTAACTCTTTCATAGATTGGCCATCCATTTGGAATGCATCCATCAGTTGTTTTGGATTGTTGCATCATTACTGGAGCTAACGCATTTTCAGAAGGGCAATCACTATGTCCCCATCCGAGATAATGTCCAACTTCGTGGTTTATTAAATAAATACGATACGTACTTAGATCTTTATCAAAGTCTTTTGCTCCCGACACCCATCTGAACATATTTATTACAACATTTTTTTCATTTCTGCATGAATAAATACCATTTGTTTGTAGTGGATAACACAGCTCATCAACTGTTTCAGGTTTAGCAAAGACAATATTTAAATCTGCATCTTCTTTATCAACAATTTGAAATGATTGATTTTCAACTGTGGACCAACCCCTTGGGTCATTTAATATTCCCATTACCATTTCTCCAAGACAATTTGGATTTAAGTTCAGACCAAACTCAACTTGAATTGAAATGTTGAAAAATCTTTTTGTGTAGTTTTCTAACCTATCGGGTGAGTACCAAACTCTTTCATCATTTAAAATATCATCTACCAAGCAGCCTTTTGACATATCTATATTTGGTACAGTTTTGTTGTTCACAATTTCTTCATCCATTTGATATATTGAAAAAGATGTAATTTTTACTTCTGCTCCGTCGCTTTCGGGTAAGATACTGTTTTCATTTTTCTCTACATCATTGGAAGTAATATTTGTATATTCATCTGCATTAGTCTCATTAGAAAGCTTGTCTATGTCATCAAGGTTTTCATTTTTTTGATTTTCAGTAGTGAAATTATGATCAGGATCTTCTTCATTAATTTTTATATCATAATTTAATACGAGGTTTGATGATTGACTTAGTTCATACGGAAGTTTGAAACTTGATGATAATGAAAATCCTACAATAAAAGCAATAGTTAGCGAAGTAAACAAAGAGAATATAGGATTTATTTTCATGTATTAAATATTAGGGAAACTCAGTTATTCTTCAAGATTTATTTTATAACCATTTTCATCAATAAATTCTTCAGGAGAAAGTCCTAAACCGTCTGCGACTCTATTTATGTAATTAAAATAGGAAATAATTTGGACAGCTTCTGAAATAATTTTGTCATCAAAACCATCCTTTTTTAAATTTGTAAAGTCTTTTTGATTAATACTTCCAGGTTTTTTAGTAAGTTTTTCAGCAAACTTACATAATGTAATTTGTTCAGGGCTTAGTCTGCTACTTCTCCAGTCTTCTGCAATCTGGTCAACTAGTTCTTGATCATTTGTCTCCGACCGGAGATCATATAGATGAGCTCGAATTCAGTATTCGCACTCATTTGTAATTGATGTTACAACTGCAAGAAGTTCTCTATCAAATCTTGATAATTTTGAATTTCCCCACATAGTCGAGTTATAAAGACGCATTGAGTCTCTTAGAATTTCAGGTGTTTGGGACTGAATCGTCAAAACGTTCCAAATTCTCCCAGCTCTTCTCATGCCTTTTTCATACTCTTTTTTAAGAAGTCCAGTCGAATCCTCAAATTTGAACAATTTAATAAATGCCATATTAATAATTTTTACTTAAAATGAGTGTGTATGCAACTTCCAATTGAACTTAAACAAGCGATTGATAACAATGCTTTTTGTGCACTTGCAACCAAAGTAAATGAAAAAGAAATCCAAAACCATTTGATGTGGGTTGACTATAAAGAAGATAAAATTCTTATTAATACAGAACAGGGAAGAAAAAAAACAAAAAATATTAGACAGGAACCAAATATCTCAGTTGTTATATTTCATCCAACTGACATGTATACATGCTGGGAAATAAGAGGTGTTGTGGAAACAATAGTTCAAGATCCAACAGCTAATGAACATATAGATTATTTATCAAATAGATATATGGGTAAGCCTTATGGCAGAACAGAAGAAGTCACCTGGGATGAAGCAGGATTTACATATCGAGAAATATGGGAAATTAAAGTTAATAAAGTTATATCAATGGTTAGCAGAGCTCAGGAAAAATCAGACTCAGAGTAAAATTTTAAAAAAGGATTGTTCTCAAAAGATTCTTGATCGTTACCAAGAAATTCTTTGATGAGATTTTCGGCATTAAATGATATATCCCCACCTCTAGATTCAATGTGTCCGGATTTCCTAAATAAATCTTCAGGAATTTTCTTCATAAATCTTTTCAAGTTTTCCTCAGATATTCTTAAATACTTAGCAAGCGAAAGTTCAACTTTGATAGACTGTGGGAGCACATTGCAACTAAATACATATAACGATGCAAACATTGCCCAGTCCAAGCTTGATGGCCTTCTTCCTTTTTCAAAAACCGTAAAGTCGTAATTTGGAAAGTAGGTATATGGAGAGTAAGCAAGACCTGCTTTATCAGACAAAACTTTAAATATATACCTATCTAGTAATTTGATATCAAGATTTGGTATATGTGATTCAATACTGTTTTTGCTTATTTGAAATTCACTTTCAACAGGGGAGATTCCAATGTTATTTATCGTAATTTTTCCAAAATAATTTTCAATTTCAATATTTAATTCAATATTGTTTGGGATGAATATCAATCCATCATTATCAGAAGAGTCTATAATTACTGATAATTTCTCATTTAATTCAAAGCTATTGTTATTAATTTTCATATTTAAATTATTCCAATTCTCAAGTATAATTTTAGAGCTAATAAAACTGTATGGGGGTGAACTGGCTTCGACTTTGAAGTGAGTCTCTCAGTAGCGAGTCGAGGGTCCTAGGGCCTCGTTAAAAACGTAGGAAAACAATATAACTGCCAAACCTAAGTTGGCTTTAGCAGCATAAGCTGCTCGTCACCTATCGGGGCTCCCACCTCGGATAGCAATGGCGTCGAAATGTGGGATGCTCAGTTAGGATACCGACTAACTACTAAGATTAAGGTAAACCTTTCAGGCCATAGGTTCCGATAACTAGTCTGATCGTATTTTATCGGATGCACTCGGAGAAGCTGTTAGGTAGCTTGGAAGGACCGGGGTTCGACTCCCCGCACCTCCACCAATGAAAAAAGTATATACACACGCAGTTGTAGGTGCTGGTATTGTCGGTTTGTCAGTTGCATTAAAACTTCAAAGTTTAGGAAATAGTGTAGTTGTTTTAGATAAAGAAACATCTCCTGGAAAACATCAGTCTGGAAGAAATTCGGGAGTCATTCATTCCGGAATTTATTACAAACCGAATTCATTTAAATCTAATTTATGCATAAGAGGCAGAGAATTATTACTGGAATTTCTAGAGGAAGAAAATATCCCATTCAGACTAGAAGGCAAAATTGTTGTAGACACTGATGTGAATAAGTTATCTTCTCTGGAAGAAAGAGCAACCGAATTAAGTATGGAAAATGTAAAAGTTTTGGAAAAATCAGATATATTAACTCTGGAGCCATACTGTAAATTTGATAATGCTCTCCATGTCCCACAAGCTGGTGTTGTAGATTATGGTGTGGTTACAAAAAAATTAGCTTCAAAGTTTCAATCTCTAGGTGGAACAATAGAATATTTTCAAAAAATTAAATCAATTAAAACCAAGAATGATTTAAAAATTCTTGAAAGTAACAATTCTGTTTTTCACTCTGAATTTTTAATTAATTGTGCGGGGCTTTATTCAGATAACATTGCACAACTAGATAATATTGAACCAGAATTAAGAATTATTCCTTTTAGAGGTGAGTACTTTACAATTGCTGAAGAGAAGAGTCATTTTGTTAATAATATGATTTATCCTATCTCTGATCCAGATCTTCCTTTTCTAGGAATCCATTTAACCAAGACTGTTGATAATAAAATCGAAGCTGGGCCTAATGCTGTTTTAGCATTTGCTAAAGAGGGATATGACTGGTCAAAAATTAATATATCTGAATTTAGTAAAACTATTTCTTACCCAGGCATGTGGAAATTAGGTAGAAGATATTTTTCAACAGGAATATCTGAAATGTATAGGTCACTTAATAAGGATGTCTTTTTGAGAGAGATTTTAAAATATATTCCTGATATTACTAAAAAAGATTTAACTCCAAGGATTGCTGGAGTTCGAGCCCAAGCAGTTGGCAAAGATGGTTCACTGATTGATGATTTTGTATTTGAAAGAAAAGAACAATCTCTTCATGTTCTGAATGCACCAAGTCCTGCGGCTACAGCATCTTTAGCTATTGGAGAACACATCGTAAAAGAGATTGGTTAAATTTTTTCTCCAGTTTGAACTGACCATAGTTTAGAGTAGACACCTTCAATATCTAACAATGACTCATGATTACCAGATTCAACTACAGAACCATTTTCTAATACATATATGATGTCAGCATTTCTTACAGTGGAAAGTCTATGTGCAATAACAATAACAGTTCTATCTTTTTTAAGAATATCAAGAGATCTTTGAATAGCTGCTTCAGTTTCATTATCTACTGATGAAGTGGCTTCATCTAAAATTAAAATTTCAGGGTTTTTAAGAATTGCTCTTGCTATTGATATTCTCTGCCTTTGCCCACCAGATAGTTTCTGACCCCTCTCACCTACAATTGTTTTTTCCTTTTGAGGCAAATTATTTATAAATTCATCGGCTTCAGACTTTTGTGCCGCATTCCATACTTCACTTTCTGAAGCATTTAAATCCCCATAGGCTATGTTCTCAATTACAGTTCCTTCAAATAAAAATACATCTTGGCTGACTAGACCAATTTTTTCTCTAAGTGATGAAAGTTCAATGTCTTTTAAACTATTTGAATCGAATGATATTGAACCATTATTAATTTCATAAAGCCTTAACAAGAGTTTTATTAATGTAGATTTACCAGAACCTGTACTTCCAACAATCGCAGTAGTTTGTCCTGCTTCAATAATTAAATCAACATTATTTAACACATTAAAGTTATCAACATATGAGAACGATACATCCTTTAATTCAATTTTGTTCTCAAGTTTTTTGAACTCTATATCTCCATTACCAATTTCTGAGCTTTCATTTTTCAGTGAAAATATTCTATTGAAAGATGCCATCGCTCTCTGATATAAATCAAATGTGTCACCCAATTCAGTTAAAGGCCACAATAATCTTTGCGTAATAAATAGAAGCACTGAGTAAGTTGCAACCTTAATTTCTCCATCGAGAGCTAAAAACCCACCAATCAATAGAGTCGCTGTAAATCCAAATAATATTGCAACTCTGATAATTGGAATAAATGCTGCTGATAATTTTATTGCATGGTAATTTGCACTCTTTACTTCATTTGACGAGGTTTCAATTCGTTCTAATTCTTTAGATTCTCTAGTAAAACTTTTAATATTTAGTATTCCTGAAATTGAGTTTGAAAGGTTTGAATTTAAGGTTTCTATTGATTCTCTAATTCGTTCGTATCTGCTGGCAATAGTTGAGGTAAATTTGAACGAACCAAAGATAATAATTGGTATTGGTATGAATGCGAATGTAGCAATTAATGGTGAAATATATAAAAATGTTCCTCCTATAACAATTACTGTTGTTGCTGTTTGTAATAATTTATTAGCTCCGGTATCAAGGAATCTCTCAAGCTGATTTACATCATCATTTAAAATTGCCATCAGCCTTCCAGATGATTTATTTTCAAAATATTTCATGTCTAGACTTAAAACATTTTCAAACGTTTCGGTTCTTAAACTGTGTTCTATATCTTGAGAAATGCCCCTCCAAGTGACTGCAGAGAGGTAATCGAATAAAGATTCAAGACCCCAAATTATAAATGTTAAGATAGCGAGAATTACTAGTTGTCTTCTTCTGTCAGGAATACCAAACGATGATAAAAAAGATTCATTTCCCTCAACAACGATATCAATAGCAACACCAATTAATACAGGGGGAGCAAGGTCAAATAGCTTATTAAGAATTGAGTAAACAATTCCACGTTTGGCTTTTGTCTTTTGCTGTTGTGAATAAACAAATAAATGTTTTAAGTTACTTTGACTCATTAATTTATATTACTTAATTACTTGCTAATTTTATTAATGCCGTCTCTAATTTCTTTTAATAGTTGCACTTCTTTTGATTCAGCGACTACAACAGAATCTACTTCTTCATCATCAACCATATCTTCAAAATGGTTATAAGCTTTTATTACTAAAAACATGACAAATGCAATAATCGTGTAGTTAATTATCTCGCCTAAGAAAGCTCCAAAACTTCCAGCTTGCATTCCAGAAGATGGATCCACATCTCCAAAAAGACCTAAATTATCGAGATTTGGGAGATTAATAATTAGACCTATTAAAGGTTCAATTAATCTCTTTGTGAAAACATCTACTAGTGACTTAAAAGAAGCACCCATAACAAATGCAACACCAAGTTCTACAACATTTCCTCGATTGATGAAATCTCTAAATTCCTTAATCAATTTTTCCTCCAATTGTTTTTATAAATAATAGAATACAGGTAATCTAAAAACCTATGAGAAAATTTTCATTAACTTTATTAACTTTAATTTTGATTTCATGTTCATCTGCAGAGCCTATAGCAGATGAAGTTACTGTTGAATCTTCCGAACCTTTAACTGAAGAGAGCTCAACCACTTCGACGAGTACAACAACGACTATTGCCGTCGAAGAGCCCTTTGCCTTAGATGAGTTTGGATTAGAACTAGTTGAACCACCCATTGAAATGCAGGATCAGATAAAAGAATTGATGAAATTTGTTGAAAAATGGATTGGACTTGAATTTACTTCTGATCCGGAATATCATTTTTATTCACTTAGTGATTACCAAGAATATAATGCACTTTCCTATCTTGATGATTTTGAAGAAGACTATGAAGAGGGTGAGTGGGAGAGAGCAGTTCTTTCACAAAATATGTGGGGTTTAAATAATTTGTCACCAGATGAATTATTAAATCTTCAAGTTGAATTTCAAAGATGTTTTTCAGCAGGCTCGTATAACTTACTAGATAAAATTTTAAGAGTTCCAATTAAGAAAAATCAAAAAAAATTAAACTTATATGAACAAAGCGTTGTAGTTCACGAGTTAGTCCACTCACTTCAAGGTCAGCATTTTGCTACAGACAAATGGTATGAAGAAATGGACGAATTAGATGACTTTACATACTATCCAGGTGTTGTGGCATTAATGGAGGCACAAGCAGACTACGTAGAGGGTAAATGGACAGGTTCTTTTGATGAATACGACAGACAGACTTTTAATTCACAAATCCCTAACATTACTTGTAGAGTAAGTCTTCCATCATATTTTTATATCCCAGCTGAACTGTATTACAACATTGGACCAGTTTTGGCTAAAGAGATTATTAAAAATGGCAAAATGGAAGCGCTCAACGACGCCCTATATAGATATGTAAATGATGGCTTAAATACTCTTCCAACTTCTGAGCAAATTTATGCACCTGAAAAATTCTTTACTGATGAAAGATATGAAGAGGTAATTATAGATTCTATAGAAGTTGATGGGTATACATTGATTGATGAGGGAAGTTTTGGGTCTTTAGATCTAGTTTATTTAATGCAAGATAAGATAGGTCAAAAAAATGCAATAAATGCAGCAGTTGGCATAGGTGGAGGTGCATGGAAAGATTATGAAGACAATTCTGGAAATCTTTTGATGACTATAAAAATAACTGGTGATGATCAAAACGAACTTCAAGAAATCAATGATGCGTTTTTATTATGGGCAGATTCACAGGCAAGATTTAGTAATTCAGAACCTTTTGCCGGTGGAACTCTGTATGTTGGAGATACTAATTTTTGGATTTCTAAAGACACAAGTTCTATGAGACTTGTTCTCTCACAAGATTTTGAGTTAATAAATTCAATTAGTAACCAATTAACCGACTTCTAAAAGAATGAGTACTCTCTTCATCTGTCCAACACCGATTGGAAATTTAGAAGATATCTCTGAACGTGTTGTGAAAACATTAGCTTCTGTCGATGTGATTTATTGTGAAGATACAAGAAGGGCAAAAAAGCTAACTGATAACTTTTCTATAACTACCCCTTTAAAATCATATTTTGTTGGTAATGAAGTAAATAAGATTAGTGAAATAGAGGCAACACTTAGTGAAGGTATGAATGTAGCATTAATTTCTGATGCTGGAACACCTCTTATTTCTGATCCAGGCAATGTATTAATTCAAAAATTGATACAAAAAAATTACAATATTGTTTCTATTCCAGGTCCTTCAAGCGTTTTGACAGCACTTGTAGTTTCAGGTTTTGAATTGAATGAATTTCAATTTTTAGGTTTTGTTCCAAAAGCAGGAAAAGAAAAGGAAGAATTTGTTATTAAATTGCTAAATTCTAAAATGCCATCAGTTTGTTTTACATCTCCAAAAAGACTCCTAAAAGATTTAGATTATTTTGAAAAAGAGGGATTGGATTCAGAGATTGTTATATGTAGAGAGCTGACTAAAAAATTTGAGACTATATACAGAGGGACGGTAAACAGCTTAAAAAATCAAATTTCAGAAAACTTGAAAGGTGAAATAACAATAGTTATAGGTCCTTCAAAAATTGATAAAAAAATAGATTTGGATATTGATTCTGCTGTAAAAATATTATTAGATCAAAAGGTACCAAAAAGAGAAATAGCCAAATCCTTAGCTTACGTATCAAATATGTCGGTTAATGAACTATATGAAAAGATTAAAGATCTTTGATATTGTTGACACAATCAGTGCATATAAATTTTGTACCAATTTGATGTTTTATTTCTTTTGAGTCACACAGAAAACATGATCTGTGGCCTTTTTTAATAACTAAGCTTTCACCCTCAACATACAAAGATATTTCGTCATTATTCTCAATATTTAATGCTTTTCTTATAGATTTAGGAATAACAACACGGCCTAAATTGTCAATTTAATTAAGTTGCCTTTACTCATAAATTTATATAATCCTATCCTTATATAGTAGTGAATAAAATGGAAACATTAGAGGATATAAAGTGGGTAGATACCCATTGTCATTTACAGTTGATGGGTGATGAGATAAATGAAGAAGATATATCTAATTTAGAGTACTTTATCATTCCTGGTGTAGATGTACCATCTTCATTAAAAGCCAAAGAGTTCTCACTAATTTATCCAGAAAAATCTTATTGGTCAGCAGGACTTCATCCTCATGAAGCTGACTCATTAGAAGATATAAAAAATGAGTTACAAGTATTAATGGAGGATGCTGATTTAATTGGTGAGACAGGCCTGGATTACTATAGAAATTTGTCATCTAAAGAAAATCAAATTAAAAATTTTGAATTTCATTTAGATGTATCGAAAGAATTAAATAAACCCTTGATTATTCACTGCAGGGATAGCTTTTCAGATGTTTTTGATACTTTAAGCACCAGAGAAACTACTAATCCGATTATTTTGCATTCATGGACTGGGGGAAATAAGTGGACTAAAAAATTTATTGACCTTGGTGTCTATTTTTCAATTTCAGGAATCGTAACTTACGATACTGCACATGATCTACAAGCTGCAGTAAAAAACATCCCAATAGACAAGATACTCTTAGAAACAGATGTTCCCTATCTAGCCCCACAACCATTTAAAGGTAAAAGAAATAATCCAACGTATATTAAATTTACTGGAGCAAAGCTAGCAGAGCTTCTTGGCGTAACACCTAATGAACTTTCCAAGATTACAATTACAAACACAAATAAAGTAATGAATAGAGAAACCTAATGAGTGAATATTTTTGGATAGAGAAATTAAAAAATAAACCAAAATATAAACTTGGACAAAATTTTTTAGTAGACACAAACATTTCGAGAAAAATCACTAAATTAGTCCAGGGCCAATTGGCTGATCCAATTATAGAAGTAGGCCCAGGGACCGGCTCGTTAACTAATGAATTACTTAAAGACAATTACAGGATTAAAGCTGTAGAAGTAGATAAAGCAGCATCAGATATATTACATGAAAGATTTTCGGAAATACCAAATATAGAAATTTACAATCAGGATGCAATGGGGTTTGATTATCAAACTTTAACTGGACCTTGGTGGATATTTGTCTCTAATTTGCCTTACAACATCGGCACACGTTTATTGGTAAATCTTATTACTGAAGTTCCTGTGATCCATAGATATGTAGTGATGGTCCAAAAGGAAGTTGGCGAGAGAATGGTTGCTAAAACGGGAACAAAGGATTATGGATCGCTTTCAGTTTTATTCCAGTTGTTTACGGAAACAAAGATACAATTCGATGTCTCAAAAAATTGCTTCTATCCACAACCAAAAGTTACCTCAAGTGTAGTCACTATTCAAAGAGAGAGTTTGTTTGATGAGGATATTAGGTTAAAAGCTTTTGAAATATCTAAAATTGCATTTCAGCAGAAACGAAAAAAGATTAGAAGTTCATTAAGTTCGATAGTCAATGAAGATAAACTTAGCAAACTCAATTTAGACGCAAATTTACGTGCGTCCGATTTGAGTCCAGAGGATTTTTTATTAATTGCTGAGGAAACAAAATGAAATTAAGAACATCTGCAAAAATAAATTTAAATTTAGAAATTTTTTCTGAAAAACAAGACAGTTTACATAAACTATCTTCTTTGATGATACCTATTGATTTATATGACGATATAGAAATCGAAGAATCAATAAGTGAAAATATCAAATTCAGTGATGGAAATCTCAACAATATTGAAAGTACGATTCATAAAGCTTTAAAACTTATAAGGAAAAATAACCCTTCTTTCGATAAAAGCTTTGATATTTATATAGATAAAAAAATTCCATACAATAGTGGACTTGGTGGTGGAAGTTCTGACGCAGGAGCACTAATTCGCTATCTTTGTGATAATTATGAATTAGATTTACCTTCAAATCTTGAAATAGTTCGTAAAGTAGGTAGCGATGTTCCATTTTTTATACAAGGTGTTTCTGCAGTAATTAATGGGATTGGTGAGATTGTAGAACCATTAGATTTAAATTCTGACTTAGATTTATTAATTGCAATACCCAAAGTTGGATTGAGCACTAAGGACGTATTTAATACATTTGATACCTTGGATTCTAAAAATAGGGATACATATACTTGGAATGCAATTGAGATTTTTAATGATCTTTGGCCAGCTGCTACTGAGGTATATCCTGAACTCGTATCTTTGAGAGATGGTCTTCAAGAAAAATACCAGAATAAATTTTTTATGTCTGGAAGCGGATCATCTTTCTTTTCTTTTATCGAAGCAAGAGAAGAATTAAAACCTGAAAATGTAAATTTTAATTTTATTCAATATTGTAAAAAAATTGATTGTAGTTTGTATCAGAATGATGATTAATATAAGTTTATAACAAATGGGGGATGGTGTAATTGGCAACACATTGGGTTTTGGTCCCAACGTTGAGGGTTCGAGTCCTTCTCCCCCAGCCAGTATTTTATAAATGAGTGTATCAGTCGTAGTATTAGCAGCAGGTAAAGGGACTAGGATGAAGTCCAACTTGCCTAAGGTTTTACACAAAGTTCTTGGCAAACCAATACTCGCTCATTCATTGGATACGCTTTCTTTTATTGAAAACCAATACGTAGTTGTAGGGCATGAAGCAGATATGGTTATAGATTCATTACCTCCTTCAAAAAAATATATATTACAGAAAGATCAATTAGGTACAGGACATGCAGTTTCCACTGTTGTTAACGATAAAATATTTGTTGAAAATAAATCTGAATTTACATTAGTTGTTCCAGGGGATGTTCCAGCCATTGATGCTAAAGATATCCAAAATCTTATAAGCGAAGTAAAAACTAAATCTTCATCCGTAGGATTCCTTACTTCTATAGTGGAAAATCCACATGGGTATGGAAGAGTTATTAGAAATAATGAAGAGATAAGAATTATGGAAGAAAAAGACTGCAATGATAATGAAAGAAAAATTAATGAAATCAATTCAGGTATTTATTGTTTTAATACAGATTTCTTAATTGATAATATTGACTCTCTAGATACTAAAAATGCTCAAGGAGAATTTTACTTAACTGACTTAATAGGTATTGCAAATAATCAAAAACAAGATATCGTTATAGTACAAGTAGATGAAGATTCAATTAAAGGAATAAACTCTATGAGTCAACTAAACGAAGTTGAAGACATAATGCAGAAAAAATTAATTGAAGATTTCATGGAGCAGGGTGTTTATTTTCAAGATCCTACGTCCACTTATATTGACTCTGAAGTAACTATATCCTCTGGAGCAAAAATATTAGCTAACACTCATTTAACTGGTAAAACTAGCATCGATACAGACTGCGTAATTGGTCCAAATGCACAAATCAGCGACTCCAGTATTGGAAGAAACTCAACAGTCGTAAATTCTGTAATAGATCAATCAACAATCCAAGAAAATGGAAAAATAGGACCATTTGCTCACATCAGACCAGGATCTGAACTTGGTGAGGGGGTTAAAGTTGGTTCTTTTGCAGAAACTAAAAAATCAAAAATAGGAAAAGGAAGCAAAGTACCTCACCTTGCTTATGTTGGGGACGCTGAGCTAGGGGAGAATGTTAATTTTTCTGCAGGCGCAATTACTGTAAATTATGATGGAAAAGAAAAGCACAAAACTGAGATCAAAGATGGTGCATTTATTGGGTCAGATGTAATGTTAGTTGCGCCAGTTACAATCGGAGAGGAATCTATGATTGGAGCAGGTTCAGTTATCACTAAGGACGTTCCATCAAAAGCATTAGGAATTGAGAGAAATAATCAAAAAAATGTCGAAGGATATGTTGATAGGAAAAAGAAAAAATGATTGAGCAACTAGGTAAGAAAAAAATGCTTCTTTTCTCTGGCTCTTCAAACGAAGAGCTTGCATCTAAAGTCGCATCTAATCTTGGTACAGAACTCTCAACAGTTGAATCTAAAGAATTTGCTAGTGGAGAGATTTACATCAGACTAAATGAAAGCGTAAGAGGTGCAGATTGTTTTGTTTTACAAAGTCACTCTGGTGATGTCAATAAAACAATCATGGAACAATTAGTTTTAGTTGATGCTTTGAAAAGAGCTTCTGCAAAAAGAATAACTGCAGTTCTACCTTTCTATCCTTATTCAAGGCAAGATAAGAAAGCATTACCAAGAGAACCAATTACTGCAAGATTGATTGCTGATATGTATATAGCTGCTGGTGTAGATAGATTAGTTTCAATTGATTTACATACACAACAAATACAAGGATTTGTAGATCAACCTTTTGATCATTTAACTGCGATGCCATTATTTGTAGATTATTTTAAAGAAAAGTTTGATGGACCCATTTCAGTAATTTCTCCCGATGCCGGTGGGGTTGGAAGAGCTACAACATTTGCAAAACATCTCGGAGCTTACGTAGGTTTCGTACACAAGAAAAGAGACCCAAAGATTCACAATGAAGTAAAGTCATTTACTGTTATTGGTGAAGTTGAGGATCGTCATGTAATTATTTTGGATGACATTATTGATACTGGCGGCACTATTGCAGCTGCATCAAGAATTATCAAAGAAAAAGAGGTAAAGTCAGTAAACGTTGTTGCCACACATGGTATATTCTCAGATGGTTCGGTAGAGGAGTTAAAGGATGCGCCGATTGATAAAATAGTAGTCACGGACACTCTAACTCAAAATGGAAATTCTAAAGAAATTGGTAAAGTAGAGGTTCTCAGCGTTTCAACAATAATTGCTAATGCACTAACATCAATATTTACTGATGATTCAGTATCAGCTTTGTTTATGGGTGAAAACGTTTTATAGGAGAAGATATGGCTAAAAATTTAACAGCAAAAATATATATGGTAGGTTCTACTGCAGGTATTGAAGTTGAAATTAAAGATAAAGAAAAATTTTTGGAAGAATTAAAAAAATTATCATCTGAAAATGATTTTTATATGCATTCAGATGAAGACGGTGAGATAGCAATCAATACTTCCCTCATCCAAGCTATAGAATTTAGTGATGAATCAGATGGTAAAAGAGGAGCGGGCTTAGTTTCTAACGGTTAATTACTAAACCAGTTTTACGGTAATGCCTTCTAATAGATTTACGCTCTTCCTCAGTAGTACCACCCCAGATCCCAGAATCTTGATTGGTTCTTATTGCGTAGTCTAGGCATTCATTGACAACAGGACATTCCATGCAAATCGCTTTAGCTTCATTGGCTTGTTTCATTGCTTTCATAGACGAGCCGACAGGGAAGAATAGATCAGTGTCTGCATACACACAGCCACCTTCTAACATCCAGTCTTCTTGTTCAAAGTCAATATTTAACATTTACACATACTTCCTTACTTTGTGAAATATTTCACAAGCTAGTTACTTAATAGTACTAAACTCGAATTTATATGGAGGCATTTTGAGAAAAATTTTTGGCCACAGAGGTTTACCTCATATTTACAAAGAAAATACGTTTACAGGCATCAATAAAGCCAATAATTACTGCGATTTTGTTGAAATTGATGTTCGATTGACTAAAGATAAAAATTTAATTTTATTCCATGATCCAAATATTGGAGACAATTTAATAAAAGACTTAACCCTTGCAGAGTTAGATATCTTGCTAAATGGTGAATCATTAGAAGATTGTGTATTGATTTCCAGAGAGCAACTTCTTGGAAAAATTAACTTTGAAATAAAAACCGATTCACTAGATGATTCAGAAATAGACATATTATTTCAAAAGATGCTTTCAATATTAGAACCTGATGATATTGTTTCTTCATTTAACTGGAAAGCAATACAGTCATTTAAAGATTTATTTATCAGTAATTATGGAATTATTTTTGATAAAGAAGAAGAACTGTTTCAAGCACAATCACTGTCTAACCATGATGAAGACTTATTTTTTATGGCTCACCATACTTTGATAGACAGTAGAAATTTTGACCTACCAAAAGAAAAAACTGTTCTGTGGACCGTCAATGATGAAATAGATTTTCAGCGATATATGGAAATGGAAATATACGGAATTGTCACAGACATTCCTGATACAATGCAGTTATACAGAAAGTGAGATTATGGCTTTAATTGATGAATTGAGTGATGCTCTAAAAGAAGCTATGAAGGCAAAAGACAAGCCTAAATTAGATGCTATTAGACAAGTGCAAACTGAGATTGCAAAAAAGAAGTCTGAAAAAGGTGAAGAAGCGACAGATGAATTAGTTCTCGGTGTTATTTCCTCTTATGTGAAAAAAATGACAAAAGCAGTTGAAGAATATAAATCATTAGGCGATAGAGGCACAGAGATGGCAGATAAGATTCAATTTGAGATAGATTTTCTAAGCGGTTGGTTGCCAGAACAATTAAGCGAGGAAGAAGTTGTAGCAATTATAGAAGAAGTACTTTCCGGAATGGGAGATGTTGACATGTCTCAAATGGGGAAAATTATTGGTGCTGTCATGGCAAAAGCAGATGGTCTTGATGGGTCTGTTGTAAGTAAATTGGTCAGGGAAAAAATCTCTTAAACTCGTTAAATAAATTGTTGTTTCAAAAAAATTAGCATTTATCCTTACTAATTATGAAAAACAATTCATACTCTGTAGCAGTTTTAGGTGCGGGCAATATTGGTTCTGCTGTAATTGAGCGTCTTGAAAACCTTGATAATGAAATAGTTGAGATTGATCTTAAAAGCGTTTTGGTTTCAGATATATCTAAAGAGAGAACTTTCAATAATGATGTAGTGACCGATAATTTTGAAGATATATTAAATGATGATTCAATAGATTTAGTAATAGAGGTACTTGGTGGTGTTGAGCCTGGAAAAGATTACATAAAGTCACTCCTGAGTAATGGAAAAGCAGTTATTACTGCTAACAAAGACATAATTGCAGATTGTGGAAATGAATTAGTACAACTAGCTCAGGAAAATAATACTTGTTTATATTTTGAAGCTGCAGTTGCAGCTGGGATTCCTGTTTTGAAACCTCTTATTGAAAGTTTAAGAGGTGAAGACTTAAGTAGAGTCACAGGCATTATTAATGGTACAAGTAATTACATGCTTACATCTATGGAAGAGGGAAGTACTTACGAAGATGCATTAAGCACCGCTCAGGAACTTGGTTATGCAGAACCAGATCCAACCAATGATGTTGAAGGCATTGATGCAATGTATAAAGCAATGATTCTCTCTTTAATTTGTTTTGGTGCAACTCCAGACAAGGATAATGTACATACTGAGGGAATCACCTCAATTACTAAAGAAGATTTTGATTGGGCAAGCAGGTTAAACAAAACAATTAAACTTGTTGCGCTCATTGATAATGAAGATGGTGGATTCAATGCAAGAGTCCATCCTGTACTTATAGATACTAAACATCCATTAGCAGCTATCAGAGGAGCTCTTAATGCAGTGGTCGTTGAGGGAGAGAATATAAATCAATTAGTATTTTCTGGCCCGGGTGCAGGCGCTGCCCCTACAGCTAGTGCAGTTATTGGAGATGTCTTAAGTGCTTGTCATCAACTTTCAAGCAACCAGTCAAACTGGTATCCACTAAGAAGTCAAAAAAATGATAATAAGAATTTCGACGACGTCTTTTCAAGTTGGTTTATTAGGTTATCAGTAACTGATGAACCTGGCGTACTTGCTTCTATAGCCGGAACATTTAGTCAGAATAATGTAAGTATAGAGAGCGTTATTCAAGAAGGTCGTGGCGAGCAGGCAGAACTAGTGTTAGTAACTCACGAAGCTCCAGAAAAAGATATGCAGAATTCAATTAAGCAAATTACCTCACTTGACTCAGTTACTTCGGTAACATCAACACTTCGCGTCTACAGCTAAGTGGTACATTACCAATCAACAAGAGGCCATAAAGAGACACTGTCTTTTCAAGATGTTATTCTCTCAGGAGTTGCACCAGATAAAGGCTTATACCTACCTGATTCAATAACTTTAGAAAATCTAGCTTATCTAACACAGGAAGACTTAAGTTACGAAGATTTTGTAAAAACTATTTTTATATCTCTTGATAAAGCATCAGCAAAATATGTAGAGGACTTAGCAATATATCCTGGATTTAAAAATTCTCCAGAACCAATTTTAAAAGAGTTAAATACATCAACAGTTGTTATGGAACTTTTTCACGGTCCCACAAAATCGTTCAAAGATTATGCACTGCAACCTCTAGGTGCAATAGCAAACAGAAGACTTGATGAGTTGGGAGAGAGAGGGCTTGTCATTGTTGCTACTAGTGGTGATACAGGAAGTGCAGCAATACAGGCTGTAAAGAATTCTGAAAATATTGATATCGTTGTTTTACATCCAGCAAATAAAGTTAGTGAGTATCAGAGAAAGCAAATGACAAGTGTCATTCAAGACAATGTATTAAATATTGCAGTAGAGGGATCTTATGATGACTGTCAGAGAATTGCTAAGGATTTATTATCAGAGAATCCATTTGGTCGAAGAATCATTTCTCTTAACTCTATTAACTGGCTTAGAGTCATGGGACAGGTTTCATATTATGTTTGGCTTACAAAACAATTTACTGCTCCAATAAACGTGGCAATCCCATCAGGAAATTTTGGTAATGCATACTCTGCCTGGTTTGGCAGAAATCACGGACTTCCAATAAATCAAATTCTTTGTAGTACAAATGTCAACGATGTACTGAGACGTTTTATTGATGGGGGAGTATTAGAGCCTCTTGTTACACAACCAAGTGTTGCACCTAGTATGGATATTCAGATTCCTTCCAGCTTAGAGAGATTAATTTTTGATCTCTCTAGTGATGCAAAGAGTTTTTATGGTCAGCTACAAACGAACTCAAAGGCACAGTTAGACGAGAATAGTGTTGATGGCTTACAAAAAGTGTTTTCTTCTTTTACTTTTTCAGATGAGAACATTACAACTTTAATTAAATCTTTACATGATGAGTTTGCTCTTGTTTTTGACCCGCACTCTGTGACATCTGTACAAATGGCCTTAGACAATGACTCCTCTCTTCCAACTGTCGCAGTTGCTACAGCCTCTCCTGAAAAGTTTGGAAGTGTCATAGCACCACTTATCAATGACTTTACAGAGTCAAAAATAGTGGAAAAAGAGCAGTTTTTAACCTTAAGTACAGAAAACGCTGAAATCATTGAGGCAATTTTAACCTTTATATAAAAAATAATATTGTCTTGGAATAGATTCTAATTTAAAATAAATATGTTGTTGTAGAAATATATGTTGAATAAATTGTTTAGCAATGCTTATGCTCGCATGCGCTATGTGCGTTTTAGTGATATGCGTCCATTTTTAATAAAAGTCTTTAATGTCTCCATGTCTTTTATGATGATTTTTACTCTTGCATTTGTCACTATTGAGACCATTGATTCAGAACCCGCCTTTGCATCCGGCGAGTTTGATTGTGTTGATAGTGATGGAAGAACATATATCTATCAAAGCACCTGGGCTAGTGGCACCTTAACAATCACACGTGGAGTTAACGATGATAATGGTACCTTCAGCACTACAACTATTGAAGAATTTGGCAACTGGAGTCATAGCAATATAGAAGAAGTGAACGCACTCAGCATCACAACAGATGGTGAAATGTTCGCAGTACTAAAAAAAAGTAATGGAAACGCATACCTATATAAATTAAATTACAACAACTCTGGAGCTGGAACGACCTCTTATATATCTTCTGTCAATCTTGGTTCAGGTGACAACAACGCAGCTTCAAACTATGAAGTTGTTTCTGGTGGTACAACGTACAAATACATTGTTACGTCAAAAGGTTTCTTTAATGGAAATCAAAAAGTTATCAGAGTAAATGGTGATGGTACTTATAAAGTTATTAATCTAACTATTACTAATGGAGGTAATGGTTCAAATAAAGCAAAAGACTTTGCATGGGTATCTAATCATCCATCTGGTAATGACTTTGTTGGTTATGATTCAAACGCTAACGATTTACTTGGTGCTGAGATAACTTCGCATACAAATATTGGAAGTAACAGTGAAGCTATGACAATAGATCTTAGCGTAATAAATGGAAATATTGGTAGCGGAATAGGTTCAAACTCAGGTGCAGCAATGTCACTTGGTAATGGAGATGTGTATTTCTTAGAAAACAATACTGGAGATCTCTGGCTATATGATGAATCTGCTGGCTCATTAACAGAGACAAATGATGACTTTAATAGTTCTAGTAACACTGATGGTGCTGGTTGTGGTATTGGTCTTTCAGGAAACGATGAATTTGTACCAACAGTCACTGCTGCACAAGGCTCATGTAGTGGCGATAACAAAACTGTAGCAGTAACTTTAAATAACTCAGGAAGCGATGTTGCAGCAAACTATGTTGTCACGTATTCAATTAATGGACCCACATCGAATCTTACAACAGGTACAAGTGTAAATGGAGGTGCGAGCAATACCTCGCTCTCTGTACCCGCACAGGCCAATGGCACAGCAGTCCAGTTAAATTGGTACGCAGAAAATAGTACGTATGGTTTACGGACGCCCTCAGCGGGTGCATATTCTGTAACGATAATTGTAGACGCTTCTGATTGTAGCAGTGGTCCCAATGATATTAGTTCAACTGTCTCGCAATCACTTGGTACATGTAGCAATGGTAATGCGACTTCAACTCTGAGCGTTAGAAATAATTCAAGTGCTACAGGGTATTACTATGTTCAATACAAAATTGATAGTGGCTCATATCAAAATGCCAGTACTAACTTGTCGGTAGGCGCTGGTGTTACAAACACTTCTTTGACACAATCGGTACCTAGTGGTTCTACGATTACTTGGAGATATATAGATTCTGATACAAACAATGATTTCACAGGACTAAGTTATACAACATTAAGTGCAAGTTCAACAGTTAGCAGCTGTACTACAACATTTACCACATCAACATCAGCAGGATCTTGTTCTTCAGGAAGCTCTACACCAACAATATCAGTTACGAATACGGGAAATAGTACAGGTTATTTCGACGTCCAATGGTCAACTGACAATTCGACGTGGACAACTTTACAAAATGGAAATGCTATCTCATCTGGGGCAACAGAGACATACTCTGTTTCATCAGCTCAAACTCACGGTACAACTGTTTATTTTCAAGTTCGATCTGGACTCTCAAACCCATCATCTGGGTCTTACACTGCAGCGACCTCTAGAACTGTTGATTGTCCAATAATAGATGTCAGTGGACAACAATCACTTGGAAGTTGTTCAGCTGGTGCAAAAACATCAACATTAACTTTATCAAACTCTAACTCAGCCAATACAACAGCCTATTTCTTAGTTGAATACTCAACTGATGGTGGCTCAAACTGGACTCAGAAAGCAGCAAACCAGTCTGTTGCAAAAAATGCATCTGCAACTCTGACACACTCTGTACCACATGGTTCAGCAATACAGTGGAGATATAAGTCATCTTCAACATCAGGATCTTTCTCTGGCAGTTATGTCACAAGCAGTGACATGAACAGTGCGACTGTTGATTGTCCTTATATTGACCCATCTGTTTCTCAATCACTTGGAGGATGTTCAGCTGGCTCCGCTACTTCTACATTGACTATAGCAAACTCTAACTCGGCAACAGTAACAGCATATTTTTATATACGCTACAAAATCGATAGTGGAAACTGGGTCAACGTCAACACAAATCAATCGGTAGCAGTAGGTGGCTCAACAACATTTACACAATCCGTGCCAGATGGTTCTACCATTACGTGGTCTTACTTAACCTCATCAACAAGTGATACTTTTTCCGGAGGAGGTACAGAGGTAGCAAGCTCTGAAGTTGATTGTTTATATATTGACCCCTCAGCATCTCAGTCCTTAGGTGGTAGTTGTTCTGGTGGTGCCCAAACCTCTACGCTTACGTTAGCTAACTCTAGCTCTGCTAACACAACAGCATACTTCTTAGTTGAGTACTCTGTTGATGGAGGCTCAAACTGGACTCAGAAAGCAGCAAATCAATCTGTAGCTCAAAATGGATCTGCAACACTGACTCAGTCTGTTGCAGATGGTGCAGCAATTACCTGGAGATATAAATCTTCTACATCATCTGGATCTTTTTCTGGCAGCTACACAACTCTCTCTGCAAGCTCTACTGTTGACTGTCCTACAGCTGTTACAGTCTCAAGTTCACAGTCACTAGGTAGTTGTTCAGGTGGAGCTCAAACCTCAACGCTTACAGTGACTAATACATCAGGATCAACAGCATATCTAAAAGTTGAATACTCTACAAATGGAGGTTCTAGCTACACAACTAAAGAAGCAAATTACACATTGTCTAATGGTCAGGGTGCATTGATTACTCAATCAGTCTCGGATGGAAGTACAATAATTTGGAGAGTTACTTCCTCAGACACATCTGGTGATTTTACTGGATTATCATCCTCAACAACATCTGAAAGTTCTACTGTAGATTGTCCACAGCCTGTAACAGTCTCAAGTTCACAATCACTTGGTAGTTGCTCCAGTGGTGCGGCGACATCAACGCTTACAGTCACTAACTTTTCAGGCTCAACTGCATATGTGAAAGTTGAATACTCAACAGATGGAGGATCTAATTACTCAACTAAAAGTTCTAATTACATCATAGTTAATGGAGTAGGTGTTAACTTTACACAATCTGTATCTCACGGCTCAGCAATTACTTGGAGAATTACTTCTTCTGATACCTCTAATACCTTTACTGGATTGACTGCATCTACTGTAGCAAGTGGTACAGTAGATTGTCCTGTGATTGATGTAAGCGGATCTCAATCACTCGGAAGTTGTTCAAGTGGATTAGCAACTTCAACTTTAACTTTATCTAACTCTAGCTCTGCTAACACAACAGCATACTTCTTAGTTGAGTACTCTGTTGATGGAGGCTCAAACTGGACTCAGAAAGCAGCAAATCAATCTGTAGCTCAAAATGGATCTGAAACCTTGACTCAATCCGTCTCACATGGAGCTGCAATTACCTGGAGATATAAGTCATCTACATCATCTGGATCATTTTCAGGAGACTATACAACTCTCTCTGCAAGCTCTACTGTTGACTGTCCAGTTATTGACACTTCTGTTTCTAATACACGAAATGCTTGTTCTGGAGGTGCAAAACTCACACACTTCCATATGGCTAACTCAGACTCTGCAAATGCAAATGCTTATTTCTTCGTAGAGTACTCTCTAGATGGTGGATTAAGCTGGTCAACACTTGTTGCTAATCAATCTGTTGCACCTAACAGCTCAGAAACAGCCTCTGTTAATGTTCCACATGGACAAAACGTTAGATGGAGATACAAAACCTCTACAACTTCTAATTCTTTTTCAGGTGGATACTCAACTTGGGGTCCTGACTTTACTGTTGATTGCCCAACAATAGATGTAAGCGTCTCGCCAACCCTTGGAGGATGTTCTAGTGGTGCGGCAACATCAAGTTTTGCAATTACTAACTCGTCTTCTGCTACAACAACAGCATACGTAAAAGTCGAGTATAAGATTGATAGCGGCTCTTGGGTCACCAAAGCCGCTAATCAGTCAGTTGGAATAAACAGTACAGAAACTTTGACGCAGACTGTACCCGTTGGCTCAACTATTACCTGGAGATATGAGACATCTACAACAAGTGCAACATTTACTGGAACTCCTACAGCTACAGGTAGTGCAAGTTCAGCGGTTAGTTGTAATATTACCACCTCTGCATCTCAAGCTTTATCTGGAAGTTGTTCTGGTGCTTCTAAAACATCAACATTGTCAATTTCAAATAGTGGTTCATCACAAGCTACAGCCTACTTCTTGATTGAATATTCACTAGACGGTGGATCAAACTGGACAGAAAAAGAAGCCAGCAAATCTGTAACATCAGGTGGTGCAGACACAGTGACACAAAGTGTAAATAACGGTTCTACAATAATTTGGAGATATAAAACTTCAACAATTTCTGGATCTTTTTCTGGCAGCTACACAACTCTCTCTGCAAGCGATAGTGTATCCTGTACTACACCAGCAGTCTCTGCAAGTCATGGAACCTGCTCTAGTGGTGGTGCACCGATTAATGTTTTATTAGACAACACAGGACAAGGTTCTTCTAATTACTTTAAAGTTCAGTACTCTACTGATAATTCAACATGGACTGATGGAATTGGAGGTTCTCATGTTGAAGTCGGTGCAGATACTACCTCTACAGTAAGCCTCTCTGGCTCATCCTTTGCTAATGACACTACAGTTTATATTCGTTATCAGACTTCCTCTAGTACAGACTTCTCATCTGCTTCGACAACAAATTTGAGCAGTATAGAAATAGATTGTCCTGTACTGAATGCCAGTGCTACAGCAGCTGCTGGTAGTTGTTCTGCTGGAAGTGCTCCGATTCCAGTTACTCTTGATAACTCAAGTTCTACAGCAGCAGGAACATTTACTGTTAGTTACTCAACTGACGGGGGATCAAACTACACAACATTAAGCACAACAACAGTAGCAGCAGGTCAGACTGATAGTTCATCACTCTCAGTACCAGCACAGAGTCATGGAACTTCAGTAATTATAAAATATACTGTTACAAATACATCTGAGGGATTAAGTCAATCAGAGGCAACCCTATCGACTATAACCATTGACTGCCCTGTAATTGCAATTACTGCGACCCACGCAAGTAATGGTTGTAAAAATAATGGTACGGGCCAAGGTGGCACTATGGGTAAAATGAAACTTAACATAGACAATAGCGGTAGCAATGTTGCAGTTACAGTATTGATACAAAAAAGGGTCACAAATGCTCTTTCAGGAAATGTAGGTGACTGGGAGTATTTTAGCGCTGGTGGTGGTACCGATGGAACTTCAATTAATGCTGGAGTTGCTGATACTCAATTTAATTTTAATTCTGGTGCTGCAAACGGTACAGGTCGTGAACATAGATATTCAGTTGATGGTGGTAGCACATGGACAGAGATTGGTTCAAAACTTACTATTTCATGTGCAAGTGTTTCAACATCACTTGGAGCATGTTCAGATTCTCAGACTCAGACACCATCTATTACTTTAAATAGCGGTTCAGACTCTACTGTTTCTGTATTTTACAGAGTTGAGTACTCAACTGATGGTGGTTCAAACTGGACTGAATTAAAGAACGATGAAGAAGTAACAGCTAATTCCTCGGAGACTTACTCTGCCCCTGCGCTTGCAGATGGAGAGAGCATTCAATGGAGGTATAGTTCTAGAAAACCAAATGGATCACATGATAGTAATACTTGGGTAACTGAAGATACAGACATTCCGGGTGTTGATCCTACTCTTTCATACACTGCAAGCTGTGTAGTAACAACAACTACTACAACAACAACTACTACTACAACAACAACTACTACAACAACAACAACTACTACTACTACAACAACTACAACAACATTGCCTACAACTACTACGACGATATTTGAACCAATTTTTAAACCTCAAATTATTAATAATGGCCAATGTAGTGGTGATGGAAGTGCTTCGTTTGGACTTTCCGCACTCAATGGTCAGTCAAATGTTGGAATGACCTTAAGAATAAAAATCTTTATTAACAAAACAAAAGCTTTAGATAGGACATACAGTCTTGGTGGTGGAGAGAATATTTATATCTCTACTCTTACTAACGTGCCCGAAGGCTCAACCTATAGAATACGATTTATAGTTAGAGATAACTTGACTGGTCAGAAATCCAAGGGTGGATTTCGAAAAACAGTTGATTGTATTGATGAACCAGTACCAACAACTACAACAACAGTGCCAGTCATTCAAATAATTAACCCTTCCGTTTCCAATACACGAGATGAATGTTCAGGAGGTGCAAAACTCATACATTTCAATATGGCAAACTCAGACTCTTCAAATGCGAATGCTTATTTCTTAGCTGAGTATTCCCTAGATGGTGGAGAAAACTGGTCAACACTCGTTTCTAATCAATCTGTTGCACCAGGTACCTCAGAAAGGGGATCTGTAAATGTTCCAAGTGGACAAAACGTTAGATGGAGATACAAAACCTCTACAACTTCAAATTCTTTTTCAGGAGGTTGGAAACGTTGGGGTCCAAGCTTTACAGTTGATTGTCCAACAACTGGTCCTTCAAATACAACGACAACTACAATTGGTCCTTCAAATACAACGACAACTACAATTGGTCCTTCAACAACTAGTACAACATTACCAACAACGACTACTACTACAACACTTCCTGGCGAATGTATTCAGACCCTTTTCAGAGGATTCTCCTTGCAGAATTTTGCTGATTGTATTG